>WLXB01000113.1 GCA_012103295.1 Alphaproteobacteria bacterium | reverse complement strand
GGGCGACGCCCAGCTTACGGTCAATGTCGTCGTCAGACTGGTCAGGGTCGTGGTGGAACAAATGGAGGGATTTAACGTTCGCGGTTGCTGCGATATCGACAACGCGCCCGACGGCAGAGTGTCCCCAATGAATGCGCTTTGGGTAGTCTTCATCAAAATAGGTGGTGTCCGTGATTAAAATATCTGTGTCTCTTACGAATTCAATTAGCTTGGTTTCATAGGAGACGTTCTGGAATCCAGACTCTGGTGTGTAGAGTTCGTTGTCAGTGACGTAACAAATGGATTTTCCACCGAACTTAACGCGGTAGCCGAGGCAATTCCCAGGGTGGGATAAGAGCATCGTCTCGACCACGATGTCGTCATCGATGGTGATGGTCTCCTCGCCAATATTCCTGAAAGTGATCGACGCGCCCATGTCTGTCACGAGGATGGGAAAAAATACGTCGTCCATCTGTGCCGAAAGTAGATATTCCATTGTGCGATCGCCATGTTTTGCTCCGATCACTTCGAATTTGTTGCCAGGCACGAAGAAGGGCGCAAAAAATGGAAAGGCGTTGATGTGATCCCAATGGGGATGAGAGATGAAAAGATGGGCGGACATTTTGCCGCCACGGTTCTTCATGACCGAATCTGAAAGTGCCTTAATACCGGTGCCCGCGTCAAAGACGAGAGTTCGGTCGTTGGGAAACGCCATAGTTACACAAGACGTGTTGCCGCCATATCGTATGGCGTGCTGTCCTGGCACCGGGAGTGTTCCACGGACTCCCCAATAGGTCACGCTGAACGACGCCTCTACAATGGCGCGGATATCTGCAGCAAAACTTTCTGGATTAACGGGCTTAGTAATGTAGCCGTCGGCCCCAGCTTTTTTAGCGCGGCGTTTGTCGAAGTCATAGGCTTTGCCGGACACGATAACGACGTTGATATGCTCAATTGCGGCGTCATTTTTAATCTGGCGGCACAGTTCGAGCCCGTCGACGTTTGGCATCATGATGTCCATGAGCACCACGTCGAATTGGCCTGCACGCACTTGTGCGATGATGTCGCCATCGAAATCCGCGATGACAGAGTCGATGTTGCCAGCCTTCAGCAATCCAGTCGTGACGTCGGCAACTGTTTTGTCATCATCTACAATAAACGCGCGCACTCTAATTTCTCATTCTCTTGTTTCGGGGGCTATGAGCAGTTTTTCTATACTGTTGGCCGCACGTTCGCGTTAAGGCGAAAGAAGTTGGTCGGGTCGTATTGGTTTTTTACTTTAACCAAGCGGGCATGGTTGTTGCCGTAATTTGAGTTCACCTGACCTTGGTCCTCGTCAATCAGCTGATTAATATAGAACCCGCGTGTGAAGGGCTCCACATCTTTCCAATAGGCACGGTTCCACGAAATTATCTCTTCATCGACATCCGTGTCATCCATTGCCCAAGTGCTGGTTGAGTCGATGTTGTAGGACGCATCTCGATGCGCCCAAACGGTATCGCTCGCGCCAACGCGGCTCGGTGCGCCGTCCATGGGCAGAAGCCCTACACTGAAACTCCGGCTCGGCATCGGCTCCATCCGCTCGATGAGTGTGGTGATGAGGTCGTCATTGACTTCGCGCAGAAACCCGCCTTTTGCATAACGCCTTTTGCCCGGTGCGTTCACACCGTCATCGGCGATCCGCTGAATCTTAACATACTCAATGGGAATCACTCGGTCCGACGTGGCTTTGCCGAAATCACGCAAAGGCTTGAGAACACGGTCAACGTTTGACGGGTCGCCAAAGTAATTGCCGCCGATGCTGACACCGCCCGTGCCGTCTTCGCGCATGGAGACACCACCTAAGATGAACAAGTCCTCGTCGGCCCCACTGGAAAAATCGAAGTAGAGTTTCAAGGCGTCCTTGGCGACAGCCATGGGAAACCGAACTCCAAAGTTGATCACCATGGGGTTCATGCTGTGTAGACGAAATATAAACTTGGTGACGATACCGAAGTTGCCGCCGCCGCCACGCACCCCCCAATACAGATCTGGGTTTTCTTTAGCGTTGGCCGTCAGGATTTTTCCATCGGCGGTCACAATCTCAACGCCAAGTACGTTATCAATCGCCAGGCCAAACCTTCGTTGCAAGCGGCCCATGCCGCCGCCCAGAGTCAATCCTCCGACACCTGTGTGGGAAACGACACCCGCAGTGGTGGCTAAGCCAAGTGGTAGCGCTTTGCGATCCATATCGCCGAGCTGGGCTCCACCTTCGACATGAGCAACTTTCTGATCCACATCTATATCGACCTGATTCATGTATGAGAGATCGATAACGAGGCCGCCATCACATACGCTTTTGCCCGACATGCTGTGTCCGCCACACCGCACGGCAGTCAGTAGGCGATGGGAACGGGCAAAGTTTACCGCTGTGACCACATCGTCGACGCTGGTGCAGCGGGCGATGAGGGCTGGGTGTCGATCCCAAAAGCGATTCCACACTTGGCGGGCGATGTCATAGCCCGCGCTGTCCGGTTTCAGAACAATGCCGTCGATTTCACCAGCGAAATCTCGAATATCGGCTTTGTTCAGTGTGATGCTGTTGCCGTCCAAAGAAATTGCTTGGACATCTTCTGCCCAGGCTTGTTTGAGGGGCAGTGCTGATACGGCTGCGGCCGCCATAGCGGATCTAAGAAGTTCTCTGCGATGCATGGTTATCTCTGCTTTAGTTTCGAGTCCTCTTGCAGCATAGGCAGGCGAGGGTCCGTATGGCCAGAGACATAGCCGTTCCGCGTTCATAGAGGAACGCCGATCAAATGCGGCATATTTGCGTATTCGGCGGGCTGTGGGGGAAGAACAAGACCGACGTCATGCCCGGGTAGGAAGGGAGAGTTGAAGTAACATGACGTCGGTCTTATCCAACGGCTTACACTCATAAAGTGTCGCAAGCCGAAGTGGACGGACCGAAGGGACGGGCGATCCGTCGTTGGGATTTCTTAGGATTAGGCGTCTTGGGGAAGCACGACTCCGAGGCTTTGTAGGGCCCCATAGCGATCAGCTTCTGGCATTTCTTCCAAGTCGGCGTTGACCATGTCGGCATCAAATCCAAGCTCTTCGAGTTGGGCATTGATCGCGGCCGTTTCCGGATCGATCGATGTATTGGTTTCAGCCATGGCGCTGGAGAAGGCGCTGCCATAGGCGAAGCTGCGAAGAAGAAGGCTGTTTTTCCAATCTTGTGTGGTCATTTTTCTAATCCCTTTGTTGTTCGGTTTCTGCTGCGTGGGTAATCTCCCCACGAACTGGAATGAACATACGTGGGGAAAATATCCACGTCAATTAAAAAAATGTGGGTTTTTTCCCCACAAATTTTAGTCTATAGTCCTCCGGACATGATCGAGCCAACCAACCCATGAGCGGGCGCTCAAACCCGCGGAACGTAACGCCTGGAGAACCCTCCAAGGCGTTCGTGCGCGCAGTGACACGCCTAATGAGGCCTTTGATTCGGGCGCTTATCGGCCAAGGAATGACCTTTCCTTATCTCTCGAATCTGCTGAAAGCGGTCTATGTGGATGTCGCCCGCACTGATTTCCCGGTCGACGAGTCGGAGCCGTCGGTCAGCCGCCTCAGCGTTCTGACGGGCCTGCAAAGAAAAGACGTGAACCGTATTCTTTATTCTCCGCCGCCTGATCGAACGCCGCCGCCGTCGGTTTCTCTTTCTGCGCGGTTGATCGGCATTTGGACGGGGGATCCAAAGTATATAGATGGTGACGGGTCACCCAGCGCCCTCCCGAAAACGTCAGAGGATTCGGATGCCGCGTCGTTTGATTCTCTTATGCGTGCTGTTTCCACGGATATCCGGGCGAAAGTGATTCTCGACGAATGGGTGCGGCTAGAGGTCGTCAGCATCGACAACGCCGGCATGGTTACCCTCAATCAAGGAGCGTTCGTGCCGAGCAAGGGATTCGATGAGAAGGCCTACTATCTTGGCCGTAATGTTGCCGACCATATGGCTACAAGCGTTCACAATTTGCTTGATGATGGCGAACCACTTTTTGAGCGTGCGGTTTACTATGATCGTTTAACCCCGAAGAGCGTTGAGCTATTGCGCGAGCGGGCACGCGAGGTCGGCATGGAGGCCTTGCTCGAACTTAACAAAGATGCTCTTGCCTTGGCCGACAAAGATGAGGGAGACGCAAACGCCACTGAGCGAATGAGCCTTGGCCTTTATTACTACGATGGCCCGGACGAGAAACTCGCAGACGATTCTGAGACCGACATCGACGAGGACCCGGGCAAGCCGGACGTGCAGGGCTAGGTCATGGTGCGTCTTACAAAAGGGGCAGTCGCCCTTCTAATTGCCTTTAGTTCTAGCGTTCTATTTGCGCCGACCCTGCGTCTGCCAGAGGTTCGAGCTCAGGATCTAGGGGTCTGCCGATTCGAACGCTCTGTTGAACAAGGGCTTGGCGGCACCGGAATCAGCACCACAGATGTTCTGTCACGTCTTACCTCAATTATTCCAATTGAACAGGGCGTAGGCGGCACAGGCCTGACCGACACCGGCAGTCGCGGACTTGGTGGAACCGGGGTCATCGCTTTTGATGAACGAGGCATCGGTGGCACGGCTGTTATTGCAGCCGGCGAAGAACGCGGTCTCGGCGGCACCGGTATCATCGGTCTGGTAACGGGCTTTGCGTCGATCTGCGTCAATGGCTACGAAGTTGAAGTTACGGCTGACACAGCTGTCTCCGTGGAAGGATTCGCCGGTGCGGATGGTGATATTCAGCTTGGCCAGTTGGTTGCGGTCGAAGCTTATCCGATTGATGGCACGTTGGTTGCGTCCTCTGTCGCGGTGCAAGTGGCTGTCGCTGGTCCGGTCGAATCGATTGATGCTGATCGATCCACTCTCTCGGTTGCGGGGCAGACGGTTGCAGTATCTGGATTCGGTGACAGTGTTGACGTCGCTGGCCTAGAAACAGGCAGCTGGATCGTTGTTTCCGGGTTGCGTCGTGCGGACGATGTGGTGGTCGCCTCCTCAATTCAATCTTTGGCGACACCAGGAGATGCCGTTCTCGTTTCAGGACCTGTCCGCGCAACCTCGTTCGGTGACTTACGTGTGGGTGAGGTGACCATCGCGGGTGACGGCATTGCGGCTGGCGATATTGTTGTTGCCCGCGGCACGCTTGAGAATGCGCAATTGACGACACAGACATTAGCAGTTCGACCCGCCCTGCCGTTCTCGTCCGGTATTCAGACGTTCTCCGTGCTCGGTTTCCCAGAGGCCGGGGTGAATGGGGCGTTGGCTGTTGGCGGCGTGCCGCTGCCACCAGGGCCGCCGCCGCCTGCTCAACAACCGGTTCAAATCGATGGTACTGTTGAGCCAAACGGAGCTCTCAATCCGGCAAGCGCGGCGCCGCCGCCACAAGACGGCGCAGTGCCGAATCCACCGCCACCACCGCCGAACGGTAATGCTAACGGGGGCGGTAACGGTGGTGGCCAAGGTAACGGTCCTGGCAACGGCCAAGGCGGCGGTGTAAACGGTCCGAACAATCCTCCCCCACCTCCTCCTCCGCCAAACGGGAATGGCAATGGTGGCGGCAATGGACCGGGTGGTGGCAATAACAATCCAGCACCACCGCCTGCAGGCAACAACACGCCCAGCCTGGCTGCGCCGAGTGGCGGTCCAGCAACACCATCGCAACCGCAATTGCCTGCGCGGCCACAACAGGCGGCGCCGCCAGATCGTCCGGAGCAGCCGGCCCGCCCCGAGGCTCCGGCGCGGCCTGAGCGCCCTGAACGACCACAAACTGTGGACCGTCCAGAGCGACCGGAGAGACCACAACCGCCGGCCAGACCCGAGCGCCCGGAGCGCCCACCGCGTCCTCAGTAAGACGCGAGCGGTTTGACCACTGCTTCATCGGATGGAACACTCGCCCGATGAGAAAGAGTTTGTTCATCGTTATCGTTGGAGCGCTGTTCGGTTCCAGTGCCATCGCTGAAGAAGTCGACCTCACGTTTATGACGGCGTGGAATCGATCGATTGAATTTGCCCAGGACGTCAACGAACATTTTGTCGCGCCGTTTAATACTCGCGCTAAGGGCATCGCTCGTATTCGCTACATTGGCGGTCCCGAAGTCATCCCCCAAAGGCAGATGGTCTACGCGTTGCGTCGCGGTGTTGTTGATATGTACTTCGGTGCGGCCACCTACATGCTTGGCCTGGCACCCGAAGCGGATGCTTTTCTGGCTGCGTCAGTCACTCCAACTGAAGCCCGGGCCAATGGTGGGTTCGATGCGATTCAGGATATTTGGGCGACAAAACTCAACGCCTACTTTCTCGGGTGGCACCAAACCGGCCCAAAGCTACACATCTTTACCAAAACGGTTCCTGACCTGCGATCCAACGGGCTCCCCGAATTAACCACGCAAAGAATCCGGACCACACCAACGTATCGTGCGTTTTTAGATTCCGTCGGTACCATTCCTGTCGATATTCCGTCCGGTGAAGTTTATACGGCGCTGGAGCGTGGCACGGTCGATGCTATAGCTTGGACATCGACCTCGATGTCTGACCAAGGGTTTCAGAAGTTCGTTAAATATCGCATTGATCCGGGCGTGCTCGGTTTGGTGATGACCCTGCAAATGAATCTGGATCGTTGGCAAAATCTACCAGCCGATGTGCGCGCGTTGTTGTTATCGGAGTCTTTGCGATATGAGAACGGCAGTCGTGAGCGCTTCCTCAAAATTCAGGAGATCGAGAAAGCCCGACTGGTTGAAGATGGAATGACTTTCTTTGAACTTCCGGCTGATGCCGCGTCTATATATACCCAGCGTGCGTCCGATGCCGTGTGGGCGCGTATGGCCCGACAGATCCCCGATGCTCCGGCGCGATTACAACCATTTTTCGATCCCCGGCCAGATGCCCGCCCTGCAATATCGTCTGGATTAGGGCCTTAGCGCATGGTGGTTCTAGTCGAAATGATCTTCGCCGAGCGGATGTTCAGGGGTTTTCGAGGACGTTTGCTTGGGCGCGTTTTGTTTTGGCGTGACTTTTGGCGTGGGCCCCTTCGGTTTGGCTTTTCGATTGGCAGGGGCGGCAATGAAGACTTCGAACACGTACCACAATGCGCCCGCGCCCAGCACGTAACCAGCCACATCCAACGGGCTGCGTATGGTGATATCCGTGGCAAGGATCATGACAAATGCGCCAAACCCAACCAGAAAGCACCGGACCAGCCGCAACGTAAATGCCTTGTTCATGCGGCGAAGTGTGATCCCGTTTACGAACTCGCACAACCGTTACTCGTCTGTTTTTTCTTCATGAGCGCCGTTTGGCCGTGCCAGAGGGCAGCCGCATGAGTTTCCTGATCAGCTTTTACGATGGGTGTATTCGTGGTCTTGCCGTTCTGGCGGCGTTCATCGTTGCGTCTCTCGCATTCCTCATCGTTGCAGACGTGACATTACGCTCATTTGGTTTTGAGCCACCGGCGGCAACGGTTGCCTTGACCGAATACGCGCTCCTCTATTTTACGATGGCTGCTGCGCCGTGGTTGGTGCGCCAGCGTGGTCACGTTGCAGTTCGAATTGTATTTGATCGGTTGCCGTCTCCGACCCAGCGGTGGTGGGAATATGCGATCTATGGTCTCAGTGCTTTAGTGGCGTTCTCGATCGCAATGATCGCGGGCACTTTGTTGGTTGAGAGTGTACGTCTTGGCGATGTTGAACAGCGGTCCATCGACGTCCCGCGGTGGTTGCTGTTTTTGCCGCTGATGATCGGTTTTCTTGGTGTTGGGATGGAGATGCTCCGTTTCCCGCTTACCCGAACATCGTTTTACGCCAACGACGATCCCACCGGTCCCGAGAAGGTTTGAGGACCGGTTATGACTCCTGAATTCGTAGGTCTAATTATCTTTCTCGTTGTGCTCACGCTTATGCTCGGTGGCGTGCCGGTCGCAATCGCGTTTCTTGCTGCCAACATGGCCGGGGCATGGTTCCTTATGGGTGGGGTCAGCGGTTTAGTTCAATTGGTCGATAATTCGACCAATCTGGTCACCACCTTCACATTGGTCGCGATCCCTATGTTTGTCTGGATGGGTGCGCTTCTCTTTCATGCGGGGTTGGCTGGCCGCGTGTTTGATTCGCTAGATCTCCTGTTTGGCCGCATACCCGGGCGACTGGCTTACGTGACTGTGGTCGGAGGCACGACTTTTTCTGCCCTTACTGGATCGACAATGGCCAACACCGCCATGCTGGGCAGTCTTATGGTCCCGGAGATGCAACGCCGCGGATATAAAACGGCACTCGCTATCGGGCCCATCATCGGTACCGGTGGTTTGGCGATGATTATTCCACCGTCCAATTTGGCTGTGCTGACGGGGTCTTTGGCCCGGATCGACATCGGTGCATTGTTGTTGGCTGGATTGATCCCGGGGCTTGTACTAGCACTGCTGTATTGCGCGACTATCGCGATTCAAGTAGCGCGCGACCCGTCGGCGGCACCGGCCTATGACGTTGAACTGCCGCCGCTCTCGCACCGTCTGGCTGTGTTTGCGGTCAACGTGTTGCCGCTCGGGCTGATTGTCTTTTGTGTTGTCGGTTTCATCGTGCTTGGCATTGCGACACCGTCGGAAGCGGCGGCGTTCGGTGTTGTAGCGAGTCTTGTCCTGGCTTGGCTGTTCGGCGGATTGTCGCGATTGTCTCTGACCAAAAGCCTTGAAACCGCCGTATCGGTGACCGGTATGGTGTTCCTATTGATTTTCGGTTCAGCCGCGTTCAGCCAGCTGCTCGCATTCTCCGGCGCCAGCCAAGATGTCGTTGCCGCTGCAACGGTGTGGGAGGCACCGATCTACGCCAAGCTTACTCTGATGTTTTTGGTGTTGGTCGTGCTCGGCATGTTTATGGATCAAATTTCGATCCTACTGCTCACCATACCGTTCTTTTTTCCATTGGCGGGTGCGCTTGGTCTTGATCCGGTCTGGTTTGGCATCGTCGTGCTGTTGGCTATGGAAATGAGCCTGACAACGCCTCCCTTCGGCTTACTTCTGTTTTTGATGACCGGGGTGACGCCGCCAAACCCTGACGGCACGCGCGTTAAATTTCAGCAAGTTGTATCGGCCGCGATCCCGTTTCTCGCTTGCGACTTGCTGTTATTGATTTTGCTAATTGTGTTTCCGGCCGTCGCGCTGTGGTTGCCGCAGATGGTCGGTTAGGTGGGTTAGTACACTGGCGCGAGGCGGCGTGTTTCCTTGAAACCGAGCCACCAGTGGACGTAACAGAAGGCTAGTGGTTCGGCCATCTCTTGGCGGAACACAATATCTTCTGAGATTTCTTTGGTCTCGGGCCGGGTGTCTAGTTCGATAAGCCGCACAATCCATTTCATAAGCTGGTCGTGAGATTTATACATTTCTTCATATTGAGATCGCTTAACGGTGCGCAGCATGTCGAATACCAAATCAGCGGCGTCACGTCCGTTGCGGCCCAATGCCCCATCGATTTGATCATTGATATCTGACATAAGCTCGTCGGCGGGTGCGCGCTCAAATAGCTTGAACGCTTTGATCGCTTCTGCTGCGACGATGGCGCAGTAAAAGTACATCTCGAAATCATGCTTCTCGATGATCTCTCGCTTATGCTCGAAGGGCAGATCAGATTCTTCAATGTGTGATTTGAGGCGATCTAGCCATTCGGGAAACTGGCGATCACTGATCCGTTTCATGTCACTCAGAAATTCAGTAACAGCCTTGGACGTTGTCATTTTCTCTTTGCGGGAAATGATGTCCTGCCACAGCGCGGCGAGGCGCGGGCGGGTATACCAAGCTGGCTGTGAAAGGATGGGTTTGGACGTCGCTTCGGGCAAGAGCGGCGCGGGGGCTGTGTGATCGACCATTCCCACTGCGCACGTCCTCCAGTTCATCAAGCATTTCTGCACTGCCAATAAAGACCATACTCCCACTATTCTTATTAACAAAAGGAGAATATCTCCGTTAGTTGTATAGTGCTCATCGTCGTGCGCGGTGTGAACACTGCAATTTTATCGAGTCGCGAGGTGAACGCGCTCGCGGCTTCAATTTGCAGGTAGATCAGCGCTCAACTGGCACGGGTTCTGAATCAAACCCTGGGGTTGAAAGCGGACTTGGGCCTTTAAGCCTTTGGCTCAGGCACAGGCTGGCCGTGCGGTGTAGCGACATAGCTGTCTTTCCACGCGTCCTTGAGGCTGGCCAGTTCATCGCCGGAAACCACACCTTTGGCGCTGGCCAATCGTTCAAGCGCGGCGAGCCACAGGGCGTAGTAATTGGATCCGTCTTCTGGGCCGCCTGATGCCTTATCGGCAGCGATTTCCTCACTGAGGCAAGTCGCCCACTCGTCCCAGGTGAACAGCCCTTGCTGATGGACCGTGACTGTCAGGGCGAAAGCCTGCGCCTGCCATGGTTCGTTGAAAATCGGTTCGTTGATCGTTTTAGGCAGGAGGTCGGTGAAGGATTTTGGTTCAGTCGTCATGCCGGATCGGTCTCTTCGAGGTAGGGTTCCCATAGGTCGATGCACACTGTGTCATTGGGGTTGGCCTCTGGCCCCCACAGGTCCGTGGCTTGAAACCGAACGGTATACAGCCGCTCTGGGCCTTCGCCCGAGAACGTCGCATTGGTGTCTGGAAAAATCTGCCCGCCGTGTTCAGCCGTAACGACCCCAAGTTTACCACGTGCATAGCGGGGCAGCCGGGTGTGGCCTTTTGGATTGATGTTCTTAGCGCGGACCCAATCGCCGACTGAAAACAAGGCCTGTTTATCGAGTTGCCGATTGTAGCTGCGTCCTTTTGCAAACATGCGCCGCATGTCGTCGGGCCCAACTGGCTCTGCTTCCAGTGCTTCTGGAACATCTTGTCCCGCCCAAAGCGCTGACAGGTCTTCGGCACTGACCAAGCCTTTTTCTTTGCATACCCGTTCCAAACGAAGGAACCAGCGTTCGTAATAGGCCAAAGAAAGATATGTGGCCGCTGGAAGCATCTCGGACTGTGATCGGGTGTTGTCGATGTTGCCTTTGAGATGAGCCCCTGTCGTCATCATCAAGCCGAGGACGCGGCCTTCCCAATCTTCATGAAAAATCGGCTCGTTATCTTCGCGGGGAATGGGGCCGAAACCATGCATGCCGCCCATGTCGTGCACACTGTTTGTCACGTTAAGGTGCCTCTAGGTACGGTTCCCAGAGATCAATGCATACGGTGTCTTTGGCGTTGGCGTCATCGCCCCAAAGCTCTGTTGCTTTGAACTGCACCGTATAGGCGCGTTCGGGGCCTTCGCCGGAGAACGTCGCGTTGCTGTCTGGGTATATCTGTCCACCAAGGTCGGCAATCACCGTACCCACGTGCCCGCGGGCATAGCGGGGCAGTCGAGTATGGCCGCTGGGATTCAAGGTTTTGGCCCGCACCTGATCACCAACTTTAAACATAGCTTTCGTTTCGAT
>WLXB01000009.1 GCA_012103295.1 Alphaproteobacteria bacterium | reverse complement strand
ATCGGGAGTTCAAATCTCTCCTCCGCTACCATCCTACTCAGCCGCTTGTTTCACACTATCCGTGTCTGAAGACTCAACCACCGGCACCGGGTCAATGACCCAGCCTTTGGCATTGCGCCGCGCGGGGCTCGGAATCGCATAGGCAATGTGTTTGCGATCGGCCTCAACTTTGTCGATGTCGATCTTCCAGCCCTTGGCTTCCCAGCCTTTAAGAATTTCCCGATAGCGGGCAATAGCCCCATCGGCAGGCACGAAGATTTCTTTGGTGTTGGTCGGCGGTGTGACCAGTGGATTCATATATTCGAGAATTTCACCGTCCTGCCCGGCAACCACGTCATTGCGAGTCATCATCCGTTCGTCGTTTTCCGGTTCGATCACAAAATTACGCAAGTTAATCAGATAGGATCGTGAGTTGGTGTCATCGACCGGTGTCTTAAAGCTGTACTGATGAATATGTTTGTCGGGCATCGGATTAATGCGCGTAACATTGCACGTCGGCCCATGGGTCCAAGACCCGGCCGTAATCATCGCGTTTTTCTCCCGCCCTGTGCCTTCTCGCATTTTATCGTCGGTCAAGGGCGGTGCTTTATATTCAACCAGGAAGCCGGTGCCCCAATCTGTCTCATCAATGTTTAATGGCGGAACGTGATAATCCGGATCTGCGCCTGAGAACCCGTGAGTCGGATGGACGAATTCATTGTGGGCCGGGTCCAAGGCATTCTCTACTGAGCGTTGATAATCAATCACCCAGTCATACTGTTGGATCGTCGCCCGCCACCCTTCGGTGCCGTATTCGGGAATATCCATGATCGGCGGCCGGTCCGCTTCGGGCAGATCACCCAGAAAGACGTGCACAAGGCCAAACTTTTCTTCAACCGGATAGGAGTCGGTGCGCGCTCGCGCCGGAGGCTTACCGCCCGGACCGAGTGACGGCACTTTTTGACAGGCTCCATCACCATCAAATTCCCAGCCGTGATAAGGACACTGAACGCAGTCACCTTTGATCTTGCCGTTCCCCAAAGACCCACCGCGATGGACGCATGTATCGTTCAGGCAATGGACCTGTCCGGAGGAATCTCTGAACACAACAAAATCCAATCCGAGCATCCGTACCTTGGTGGGCGCTTCGTTCGTGATGTCGTCCGACCGTCCGGCCGCATACCAAAAATTGATGAACATGCTGAGCCTCCCTTAATTCACGTCTGATCAAGGGAAAATTCTACGCCTATGCCCGCCTTATCCCAAGGGGCTTTCGGTAACAAAGGGTGACGACTATGGCTTAGGCAGAGTGCGGCTTAGAACGTGTACAGTACACCCATGCCGAAAAGGGCTTGGAAACTATCGCCGTCTTGAACGACAAACGGTGCGTTTTTGGCTTCTTTGAGCATGAGTTTCGCCTCTCCCCTCATGATCAACTGCCATTGCTCATCCAAGTCATAAAAGGAGGTCAGACGAAAGGCGACATCTTCAAAACCGCTCCCGGGATCATAGGCCGCATATCCAGTTGCCGCGGTCGCCGACGCTGGTACGCCGAAATAAGCGTCCATGTACTTGTTGCTTTTCCACTCGGTTCCAATCTCTGGAATCACCCGAACCATTCCAGTTTGAATGATGGTTCCGAAGGATGCCGCCAGCCCAGTCCAGCCATGACCGCCAGCAATTTCCTGGCGCGCCCTTAAACGAAAGGCAAAATATTTTGCGACCTGGCCCTCAAAGGTAAAACCGACGTCCGCACCGGTCGAAATATCTGGAAGCTGAAAGACTCGGCTATCTTTGTCAGGGCTCCGCCCCGGTGCGATGCCAACTTGGGCGAGCAATCTACAACAGCTCGTGCTCCAAACTTTGACCCGCACGCCTAAGGGATCGATCCAGACATCGTCCTTGTAGCGAATTTGAAAAATGGGGAGGCCTTTGGTCTCGTACTGATCTGAACCGGAATAATCCGGCACACTTCCGACAGCCGCACCAATTTTGTACTGCCAATCCTCCGGCGAGAACTCACCCATCTCTTCCAGGTAACCAGCGAAGTCATCGTAGGCTGATTCAAGAGCCCCAAGGTTCCACCCCTGCGCTTGCACAACAGTCGGTGTTGCAATGTTCGTGAGCAAGGCAACAAGAAGGCCAATAGGACAGAATGAGAATAAAGGAACGAAACGCCACCGCGAACTGCGGGCAACAAAACTCTTAAGCACGTGCAGAAACCTTTCTTAGATCACTTAACTGGCGGTCCTACCCACAGCCAAAGTGTGCGCATTTGATCCGGAAACGCAAGAAAAAGTAAGTCGATGACCACTCAGAGATGCTACCGATGCGCTAACCAATCCCTGTGAAGTTGCCAAGAATTTGATTGCCAATGTCTTGAGGGAACGCGGTTGAAGTAGAGAACGTTGCACCGGAAATTTGATCAAAGGTGAGACCTTGGGCTCCCGTTAAATCGGCCCCGGAAATATTCGCCTGATTAAAGTTAGCGCCCGAAACCAGACTGTTGATAAACCGAGTATTGCTTAGGTCTACGCCAGAAAAATTCGCATCCGTTAGAATAGTCCCGTTGAATACCGAACCGGAGAGATCCTGGCCAAAGAAGATCGCACCATTGAGGTCAACGGCGCCGAATTGAGTCCCTGAACCAACGCCATCAATCAACTGGCTCACCGCGCCAGTGCGGCTGTCGAATCCCCCGGAAGTAACCTGGCCAAGCAAGGCTCGCGCGTCAGCACTTAAAGTTACAGAGTCAACGACGATGCCAAGACGACCCGTGGAAGTCGTTGGCCCACCAGTGCTTGTTATGCCACGCTGGTTGAACGGGGCGATGCCAAAGTCAGAGACTGCCGGCGCAATCAGAATTCTAGCAGACGTGATCGTGAGATCAGACATAACCGTAGTTTACGCCTATCGATGCCCTGACCAAAGCCCCTAGGCGTCCGGATCAACCTCGGCTAATTCGGCCAATCTACCCAGCATTTGCTTTATTCCCGTCATCCGTTCTTCGACGTCATCCCACAGCCGCATGATCACGATTTTATGATCCGGCCGCACTTTTACAGTGCCGGCCTGCTGAGAAATAAACTCAATCAGCCCCGCGGGGTTTGGAAATTCGTTTTTATAGAGACTGAGAACAGCACCCTTCGGCCCGGCATCGATTTTTTCAATGTGGGCCGTGCGGCACAGCGCCTTAATAGCGACAACCTGCAAAAGATTTTCAACTTCTAACGGCACCCTACCAAATCGGTCTTCAAGCTCTGACGCGAAGTCGTTAATTTCCATCTCATCTGCTAAATCGGCAGCGCGGCGATACAAGGCCAAACGAGCGCCCAAATCTCTGACATAGGTTTCTGGAATAAGAACTGGGGCGCCGAGTGTGATTTGCGGTGAGAAGCTTTCTTCTACAGCGACCGCATCGCGCCCACCCCCGTCCCGGGCAGCCGCGACGGCTTCTTCGAGCAACTGTTGGTACAACTCAATCCCAACTTCTTTGATGTGTCCCGATTGCTCATCCCCCAGCAAATTGCCGGCTCCCCGAATATCGAGATCATGACTCGCAAGTGAGAATCCAGCGCCAAGGCTATCCAGCGTCTGCATAACATCGAGGCGCTTTTCCGCTGTCGCTGTCAGCTTCTTGTTCGCGGGAACGGTGAGATAGGCATACGCCCGTGTTTTTGAACGGCCGACACGACCCCGCAATTGATACAATTGCGACAGGCCGAACATATCTGACCGGTGAATAATGATCGTATTCACACGCGGCAGGTCCAGCCCGGATTCAATTATGTTCGTCGCTAACAATACGTCGTATTCCCCATCAGCGAACGCGGTCATGACATCTTCAAGTGCAGTTGGCGCCATCTGGCCGTGCGCCATCGTCACCTTGATCTCTGGCACCAGTTTTCGCAGTTGGGAGGCCACTGCATCCAGATCAGCCAAGCGTGGACAAACATAGAAGGACTGCCCGCCACGGAATCGCTCCCGCATCAGGGCTTCGCGGACGACCACCCGATCAAAGGGCAACAGGAAGGTTCTTACAGCCAGGCGATCCACTGGTGGCGTCGCGATCAAGCTGAGGTCACGAACCCCGGTCAATGCCATCTGCAAGGTTCGTGGAATCGGTGTCGCAGTCAGGGTTAGAACATGTACGTCTGCTTTGATCTGCTTCAGCCGTTCCTTATGGCCAACCCCGAAGTGCTGTTCTTCATCAACAACGAGAAGACCAAGGTTAGCGAAACTGACAGACTTCGCGAGCAACGCATGAGTACCGATCACTACGTCAACGGTGCCTGACTTGAGACCATCACGCACATCGTTAGCCTCATTTGTTGTCACCAGTCGAGACAACTGCCGGACTTTGATTGGAAATCCTTCGAACCGGGTTTTAAAAGTTGCAAAATGTTGCCGCGCCAACAGCGTTGTCGGCACCACAATCGCAACCTGTACCCCCGTCAAGGCGGCGACAAAGGCCGCGCGCAGGGCGACTTCTGTCTTTCCAAAACCGACATCACCGCAGATTAACCGGTCCATCGGTCGCCCTTTGGCGAAGTCTTCCATCACGTCAGCAATGGCGCGAAGCTGATCGTCGGTTTCCGAAAAGGCGAACCGGGCGCAAAACTCGTCATAGGCGCCCTCTGGCGGCAAGAAAGTCTCAGCTGGTTTTAGCTCCCGCGCCGCAGCGACCCGAATCAACTGTTCGGCCATTTCACGAATGCGCTCTTTGAGCTTGGCTTTGCGCGCCTGCCAGGCAACGCCACCGAGCTTATCCAACGCCATGTTGTCCTGTTCTGACCCGAAACGGGATAGAACCTCGATGTTCTCCACCGGCACGAATAACCGGTCGTCGCCGTGGTAACTGACTTTCAAGCAATCATGAGGCGCGCCGCCAACATCCAACGTGACCAATCCACCATAACGGCCTATGCCATGTTCCAGGTGGACGACAATGTCACCTTCGCCAAGCTGCGACGCATCCGCGATGAACGCTTCAGCCTTACGGCGGCGCGTACGCCGTGCCAAACGTTCGCCAAGCAAATCCTGCTCAGTCGTTAGTGCGAGCGACGTCGTGACAAAACCACGCCCCAAGGGCAGGACAATCACAGCAATGTCAGTGGCTGGCCCGCCTTCTAGATCCGCAAAACTATCGACGGCCTTAGCGGTGACCAGATTATGATCGTGAAACAAACCGACAAGGCGCCGGCGTGAGCCCTCCGTGTTTGCGGCAACCACGACTTTACGGCCTGCCGCACGTTGCTCGGTCGCATGCACCTTGAAGGCGTCGTAGATATTGCCATCAGGCTGGGCGCGAATATCGGCAAAGTCCCGCCCAGGGCGACCGCCCGCATCCGTAGCAGAGTCGTCAACATCAACGGCTTCAAACGGCCGGATGTCCGTAGGCTGCGACGCCAGCAGTGTCCGCGACCACTCCTTTTCATCGAGAAATAATTTAGCGGGAGGCACCGGATGATAGACCGCGCCGCCTTCATCCAGCCCCAGCTTAGCCCCACCGCTGGAGGGGTCAGCAATTCTTCGGCTTTCATAGTAGTCGCGGACCAAATCCAAGCGCGCGGCGATAGCATCTTCAACTTGATGATCCAGCGATAGACCGCTGTCTGGCAAATAGGCAAACAAAGTGTCCAATCCAGCGTGAAACAGCGGGAGCCAATGCTCAAACCCCGGATAGGTCTGACCATTCGAAACCGCCTCATAAAGAAGATCAGTGCTGGATACGGCTCCAAACAATTCGCGATAGCCGGTTCGGAATCGTTCGATTGCGTCTTTCGATAGCAAGACCTCACTCATCGGTTTGAGGCGAAGTGACGCAATTTTGCCCGTTGTCCGCTGATCCACTGGGTCAAAGGAGCGTAGCGTTTCGACCTCATCCCCGAACAAATCGATCCGCACTGGGTCTTCATGGCCCGGCGCATACAGATCGACCAATCCACCACGTATGGCGAATTCACCGGGCTCCATCACCTGTTCAGCCCGTTGATAGCCGGTACGGCTGAGATCAACCGCCAAGTCGTCCGTGTTCAGGCGAGAGCCCGGTTTAATTTCACGCACCATGCCGCGAAAGGCTGATATCGGCGGCACTCGTTGAAGAATGGCACTCGCGGTCGTGATCAACAGCCGAGGCCCCTTTTCCGCGTCTTCCCCAACCGCTGCCAGCCGCAGCAAGACATCCATCCGCCGGGCGACAACATCGGCATGCGGAGACACGCGGTCATAGGGCACGCAATCCCAAGCCGGGAACGCCAAAACAGTCACATCAGGGGCAAAGAATCGCAGGCTATCCTTTAGGCTCGAAAGCCGCATGTCGTCGGATACGATATGAAGGTGGCCGTTAGGGTTTTGTCGGGCCTGGTCGGCCAACACCAGGGCATCAACACCCTCTGGCGCTCCGGCAATCGCTTTGCGTCTAACCTGCGTAACTTCACTCATAAATTCAATCCGTTAGCAGGCTTTTCTGATACGTCAAAAGAAGCTCGAGAGTGGCTCCGAAAGACCCCTCTGGCGGATCTGAGACACCCCGCAGCCAGTCCGATATGTCTGGATCGGGACAATCCAAAAAGGACTCAAGCGCATCAAGCTGATCGTCACTCAAATCCTGGATATTGGCGATCACAAAGCCGCCTATAATCGCGTCCGCTTCCTTGGTCCCGCGGTGTGTGGCCCGGTATTTCAGGCGCTTGCGTTGTATCTCTCGGTCCATGTCAGAATGCGCGATCCAGAATCCAAAACTCCGGCTCACGCCAAAAAGGGAACGTCTTTCCCAAGGCTGCCGGTCTGAAAGCAGGGTATAACGGTGTCAGCGCCGCTTCGCAATTGACCCGTTCTCGTATACTTAAAAGACCGCCATGGCCCTTCGTCCCACCATCCTCAACCCCCTCTTCGCCGCAGTGGATACACTGACCGGTATCGGGCCACGCATCGCTAAACTGCTGGAGAAAGTGGCAGGCAGTCGCTTGATTGATCTGATCTGGCATCTGCCCAATGGACTGATTGACCGGCGGTTCTCGCCAAAGGTCGGTGATGCACCACCCGGACGGATTTGCACGTTAACTGTAGACGTCTTGGCCCACAGTCCGCCGCCCACGCGTAATTCGCGCTTGCCCTACAAAGTGACCTGCGGCGACGACACCGGCCGCATCACCCTCACGTTTTTCCATGCCCAAGCAGATTACCTGAACCAGACCCTGCCGAGCGGCGAGACCCGCGTGATCAGCGGTAAGGTCGAGGTCTATGACGGCAAACGTCAAATGGCGCATCCGGACCACGTTGTGACCGAAAGCCAAAAAGAGGCCATTCAACGAGTTGAGCCGATCTACCCGCTCACTGCCGGCCTGTCTCCAAAAACACTGGTCAAAGCTGTCGATAGCGCCATGGAGCGTTTACCCGATGTCCCAGAATGGCTGGACGCGGCGCAGATTAAGCGCGACCAGTGGCCACCCTGGAAGGACGCCCTAACTGCGGCGCATCATCCTGAAACCGGCTTCGAGTTAGATGCCACCAGCCCCATCCGGCACCGCCTCGCCTATGACGAACTGTTATCAAACCAATTGGCGCTGGCCCTGGTCCGGGTCAAAGCCCGCCGCCTGGCTGGACGTTCAATACAGGGTGATGGTCAGCTGCGTCGCAAAGCCATTGAGGCCCTGCCGTTCACACTAACGGGTGCTCAATCCCGGACCCTCGCGGAAATCGACCAAGATTTAGCGGATGCCACACGGATGTTGCGCCTGCTGCAGGGCGATGTTGGCAGCGGCAAAACTGTTGTCGCACTCCTCACAATGCTTTCCGCTGTGGAGGCCGGCGGTCAGGCGGCCCTCATGGTCCCAACTGAATTGCTCGCACAGCAGCATCTCGCCACACTAGAGCCGTTATGTGCAGCTTGTGGGGTCTCAATCGCGTTTCTCAGTGGTCGTATCAAAGGGAAGGCGCGCGAGGCTGTGCTTGATAACGTCTCAAGCGGCAAAACCTCGATACTGGTCGGGACACACGCGCTGTTTCAAAAAGATGTTGAGTTTCACGATCTCTTGATCGCGGTTGTCGATGAACAACACCGTTTTGGTGTCCATCAAAGGCTAGAACTGGCCCAAAAACGTCGTGGCGTCGATATGCTGGTGATGACAGCAACGCCGATCCCAAGAACCCTCACCCTCACCGCCTATGGCGATATGGATGTCTCCCGCCTGGATGAAAAGCCGCCGGGCCGAAAGCCGGTCGATACGCGGCTGGTCAACCTAGAGCGGCTAGTCGAGACCATCTCCGCGGTGCAGCGAGCCATAAAATCTGGTGCGAAAGTTTATTGGATCTGCCCTCTGGTCGAGGAATCAGAGACCTCAGATTTGGCCGCGGCTGAAGACCGTCATCGCCATCTCAGTCAAATTCTTGGCGAAGACAACGTCGCCATGGTCCACGGTCGCCTCAAAGGCCCAGAAAAAGATGCCGCGATGGCTGCCTTTGCCGGTAACGACAACCCCAACGGCCCCAAAGTTCTTGTCGCGACAACAGTTATTGAGGTTGGAGTCGACGTTCCCGAAGCAACCGTGATGATCATCGAACACGCCGAACGCTTTGGGCTGGCCCAACTCCACCAACTGCGCGGCCGCATTGGCCGGGGAGAACAGGCGTCAACGTGCTTGCTGCTCTACCATGCTCCGCTCACCGAGACCGCAAAAGCCCGCCTCAACACAATGCGAGATACAGAAGACGGCTTTGTGATCGCCGAAGAAGACCTCAAACTCCGCGGTGGCGGCGAAGTACTCGGGACACGACAAAGTGGCCTGCCCGAGTTTCGCCTGGCTGATCTCGCCGTTCATGGCGACCTCCTGATTATGGCGCGTGATGATACCAAGCTGATTCTGGAACGAGATCCAGACCTGAAGACGGATCGCGGCGAAGCCTTGCGCACCTTGCTCTACCTGTTTGAACAGGATGCGGCCATCCAGACTCTGCGGTCGGGTTGAATATGACGAGCAATGCTAAAACAAAGGTTGAGTCCGGTACCGAGCATTTCCCCCAGGTCGGTGTGGGCGTTGTCGTTATCAATAAAGACGAGCAGGTTCTTCTGATTAGACGAGGCCAAGAACCCAACAAAGGACTATGGACCATTCCGGGCGGGCGCCAGGAACCTGGCGAAACTCTGTTCGAAACAGCACATCGTGAAATTCTGGAAGAAACCGGTGTTTCCATTTCCGAGCCTGTTTTGATCGATGTGGTTGATCTGATCCGTCACGACGACCAGGGCATGCTCATCCGCCACTACACTCTGGTTGACTATGCCGCTTGGTTTAAGGACGGAACGCCACTAGCCGGTGGCGATGCGGATTTAACGCGCTGGGTCTCAGTAGCTGCCATTGCGGACCATGTAGAGTGGTCTGAAACCGTGCGCATCGTACAAGAAGCCGCCGAGAAATTGTCCGCTATCGATTGAGTTACGGCGGCAAACTGCCTAAATAGGCGTCATGTTTGAAGTTGATTACATTCCGTCAGAGAAGCCGCTGTTCAACCTTCGTCTGTGTACGAATAAGCGGCTCAATAAGGATGCGCTGCCGTCTTGCGCTGGACGTGGCAGCCGCGAACTCGCGGACAAAATCGAGAAAATACTGTTGGAACAATCAATACCGGCCAAATTGATTCGCAGTCCATGCATGAACAACTGCAAGATCGGCCCAAACTTAAAAGTTCAGCGTGGTGAACTATATAGCGGTGTGACCGAAGAAAACCTCGACGAAATCATCGAAGCCATTAAAGCCCAAGTATCACGGCAGAAAGCGGAAATGGACTCTTTAGAATGACTCAGTGGCAGATCTTTGCCGCACTCGTTGTCGGCGTTCCGCTCGTGCTTTTTGCAGTCGCAGCCCTGCTGCCCTGTGAGGGCTGCCGTCTTCGGCGTGAGCGTATTGCTCGCACCATCGCAATGTGGCGCGAACGGGAAAACCAGCCGGACTAAAAGAAGCCCGTAACCATGGCTATCCCGTCATTGAGATAGCCCATCATCGTTCCGGTAAAGAAATCAGCAATGCGATCCTTTTGGGCGTAGGGCCAAATAAAGGCACGCACCATCGCGTCACCCATTGGCACTTTCGCAAACAGGTCTTGAATAAAAAACCCAATGCCACTGAGGCAATAGAAGGCCTGAATCGTCCAAAAATTAATCATTGCTACCCCCCGGTTCGCAAGAAAAACACTGATGTGGTCGTCTTCAACTATACAGCCTGTCGCCCCAGAAAAAATAGGGCCTGCAAAAAGGCGCTCCTAAGGTGCGAGGTGCTTAAACACCGCCGTCCTCAGGCTCTTTCACCATGTCCGCCATACGCTTCTTTATGGCTGCAACCTCATATCCGGGGAGCTGATAGACCCAGCCCTCTGTCGCGGTGTTCAATTCGGCCATCACCTGCGTCCAGTTCGACGCGTCCTCATCGGTTTCACCCGCCGTTTGTTCTGGTGGAACACCCTGGAATCGGAGCCAGTTCTCATCACCGTCCTCGATCAACTCAACCAGAACTGTGAACCCAGCAAAGCCTTCAAATTTTGCCCGGATAGTTTTATCGCTCGGAAAGACGAAGCCGTCCGCCTTCTTAACATCGTCGTGCAGCAAGTTGGACAGAACGCGTCCCATATCGTCGGCAATACTGTCGCGCTTTAGTTCCATGCCCGCAGGAACGTTCTCGATCGTATAGTTCGCCTGCTCCGGTGTGTCTTTGTTCACCGCGAGACTCTCACCATCGGGGTGAACCACACTGACGCGCTGGATGTCATCATTTTTGATGTTTGAAATCTCACGAACGAGCCAATCTCGAGGCCGAGCGCCTGGGTTCAATTCACCCGTAACAAGCCAGGCCTGTGGATCGTCCGCCAGTAAAACATAGGTGCCGCCTTCGGTCGTTCCGAGGGTGAACTTGCGCTTACCCACCATCAAACGCGCTATGTCATCGCCGGAAGTATTCTTAAGCACGACTTCCTTCGCCCGCGTGTCTTCTTTGTCTTCAGGGTCGACGAGGTCGAGGCGGTCATACTTTTCGGCCAACTTCGTCTTGGGCTCGACTTTCTCCATGCGAGTCAGTTTGACCAGGAGTTCCCCGATCTTGTCGCTTTGAACTGGATAATTGTCACGCTCAACGAACACCCAGCCAGTCTCCGTCAACTTTAACGTCGACAAACCCTCCTTGTGACGAACCACAACAGTATCGAGATCATCAATCGACTCTAGGAGTCCAGGAAACACCAAAGTGCCATCAAAATCCGATGATTCAGTGGCTGGTCGGCTCACAATCACCCAACCTGCAATAACGACTGCAACCGCAGTGACACCGACTAACGCTGAGAAGTTTTTCGTATTCATTGTTTCAATCCTCTCAAACTGCTGCTGCGGTGCGGCGACGACGCAAAAACGCCAGAACGATCATCAGCCCGCCGAAGACAATTGGCACACCCGCGATATTGATAAACTTGAGAAGCCCTTCTAGTTCATCGATATCCTCGCGCAGACCGCGTTGCACCTCTCGCAATTCCTTGCGCGTCGAGAGTATTTCAGATCGGTAGTTGGTGATCGCCCGTTGATCATCGTCATTGATCAGGCTCTCGCCTTGGCCGACTTGATTAACTTGAATCGCGCTGATTTCCCCCTGTAAGGACTCGAGGCGACCAAGCAACTCCGTTTCTTTAGAGCGGAATTGTTGCTCAGCATCACGTCTCAGGTCTTCAACCACGGTAAATGGTCGGCTGATTTGACCGCGCCCCCGGAGCGACGACAAAGCCGGTGTCCCGGTAAGGTTTTCTAACGCATTGATAAGGAATGCCGCGTTATCGGCGGTCGGCACAATCATGCGCTGGCCGAAGAAATTACTTTCTTGAACCCAGAAGCGATCAGCCAACATATCGGCATCAGATACGACGACGACCTGGATCGGCTCCACTGCTTCAGCAATGTGGCCGTCTTCCCCATTTTCCGCGTTGTCACCGCCTGTAGGCAAGCCCCCTGGGAATGCAGACATCGCCGACCCGGTAATACGAGCACCTAACAGTAGCCGTTGACCGGATGGCTCAAACTCACGGAACAGTGCGACCACGTCGGGTAGGCCAATCACCTTATCCCCAGCGATTTTCATGGACTCGGTGCTGGTTTGAATCAGTGGGCGAATATCCAAGGGTGTCTCAGCGTCGGGAGTCAGAACTCCCGCCGTCGCTAAAGTGAGATTTTTGAGATCTCCGGTAATTGTATCATCCTGATCGAGTGCATCCGCTTGCAGGTTCAGCCACGCGGGGTAGTCCGAAATAACCGGTCGCCCACCAGCAGCAGTGTTCACCCGAACGGCGGCTTGGATATCACCAGCGACAACACCTTCGTCCAGTGTCACACCCCAAGCTTTCAACAGTGTTTTGGTATGGGTCAGGTCACTTGGTGCGGGCATGCCGCCCTGTGGCGGCGGACTTCCCGATTCCAGGTTCGGATCAGCAAACACAACAGCCTTACCACCAGACAGAACCCACTGATCGATTGTGTAAGCCGCTGTAACACTCAGTCCATCTGGCTGGGCCAAAACCAAGACGTCGATATCTTCACCAATCTCATCCAAGTCAGCATCGAGACGCTCAACCTCAAAGAAATCGCGCATCTGATCCATGATCTGCCATGGTGGCGTTGGGGTGCCCCCCATACCTCCCATACCAGGTGTCATGCCGCCGTCGACGGGCAACGAGGTAATCAAGCCGATCTTCGGCTGCTCAGGGTTGGAAAGCGTGTACACCAGTTTTGTGAGATCATACTCGATGAACGCTTCACGCTCGAGATTGAAGAAAGAAATGACTTCCTGATCATCGGTCGAGTTGGTTGCTGCAAGGCCGAAGTAGCCGACCTCACCAATGTCGCCAAGCGGCACCGCTTGGAGACCAAAGCCAACTGCTCGGTCTTCAACATCGGAAAACGGTTCAGGGTCAAAATATTGGACCTGCAGCATACCGCCCGACAGCGCCGAATACTGGCTCAGTAGATCACGAACCCGTTGGAAATAAACCGCGTGGCGTGGGCTCGCTTCTGATAACGCTTGTGAAAAATAGACCCGCACGACAATCGGTTCCTGAATCTCTTGGAAAACAGGAATCGTTTCCTTAGTCAGCGTAAAGACACGACCTTCTGTGACATCTATTCGCGCCGCACTAAACACAGTCTGAGAAATAATATTCACAGCCAGAAATAGAACCGCGGCAACGGCGACAGCGACTAAGGCCAAGCGGCTCTTATCAATGTTTGTCATGGTCTCGCCCTTCCCTATGCCGCTTTCTTCGCATCGACTGCGACTGTCGTTGCGAAAAGCCAAAACGCGATCATCGATAAGAAGAAGACCACGTCACGAAACTCCATAACGCCGCGGGTCACTGATTCAAATCGAACCAAGAAGCTCGAGGCTGCAATGACATCAACAAGGAATAGCGGCGCCCAAGTGCGGAAGAAGTTGAGTACGAGATCAAGGCCGCTCATGGTGAAGATAAAACACACAGCGGCGGCTGCGATAAACGCGATTATTTGATTGCGGGTTAACGCCGACATGCAGGCTCCGATGGATAAAAATGCACCGGCCATCAAGAAACTGCCAATGTAGCTTAAGCCAATCACACCGTGATCTGGATCGCCGAGATAGGACACGGTAATCCAAATTGGAAATGTTGAAGCCAGAGCTATACCGCAGAACAACCAAGCCGCCAGAAATTTACCAAGCACGGCGTCGGTTGTCGTGATTGGTAATGTGAGCAACTGCTCTATCGTGCCGCTTTTGCGTTCTTCTGACCAAAGACGCATCGCAACCGCGGGCACGAGCAACAGGTAGAGCCACGGATGAAAGCTGAAGAACGGCTCCAAGGACGCCTGACCGCGGTCGAAAAAGCGGCCGATATAGAAGGTAAACGCGCCCGTCATCGCAACAAAGATTGCGATGAAGATAAAGGCCATTGGCGTGGTGAAGTAACTGTAGAGTTCGCGCTTGGCGATGATCCAGAGATTACGCATGAGTGGACCCTCCCGCCGTGATCTGCCGGAAGACGGCATCAAGGTCGCCCCGGTTTTTGTAAAGCTGTGAATAGGCAATCGTGTTCTCACGCAATACGGAACCAACGGTGTCTAGAATTTCAGTGTCGCCATCCGCCACACATTGAATTTCCATCGTACCGTCAGTGCGCGTTGTTTGAGTAACGCCAGAAACTCCGTTGGCCGTCTGTAGCTTGGCAACTGCACCCGTTGCAACGTCTGCCCTAACGACGATGTGCACGGCGTTATGTTCTGGCAATTTGTGCAGCAGCTCCTCGGACGTGCCATCGGCGAGTAGCCGCCCATTGCCGATAATGACGGCCCGCGTACAAACAGCTTCGACTTCTTCCAGTATATGCGTCGAAACAATAATGGCTTTCTCAGCAGCCATCTCTTCAATCAGCGTACGCACGTGATGTTTTTGATTGGGGTCGAGTCCGTCAGTAGGCTCGTCCAGAATAAGGACCGGTGGATCATGCAAAATGGCCTGGGCCATCCCGACCCGACGCTTATAGCCCTTCGATAGAACTTCGATAGAGCGATCAATCACGTCTTCCAGTTTGATCTTGGCCACCACCTCTTCGATCCGCGTCCTGGCGGCTTGCCCGCTCAGTCCCCTCACCTCAGCGATGAAAGTAAGAAAGGCCCGAACCGTCATATCTTCGTATGCGGGCGAGCCTTCGGCCATATAGCCGAGGAGCGATTTCACCTTAACCGGATCAAGTGCCACATCGTGGCCGCACACTTTGGCGGTGCCCGCCGTCGGTGCAAGAAAACCCGCAACCATACGCATGGTGGTCGACTTCCCGGCCCCATTGGGACCGAGGAAACCAAGGACTTCGCCCTTGCCGACGGTCAGGCTGATGCCGTCAACCGCGACAAAGGGTCCAAAGTGTTTTGACAGCCCGTCGAGTTCGACCATGGTCTCCATCGTGCGTGCCTCCTTATTTTTGCCAGCACCTTGCCCCTTGTAGCGGGGATTTATCGGGAAATTGGCAACAGTGAGCGCAGAATTCAAGAGGCATAAGCCACGAGAAAGCAAACCTTTTCAAGACTGTAAGGAATAACCAGCATTAGCGGCGTGACCATAGGCCACGGCCGCTAGACTGTGGTTGCCGTCAGGATCCAGCTTTCATGGGCGCGGGCTCTTCAGTCCGGGCATACCATTCGATGCTCGACAAGTTTGGCTTGTCCCAGGATTCTGGTGGCGGCGCTTCCAGCATATGGGGATGATGCTTCTCCATGTGCGCCAGCACGTTTTTCTTGAAGCCGTCGATCCCATCCAACGACGTGACAGTTGACTGATAGAGACAGTGACCCGGCGCCTGCCCCATAAGCAACCATGGCAGCCAGGGTGTCACGCGCGACCACGTACCCGTCTTTTTCACAGTGGTCAGGTTTTCGTTTTGCGCGTCGGCGAGGCTGAGCACATGGGTATAACATTCAGAGACTCGGTTCATCGCGCCTGAGCTTTCCCGCAGCCACTTGTCCGGCTTCAGCGCAGACGGGTAGTACAGGTTGATGTTCGTCAAGGCCGTAATCATTCCATTGCCCGAGTGAGACCAATTCAAAATGTATTCTTTGCGGCCGGCATTCGCCTCTTTGTTGAGTCCGCCATAGGACGGCCCGCCGACGTTGATGTAATCAGCGATGTGGATATTCCACGGGTCGTTGGTCACATCGACCACGCGGACTTTCTCGTCCATGTACGGATTCACGTAGTCGGACAGAATTTCTCCGGTCGCGAGGTCTGTGTATAGAATGGATTCACGGTGCAAGTTCCGATATGTGCCATCCGGTTAGCGCTCGTTCCTGCCGACACTGACCACTTCAAAACCGAAGAGGTCTTTGACTTTTTCGCCCGGCCGCACGCCCGACACGATTCCTGTGACGCTGCCGTACTTGACTTTGCTTTCGTCCAAGTCCCCAGCCATGCGAGCCCGCAAGTTCATGTTACCCTTGCCGGTCGTGAGATCAATGTACGGCCCGGTCAACGTCGGCGCATCGGCCGCATTAGCCTGTGTGACCGGCCCGGCTGCAGCCAACCCGGCTCCCTCTGCAAGAAAATGACGACGTAGCATTAGAGACTCCTTAAATTAGGAAAAAGAAAAACCATAGCAGCAGAAGTCGGGCGAGTCTGGCGATAATCCCATCAGAATCGCGCGGTCATCTTTATGCTTCCACCATGCTTTGACGTTCGTTGGCAGCCCCAGCCAGACTCGAACCGTCTTGGCAAAGCCGAGCCGACCATAAAGATCAGGTCCGACGTCCGCCCACGAGAAAGCAGCATAAATCATGATTTAATTGAGGGAATTGACAACAGTGAACGTAGATTTCAAGACTGTAGGGATTAACGGGCCCAGCATGGCCTGAACCTGATGACCCAATATGCTCTCTTTGAAAGCTGGTCCATTTATGCTGAACAGAATTCGGTCAAAAATTCATCGTTTAACGAAGCCTGCAGAACTGCCTGATGACCCGGCGCTGCGGGATAAGTATCACTTTGTTCGAGACTATGCGCGTTACGTACATGAATTGATGGCGATCCATCCACTCGATAAAGCCATGGAGATAGCTGTTGGCGGGCGCTACGAGGAAATTGGCGTTATCGAGAAAAACGTACTTCGCCATGTCGGCCTTAGTGACGGCATGAGTTTAGTTGACCTGGGTTGCGGAAGTGGCCGGTTGGCACACAGTCTCTCTCAAGAGATGCAAATCGACTATTGCGGCATTGACGTCGTGGAGGCCCTGTTAGACTACGCTCGAACAAAAGCCCCCACCCATTACCGCTTTCTCGCTAACTGGGCGCTAACGCTTCCGCTAGAGAAAGCCTCGGCTGACATAATCTGCGCCTTCAGCCTACTCACACATCTGCACCACGCGGAATCATACCTTTACCTAGAGGAGATGCACCGCGTCTTGAAGCCGACTGGGCGCGTTGTATTTTCTTTTCTGGAATTTGCAGAACCTAACCATTGGCCGGCATTCGAGGGAACGGTCAAAGGAGAGCGTTTAAACGCGTCTCGTCATCTCAATACCTTTATTGAGCGGCACGCAATCGAACTGTGGGCCGAAAACCTCGGGTTTCAATGTGAAGCATTCATTGACAGTGCCGATGCACCATACGGCGGGGCCGCATTAGGTCAATCAATCGCAATATTGAAACCTAATTGACGTTCCTGCCAGTTGGCTCACTGGTCGCTTTGCGGTCTATGTGAGGAATTTGGTGAGCCCAGCAGGACTCGAACCTGCGACCCGCTGATTAAAAGTCAGCTGCTCTACCACCTGAGCTATGGGCTCTAACTCGCGAAGTCCGCATAGTCCGGCCCCGAGTGCGGCGCACCATAGTTAGCGCCCTCGGGCCGGTCAAGCGTTACAAATCGCCCTTTTGGGGGCGGTCTAACCTATTCGTCAACGTCGGCCGCAACCTGCATCTGAACAATCCGATCTGGATAGGTCACAGTCCCGTTGCGTGCGGGGTTGCCTTTGCGGATTTGATCGACGAATTCCATGCCTTCAACGACCTTACCGAAATAGGTGTATTGCCCATTCAAGTGCGGGGCGTGATCGAGCACGACATAAAACTGGCTGTTGGCAGAATTTATATCAGACGCCCGTGCCATGGAGAGTGAGCCCCGGACCTGATCTTCATCGTTAAATTCAGCAGGCAGGTTCGGCAGATCAGAGCCGCCGGTGCCATCGCCTTCGGGATCGCCTGTCTGGGCCATAAAGCCCTCAATCACCCGGTGCCAGACCAAGCCATCATAGAAGCCGCGACGCGCCAGCTCCTTGAATCGGTCAACATGTTGGGGTGCGATATCGGGACGCAATTCAATGACCACACGGCCATATTCCAGGTCCAAGTAGATCGTATTCTCAAGATCCTGCGCATCTGCTGCACTTGCTGTCATAGCGATTAGGGCCCCCGCCACCCAATTAACCAATGTCTTCATGCCAAATTCTCCAACTTTTTCTTCAAGACGTTCGGCTTCCGCAGCCGGTTTACCCAATCACGCGGAAACGCTCAAGCCTGGATTATGTGTCTGATTGTGGCGATTACCGGGCAGCCAAGGCCGTCATCACCCGTTTTGCAATGGCTTTGGGCACAAAGTGGGTGATGTCACCGCCAAACTGCCCAATTTCCTTGACGAACCGAGACGAAATAAACTGGTTCCGTTCAGAGGCCATAAGGAAGGTCGTTTCAACGTCGGGGTTCAACCGCGCATTCATGCCTGCCATTTGAAATTCATATTCAAAGTCGGAGACCGCGCGCAGCCCGCGAATAATAACCCGGCCCCCGATGTCGGTGACAAACTCCATAAGCAATTTGTCGAAGGACACCACTTCGACCGGGACTTTCACGACATCGCTGGGCAGAGCGGCAATTTGTTCGCGGCACATCGAAACGCGGTCATCGAGGTTAAACAAAGGCCCCTTGCCTGCGTTGGCCGCGACGCCAACCACAAGCTTATCAACGACCTTTGTCGCCCGACTGATAATATCAAGGTGCCCATTCGTCGTCGGGTCAAAGGTCCCTGGATAGACGCCGATCAGCATCTGTGCCTTGTCGTCACTCATCTGATGCTACGCCGTCTTCATCGCCGCCGCTGGATTCGACGACGGCATCGGTGTCTTCGGCTGGTGCGCCCTCCGCTTCCTCTTCAGGGTTTCCTTCGACCTCGGTCTCATCATCGGTCTTAAGATGCGCAACAGACATCACTGTTTCATCGTCTGATGTTGAGAACAGTGTCACACCTTGTGTTGCTCGGCCGGCAATGCGGATATCACCAACTGGAATACGAATGACCTTACCGGCATCCGTAATCATCATGGCTTCATCATCAGCATCGACGGGGAAAGCCGCCGCCACGTCGCCGTTGCGCTTATTCGTCGCGATCGACGTCACACCCTGCCCGCCACGCTTGGTGATACGGTACTCATAGGCAGAGGTCCGCTTACCGTAGCCTCTGCGCGTAACGGTGAGAATGAATTCCTCGCCTTGTGCCATACGGGCAAAATCTTCTTCCGAAATTGCTGGCGCTTCTCCGGACTCATCTGCAGCCTCGACATCGTCCTCGTCCATACCTCGTAGTTTGCGTGCAAGTTTGAGGTACGAGTCACGGGTCTCTGTATCGAATTCCATATGATGCAAAATGGTCATGGAAATAACGCTGTCGTCTTTGCCCAGCCGAATGCCTCGTACACCGACGGAGGAGCGGCCGGCAAATACGCGGACGTCGCCAACGGGGAAACGGATAGCTTTACCCGCCTGAGTCGACAGCAACACATCATTGCCGTCGTCACACACCGCGACGCCAACCAAACGGTCACCTTCATTCAGTTTCATGGCGATCTTGCCGTTACGCATCACGTTGGTGAAATCTGACAACGCGTTACGGCGAACGTTCCCTGACGTGGTGGCAAACATGACATTGAGATCTGCCCACGCGTCTTCATCTTCTGGCAACGGCATAACTGTCGAGATGGTCTCGCCTTCACTGAGCGGCAACAGGTTGACCATCGCTTTGCCACGCGATTGCGGCGTGCCGAGCGGCAACTTGTAGACTTTGAGTGTGTAAACCATTCCCGTAGTGGAGAAGAACAGCAACGGCGTATGGGTGTTGACGACGTATAGCGACGTGACGAAATCCTCGTCCTTGGTAGCCATACCCGCCCTGCCCTTGCCGCCGCGGCGTTGGGCACGGTACGTCGACAGCGGCACGCGCTTGATGTAGCCGGCATTGGTTACCGTACACACCATGTCTTCGCGCTGAATCAGGTCTTCAATGTCGGTCTCAAACTCGTTGTGCGTAATTTCTGTCCGTCGCGGTGTGGCGTACTCTTCCCGCATCTCAACAAGTTCAGCGCGCATGATGTTGTACAAGCGCTCACGGGACCGCAGAATGTCGAGGAAATCGACGATCTGATCACCGAGTTCCTTGAGCTCTTTATGAATCTTTTCCCGCTCCAGACCGGTCAGTCGATGGAGGCGTAGATCCAGGATGGCTTTCGCTTGCGCCTCTGAAAGGGTGTAGGAGCCGTCAACGACTTTGCGATCCGGTTCATCAATAATTTCAATCAACGGCTTAACGTCGAGAGCAGGCCAAGCCCGGCCCATCAAGCCTTCACGAGCCGTTTGCGCATCCGGTGCCGCTCGGATCAGGGCAATAACCTCATCGAGGTTCGCAACTGCAATGGCCAGGCCAACCAAGGTGTGAGCGCGATCACGCGCCTGCCCCAGTTCGTAGACCGTCCGACGCCGAATAACTTCTTCCCGGAACGCAATAAAGGCTGAGAGAATTTGCCTGAGATTCAGGAGCTCGGGCCGACCAGCGTTAATGGCCAGCATATTGCAGCCAAAACTGGTCTGCAGCGGCGTGAACCGATAGAGCTGATTCAGGATAATATCGGCCTGCGCATCGCGCTTAATCTCAACAACGACGCGCACACCATTGCGATCTGACTCGTCGCGCAGGTCAGAAATGCCTTCTATCCGCTTATCACGCACCAGCTCAGCGATCTTTTCGACCATAGAGGCCTTGTTGACCTGGTACGGCACTTCAGTGATGACAATGGCCTCGCGGTCCTTGCCCATGTCTTCAATGTCGGCCCGACCGCGAATAAGAACAGACCCGCGCCCAGTGGCGTAAGCAGACCGTGCACCCGTTTGGCCGAGGATAATTCCGCCGGTCGGGAAATCAGGTCCTGGAACCATGTCGATGAGCGCTTCATCAGTGGTCCCTGGCTCGTCAATCAGGGCACAGCAGGCGTCAATCACCTCACCCAGGTTATGGGGTGGGATATTCGTGGCCATGCCAACGGCGATGCCGCCAGCGCCGTTAACCAGCAGATTTGGGAACCGGGCAGGCAACACCACCGGCTCATGGACGGATTCATCGTAGTTTGGTTGAAAATCAACGGTTTCCTTGTCGATATCATCGATCAGGCTATGGGCCGCTTTCTGCAGGCGGGCTTCCGTGTAACGCATGGCCGCGGGCGGATCGCCGTCCATTGAGCCAAAGTTACCCTGACCGTTGATCAACGGCAGCCGCATCGAGAAGTCCTGGGCCATCCGGACCATCGCATCGTAGATCGCCTGGTCACCGTGTGGGTGATATTTACCCATCACGTCACCAACGATACGCGCCGATTTCCGGAACGGTTTGTTATATTCGTAGCCGCTTTCCTTCATCGCATAGAGAATGCGGCGGTGGACCGGCTTGAGACCGTCTCTAACGTCAGGAAGAGCCCGGCTGACGATCACGCTCATAGCGTAATCCAGGTAGGACTTCTTCATTTCGTCTTCGATTGTGACGGTTGCTATATCGTACGCAGGAGGGACTTCGGTGGGTTCGCTCAAAATGCTACTCGGAGATTAGTAACAGCCTATTTTTGACCAGGTGCGCCGGCGCTTTTTGTTGCACTGCACACAATTGATTTTTATGTCCAAATGTGAGGTTTCGGAGTCTGGGCAAAAAACGGTGTTACGGTTAGATTTCACCGCAAAAATGTATCAGAGATCAGGTCTGAAATCCAACTGAGTCGACACCCCTTGTGCGACTATTTTCGAGGCACTTCTTCGGCACCGCAAAAACAAAAAAACAGCAGCAAAGACAACCCCTTAGACGCCCCCTAAAACCACATAATAAATGGCCACAGGACGCGTTCGAGCCGTCACTATTTCGAGGCTTCGGTCCGCCGTGCAAGAGACGTCAGACTCGACCTCAAACGCCTTGCATAATATTGATAAATAGCAGGCTATTTAGAACGGGATTTCGTCGTCCATATCGCCGCCGCCTGACTGGCCAGCATCCCATCCGCCACCATCGCCACCACCAGAGGGCTCAGAAGCGCCGTAGCCGGCGCCACCACCGCCACCGCCAGAGGAGTCACCCCGGCCGTCCAACATGGTGAGTTCGCCGCCATAGCCCTGCAGAACCACCTCAGTGGTGTATTTGTCTTGGCCGGACTGGTCTTGCCACTTGCGGGTTTGCAATTGGCCGCTGACATAAACCTTCGACCCCTTTTTCAGGTATCGCTCAGCGATATCAGCCAAATTGCCGAAGATAACAACACGGTGCCACTCGGTCTTTTCCTTACGTTCGCCGGTGTTTTTGTCTTTCCAGCTGTCCGATGTTGCGATGCTTAGATTGGCGACCTTGTTGCCGTTTTGCATCGAGCGAACCTCAGGATCCCGACCAAGATTACCGATGAGAATGACTTTATTGACGCTGCCAGCCATGGCCGAACTCCTTTGAACTAAGATTTCGCACACGATACCCGGCGCGCTGTCTGAGGCAAGCTTTATGGAGCCCCTCACCCTTTTTAAAAAAAGACACTGTGGATAGTGTGGATAAACACAGAGATTCTGCCCCATATAAACACTGTGAAAGCAGTTGCCGCATCGCAGAGGCGTGGTGTTTAATCTTGATCAATTGCTCCGGTGTTCAATGCTGATATCAAAACAGTCAGCCGCATTGGAAAATAGGGTCAGGGACCTAAAAATGGACATGACGTCCCCTCGTCTGGATGCAGGAGACGACGGCGAGCTTGAGATTGAGCTCAAGCTCACGATGAGCCCAAAAAGCTTGTCGAAGCTCCTATTAAGGCTGAGCAAAACCAGCGGCGCTGATCGGACCAGCCGTAAAACAGCCCGAATCGTTTCAACCTACTATGACACTCAAGATCGTTGGCTGCGCCAGCAAGGCCTGACGCTTCGTGTCCGTCAAAAAGCCGGTAAACGGGTCCAAACAGTTAAGAGTGAAGGCTCCAGCGCGTTAGGTATGTTCGCCCGCACAGAGTGGACGACACCGATCGAAAGCAGAACCCCTGATCTAACCGTAATTAAGGCCCCTGCAATCAAAGCGCGCTTGGGTGCCCTTCGACATGAAGAACTCATCCCCCTGTTCAAGACCGACGTCAAACGCACCACGCTTCTCATGCAGCACACACGCGTACCGGGCGACAGCGCGACTGTTGAATTAGCCTTCGATCAAGGCCGCATCGTCTCAGGAAAGAAAACCGACCAAATTTCTGAAGTCGAATTGGAATTGGTTAAGGGGACAACCACGGCACTTCTGGACTTGGCCAAAAGCATCTCACGCCAGGTTCCATCTATTCTCAGCCTGGGAAGCAAGGTGAACCGTGGTTTTGACCTCACAGACGGGACACACCCACAAGCATCGATGGCTGAGAAAATCTCGCTAAAAAAGCGGCACTCCGTCGAAGAAGCCATGGTTCATATTCTGCGCCTGTCTCTCAACCAATTGCTCGCGAATAGAAATGCCGCCGTTTCAGGCAAGGATATTGAAGGCGTTCATCAGGCCCGTGTTGCGATCCGACGCATTCTCTCGGCCCTTATATTGTTCCGGAAGTATCTATATGGGCCAGAGGTTGAGCACATTAAAGCTGAGGCGCGATGGTTGATCGACATCCTTGGCGACGCACGCGACATTGATGTCTTTATTAACGAAGTCCTGGCTGCGGTCATCCAAGGAAGACCAGACGACAAAGATCTCACAGCCCTAATACGGAGCGCGAAAAAAGCCCGAACAGCCGCCTATAGAAGGGTGCGCTCCGCGTTATCGTCCCGCAGGTATACGACGGCTATGCTTGATCTCTCGTCCTGGATTGAAGAACGGATCTGGCGCAACACTGTGACCCGAAGCAAACTGGACGCTCCAATTGGGCCGACCTCGGCTAAACTTTTGGCCAAACGGCATCGCAAAATCTTGAAACGCGGCAAAGACTTTGCGGACATGGACTCAGCCGATCGCCATACCGTCCGCATTGCCCTCAAGAAGGTGCGGTATGCGTCTGAGTTCTTTTCCGCTCTATATCCCGAGAAACGGACGCGTCCATACATCGCCGCCATGCGCCACCTCCAAACGGCGTTGGGCACCGCGAACGATATTGCCACAGCTGAGATTTTGACTGAGAGCCTCTTAAAGCAGGTCCGCCGGGGCACAAAGGACGCGGACACAATTCGGTCTGGCGTGGGAAAGGTGCTAGGCTGGCATAGCCATGCGGCCAAGGAAGCAAATGCTGACGTCACGGCCCTTTGGACAAGCTTTGCGAAGAGCAAGCCGTTCTGGCCTACCTCATCGCGCTGAATAGGATTGGCATAGATGCTCTCTGTTCTTGTCGCGAACCCTAAAGGCGGCTGTGGCAAATCCACCCTCGCCACAAATCTCGCCGCCGCTTTTGCAAATAGCGGAATGAAAACGGCGCTCGCCGATGTTGATCCGCAAAAAAGCTCACTCACGTGGCTGAAACTACGGCCCCAGGATGCCGCCAAAATTGAAGGCCTGAACTGGCTTAAGAATGAAGGCGAAATGACCAAAGGATTGCATCGTCTGGTCATTGATGTCGGCGCCGGAATCCCGAAACAGCATTTCGATGTGCTGTTAAAAGCAGCAGACTTGGTTGTGATGCCAGTGCTCCCGTCGATTTTCGACGAAACCACAACCGGTGAGTTCCTTCAAAAGGTTGAAACTTTGAAGCCGATCAGCAAGGGCACCAAGCCGATAGCCATTGTCGGCAATAGAATGCGCGCCAACACTAGAGCCGCTGGGCGTTTAGAAGCATTCCTTGACGATGTCGGCCATCAGGTCGTGACGCGCCTATCGGATCGCAGCGCGTACAGCGAAATGGCTAGCCAAGGCTTATCGGTCTTTGATCGCCCAGGCGCGCACAAATCCATTATTGAATCCGACTGGATGCCCTTGATCCAGTTTGTCGAAAGCCAGGACTGGGCCTACGCCGTCGGCTAACGAAAAAGGGCGCCCCGCAGGACGCCCTTTTCCAATCTCAATTTAGACCGTTCTAGAAGTTGAACGTTGTCCGTACACCAATCTGACGCTTGTCGGGCAGTTGAGCCTGCAATGCGTTTTCTAGAATGAAAGTGGTTGGTGGCGGGAAGAACGCCAAGTTGATGGTCGTGAAGTCCGTGGTGTTGAAGGCTTGCTTCACTGTATCGTCGTTGAACAGATTGTTCGCGAAAGCGACGATACTCCAGTTGTCAGACACCAGACCTGCGCGAAGATCAACCATCCAGTAGCTCGGCATGATCAGGATGTTGTCTGACGTATCAAAACGATCATCTTGATACTGCACATCGGTTTCAATCAACCAGTTGACCTCGTCGGTTAGCGGTTGGCTATAGGATATACCACCGACAAACGAATGCTTAGCAACGTCTTCCAGTTCGTTGCCAGTCCGGTCGAGGGCACAGGACTTGTTGGTGCCCAGTAGAACAATCGTACAATTGCCAACCGCAGCAATGGTCGCAACGCCGGTGCCATTCACGATGAAATCGTTATAGGTGGCATCGATGTAAGAATAGCTGGCCGTCAAGTTCAAGCCATTGACCGGAGCCCATGCTAGATCAAGCTCTAGGCCTTTAACTTCGGCCGATGAGGCATTAACCGTCCGCGTTCCTGTCAGACCGTTGTCCGCAAGAAACTGGGTCGCCGTTTGCTTGCCCGAGAAGTCCTCGTAATAGACCGCAGCGTTCGCAATCACCTTGCCGTCATCCCATGAAGTTTTTGTTCCAACTTCATAGACCCACATAGTTTCACGATCGAAACGGAATGTTTCTGGAGTGAAGCCTGCCGCCCCGGCTCCAACGGTGCTGATACCAGCCGGCTTAGCACCTTTCGCGACAGACCCGTAGAACAGCATGTCATCACTGGCCGTATACTCGAGAGAGAACCGCGGCGTAAAGAAGCTGTCACTCGATGTCGCGTCGATGTTAGGGGACGCCATTGGCAGTGGATTTGGCGGGCCCGCAACACCAAATGCATCAACGATGCGGGGACCGGTAGGACCAGATACGAACTGATCTTCATCCGTATAACGGCCTTCAACGTGGAACGTTAATTGGTCCGTAAAGTCATACTCAAACATCGCGAAGGCGGACAAGTGTTCAGTATCGCGCACCCACATATTAGGCGGTGTGCCGTCTAGCTGCGCAAAGAAAATACCGCACGGGAGAAAGGGAATACCCGGAAACAGCTGATTATTGGTACAGGCTAAGTTATGTGAATCTTGATCAACTTTTTCTTCCCAATACAAACCGCCAATCATCCAACGCAGACGCTCGTCATCGTTAGACTGTAAACGAATCTCCTCACTGAATAGTTTGGTTTCGCTTTCAACGCTGAACATCGTCCCTGACGTTGTTTCAAAGAAACTTCCCTGACGATTGTTTTCTGAGTCCTGGCTCACGTCGGCACTCGCGTAATGTGTTACCGAAGTGAACGAGCCGAAACCGAGGTCCCAATCGAGGGTCGCGGCAACGCGGAAAATTTCCCGCTCACTGCCACGGAATTCTTTACCCGTCGCCGGATCTTCAGAAATTGTCGCTTCAGGCAAATCGGAGGCATCAGGCACTACACCTGCAAACACGCCAACAAACGGAACCGCGGGGCTAACAACACCCGGATCAAAGATCGGGCCAAATGCTGAAGCCGGAACCGGCAACTGGGTGTTTTGCCCACCGAAGGCAAACGCTGACTGACCAAGGTGGTCATCGGTGTATTCAATCCGTGTTGTCAGCGACACATCTTCATTGGCGTTCCAGATCGAGGACAGAGCCAAGCCATAACCATCGCTGTCAGCAAGGTCCGCGCCTGTTACGGAGTTATCGTGGAAGCCATCGAAATTCCAAACTGAGGCATTAACGCCGATCAAAAACTTGTCTTCAACAACTGGACCATACAAACCAACAGTCGCTTCAACTTGATTGCGCTGTCCGCCATTGAGTGAGAACTTGCCTTCCCATTCGTTGGTCGGCTTCTTGGTCACGTAGTTGATGGCACCGGCGAAGGCCGAGCGACCATACAGAGCACTCTGCGGGCCCTTAACAATTTCGACCCGCTCAAGATCAAACAAGCGGTTGTTGACCAGCAGCGACCCACCGGCCGATTGAATGGACTCACTGGAGACATCAACGCCGTCTAACAGTAAGGCGACATTGGTGCGACCGCGAGACGGAGCCAGACCACGAATAGTGATCCGCACATCCTGTGGGAAGGTGCCCTGGTCGACTTGAACGCCAGCGGTCAGCCGCGCCACATCTTCGATGCTGCTTAGACCTTTCCGTTCCAAAGTGTCAGCCGTAAAGGCAGTAATCGCCAACGGAACTTCCTGGAGGCTTTCTGACCGCTTACGTGTGGTAACCACGATTTCTTCAACGGCGAGTTGGGCGAAGGCCGGTGCGGCATCCATGGCCAGCATCGCGCCGATGACGCCGAGCGAAGCGGCTGTGCTTTTCAAAGTAAGGTGAGACCCGTAGGCCATAGTGTCATCCTCCCCAGGAAGTAAATCTGTGATCCCCGCACAATCAGGGCATTTGTCCTATTTCTAAACCTGAGACTAGTTATACAACCACTACTTGGTCAGTGTCTTCCGCTGGAAGCTCGCAACTGAGCTAAGGCGCAAGTTCTGAAAATCTGTTGCCAATTTGCATCCGCCCCGCCCGCCATGTCAGTACAGGCTGCTTTCCGGCCTGAACCCCGTGGATTTCTCATCCCCCTCGGCGTTCTAATCGTATATCAAGATTGCCAATCAAATCCGGACGCCGTACAACGGTATCAAATAAGAACATAAGTAGAACAATACCGTGAATAAAGCCCTGAAAACTGCGAAATCCGTTAAAAAGAGCACGACCCGCGCGGACCCGGCGCAAAAGAAGACCTCCAGGCCGTCTGCGACTGGGTTAAGCCCGGTAATCAGCGTGCGCGGCGCCCGCGAGCACAATCTCCAGGACATCACCGTCGAGCTGCCCCGCAACCAACTTGTGGTCATCACAGGATTGTCCGGATCGGGCAAAAGCTCCCTCGCCTTCGATACCATCTACGCCGAGGGTCAACGCCGCTATGTCGAAAGCCTGTCCGCTTATGCCCGACAGTTCTTGGAACTGATGCAGAAGCCGGATGTGGACTCTATAGATGGCCTGTCGCCAGCCATTTCCATCGAGCAGAAGACCACCAGCCGCAACCCGCGCTCGACCGTCGGCACCGTCACCGAAATTCACGACTACATGCGCCTGCTCTGGGCCCGCATCGGCGTGCCTTACTCTCCGGCCACCGGATTGCCCATCGAAGCCCAGACGGTCACTCAAATGGTCGATCGGATCATGGCCATGGGCGACGGCACCCGGTTGTATCTGCTCGCGCCTATTGTCCGTGGCCGCAAAGGCGAATACCGCAAAGAATTAGCCGAGTTACAAAAGAAGGGCTTCCAGCGCGTCAAAGTCGACGGCACCTTGCACGAGATCGACGCGGTCCCGGCGCTGAACAAAAAGCTCAAGCACGACATTGAAGTGGTGGTCGACCGGGTTGTCGTCCGCGATGATCTGGAGAGCCGCCTCGCCGACAGCTTAGAAACCGCCCTGGGCCTGACCGATGGCATTGCCTTCGCCGAAGACGCCGATAAAGACGGACCCAAAGGTCGCACGGTCTTTTCCGCCAAGTTCGCCTGCCCGGTTTCGGGCTTCACCATTGATGAGATTGAACCGCGGCTGTTCTCCTTCAACAATCCGTTCGGTGCCTGCCCGTCCTGCGATGGCCTCGGCGTGCGCATGCATTTCGATCCTGATCTCGTCATCCCTGACAAAACCAAAACCCTGGCCGAAGGCGCAGTCGCGCCCTGGTCCAATGCCTCACCGCCCTCGCCGTACTATCTGCAAGCCTTGCGCGGTGTCGCCAAGCTGCATAAGGCCAATGTCGATACGCCTTGGAAGAAGCTGCCCAAGAAAGTGCGCGATGCCATTCTCACCGGCAGCGGCGATATCCCGATCCTGATTAAGTTTGGCGACGGCACCCGCAAGTTCGAAACCCGCAAGCCCTTTGAAGGCGTGATCAACAATCTCTCCCGCCGCTGGCGCGAAACGGATTCCGCCTGGATCCGCGAAGAACTCTCTAAGTATCAAACCAGTCAGCCCTGCGGTGCCTGCGACGGCCACCGCCTCAAGCCCGAAGCGCTGGCGGTCAAGATCGACGGCAAACACGTCAGCGAAATCTCCCAGTTGTCCATCGCCGATGCCTACGCTTGGTTTACGGCGCTGGAGAAAAAGCTCTCAGTCAAAGACACCGAGATCGCCCGCCGCATTTTGCGCGAAATTGGCGAACGCCTCGGCTTCCTTAATAACGTCGGGCTGGAATACCTCACCCTCGCCCGCAATTCTGGCACGCTCTCCGGCGGCGAGAGTCAGCGCATCCGCCTCGCCTCACAAATCGGCTCCGGCCTCACCGGCGTGTTGTATGTGTTGGATGAACCGTCCATCGGTTTGCATCAGCGGGACAACGAACGCCTACTGCAAACCCTGCGCCGCCTGCGCGACATCGGCAACACGGTGATCGTCGTCGAGCATGATGAAGACGCCATTCGCACCGCCGATCATTTGGTTGATATGGGCCCCGGAGCCGGCGTGCATGGCGGTCATGTGGTCGCCGAAGGCACACCATCGAAGGTGATGCAGAACAAGAAGTCACTCACCGCTGCTTACCTCACCGGACTCAAAACCATTCCCGTGCCGACGGATCGCCGCAAAGGCAACGGCAAGGCGATCAAAGTCCTCGGTGCTGAAACCAACAACCTGCAAAAGGTCGATGTGGATTTCCCCCTCGGCACCTTCACCTGTGTCACCGGTGTGTCCGGGGGCGGCAAATCATCCCTGGTATTGGAGACCCTCTATAAGGCCCTGGCCAAAACCCTGCACGGCGCCCGCGCATTGCCCGGCCCCCACAAAAAGATCGACGGGCTGACCTATATCGACAAAATCGTCGACATCGACCAAAGCCCCATCGGCCGCACCCCGCGCTCCAACCCGGCCACCTACACCGGCGCCTTCACGCCGATCCGCGATTGGTTTGCCGAACTGCCCGAGGCCAAAGCCCGCGGCTACAAACCGGGGCGCTTTTCCTTCAACGTCAAAGGCGGGCGCTGCGAAGCGTGCCAGGGCGACGGCGTCATTAAAATCGAGATGCACTTCCTGCCCGATGTTTATGTCACCTGCGATGTCTGCGCCGGGCGGCGCTACAACCGCGAGACCCTCGACATCAAGTTCAAGGGTAAGTCCATCGCCGACGTGCTCGACATGACCGTCGAAGAAGGCGTCGACTTCTTCAAGGCCGTGCCCGGCATCCGCGACAAGATGGTGCTGCTGCAGCAGGTCGGGCTGGACTACATCCACCTCGGCCAACAGGCCACCACCCTGTCTGGCGGCGAAGCGCAACGGGTCAAGCTGGCGAAGGAACTGTCAAAGCGTGCAACCGGGCGCACGCTATACATCCTCGATGAACCGACCACCGGCTTACACTTTGAAGACGTCAGAAAATTACTCGAAGTGCTCCATCACCTGGTCGACCAGGGCAACACCGTCATCGTCATCGAACATAATCTCGAGGTCATCAAAACCGCCGACCACATCATCGACATCGGCCCCGAAGGCGGCGCCGGCGGCGGCAGCATTGTTGCCACCGGCACACCGGAAGCCGTGGCCAAGGTGAAGAAGAGCTACACGGGGCAATATTTGAAGGGAAGTTTAGGGAAGAAGTGAGGCTAGTTACGAGAAGTAAGAAACCTTAAACGCGCTTCAATTACTTCCTCAAGGTCTGTTCTACCTTGTTCGTTATTCAGATAAAGAATGTGTCGATAATGCTTTAAGTCGAATGGAACATGATCTGTATTTTGCACGATTGGAATTACAGATCGTCCAAGGGTATGTGCAATACCCGCTTCATAGAACACATTTGGATTCTTGTTACTAAAATCACAAACGACGATTTTGGAACGATATATCAATGAGAATATGTCCTGTATTATCTCATTCGCTTCCCAAATTTCGTTTGCATTCATGCACCGGAGTCCGATTTTGACGCAAGCTTTCTGCAATGTGGAATAAACTTCATCGAAATCTGGATGAAAAGGCATCATTACCGAAACCAAATCTGGTTCTTGGCCTGTATCAGGAATTCTAAATACAGACGGCTTTATGGGCACCGCCTCGACGCTTTCCTGTGGCGTCGCATCTAACGTAGAACTCAACATAACATTCTTTAAGACGCTCTGAGTGATTACACCTGCATCTATAAGCACCGAAAATAAATCTGCATCCTTCAACGCCCAGTGGGTTCGGTACATTTCCATATTGCCAATATCGAGCTCCCATACGAGCCGCGACAGTTCATCTAAAGATATTTTTGGCAGGTTAGAGTCAATTTCGTACTTGACCCTAACTTCGTTACTTCGTTGTTGAACTCCAACGATTTGTCCGACCTGCGCATCAAGTCCAACGCCTTCTTCATGCGCAAAGAGGCTAGGAAGCGACATTAGCTTTTCTACTGCCACGTCATCGAAACTTCTAAACTGATCGGCTATGCTGTCCTTCGTGTACTCAAAAACTCTACTTAAGGAATAGGTATAGGGTTCACCAGACCATGCAGATTCTGAATAAGCAACGAGCAGGTTAAACAATTTCACTTACCCTATGACGCTACAAAAGTGATGGCTGATCAATCTCGTCTAGACGAATTATTCCATTGATAAGCCATGTATCAGGATAAGCAGAATGCGTCCCCATCGCCATGAGCATACCCTTTGAAGGATATTCTTCCCCAAACACTCCATTGATCTTCTCTAAAGCCTGCTCTTGACCATATAGTTTTTGCCACTTGAAGTATGTTGTCTCAATTTCCCAATCTTGACATGTGCCTTCTCTGATGCCGTCATCTGTTTCGTACTTATACTTGAATTTAAATGGACACGGTTTGTAAGGAATAACTTTCTCAGTCTTAAACATGTCGTACTGATTTCTAATTCTCTCAAACTTTGCCGCTTCCTTTGCTATATCGGATTCGCTCTTTGGTTCGATGTTGAAGGCCATAATTTTCGCCTTGAGTAGCGCGAGGCTCTTGCCCAGATCACGCTGGTGTTTAAGACTAGATACGACAGATGAAGAGAGAAACTTTTGCCGCTCACTCTTTTTGAGTTTGCCGACTATCTGTAGAGATTGTTGGTCAACTCTCCGACTTTCAATACGCGCGTCGTCATTTGGTCTGCGCCAATTAAACTTGACACGATCCCACCGCCCGAATTTTTGGCTATCTTCTAAATTACGGAATGAAACTGGATAAAGACGAAGCCAATTGCCACTTAGATCGATACCAGCGCAGCAAATCGTCTCACCGTGTTTTTCACCAACTTGTGGAGCAGCCTTAATTATGATGATCGCTTCTGTTTCACCAGAGCGATCAAATTTAGCCTGCAACTGCGAGTTCGGTTCTGACACCTAAATGTTCAATCCTGAACGGCACATGACTTGCCATTGCTTCTGCAACGATTGAGCGGTGACATCCTGAGTGGTCACGTTCGTAGCACAAAAGTGAGGAACGAAATTCTTTGGCAATATTGACCGCTTCCACCAAAGCTTCTTGGGATTCCTCTCTAGCAAGGTGATTCCTAAAAATTCGCTCAAAGGCTCTATAATCTCCACGACGTGCGGCCTCTCGACCCGGTTTGGGGTCCCCTAAATCGCGGAGATGGATGTAATTTACCCCAACTTCGCTTAATGCTAGTGCTAAAGCCGTCTTTGAAAAACCTTTTTTTCGCGATCCAGGAAAATCCCGTATGTCGATAAGCACTTCGACTTCAGCATTCTTTAGCGTTGCTATGAAATCATCAAGATGTGCGCCTTCGTAGCCAATAGTATGAAGTTGACTCATTTCTTTCCCCCACCCTAGCGTAATAAGAAACTTGTACCTTATCTGTCCTAAAGACCTCGTTAACGGAACGCCTCAAATATGCGAACCAGATAGTGTCATGACTTAGAACCACTGGTGACCGGAACAAACCAGAAACGTGCAGAAAAGGACCCACCCCCATGACCCTCGGAAACTTCTCTCTCAGTCTTGCGGTGAAGGACCTCGCGGTCTCTCAGGCGTTTTATGAAAAGCTCGGCTTCGAAATGTTCGGTGGCGATGCCGCCCAGGGTTGGGTCATTCTCAAAAGCCCGTCCTGCGTCATTGGTTTGTTCCAGGGCATGTTTGAGCAGAACACCCTGACCTTTAATCCCGGGTGGGATTCCAACGGCGAAACCCTCGACAGCTTCACCGATGTCCGCGACATTCAAAAAGCCTTGAAGGCCGACGGCGTTGCCATGGTCAGCGAAGCCGATGAAACCACCACCGGCCCGGCCAGTTGCATGGTGCTCGACCCCGACGGCAACCCGATCCTTCTTGATCAACACGCGTAGTACACGTCAGACCAACACGTGTGAGTTTAGGTTTTTGCGGCGGCGTCAAACTTTGTCGCGGCCCTCTCTCTGTCCAAGCCACCGTAATCCCACCGCAAACAGCAACACCACGCAGCCGATCGCGTCAGCCAAGATCAACGGCTCTAACGCCGCGCCATAGCCGCCCACCGTCAGGCCCAAACCAATAAAGGCCCCCATGCTGACCAACCCGCCGATGATGGCCAGGGTCTGCAACTCTTCTTTGAAGGCCCCGTAAATCATGAAGGTGCCCAGCAAGCCAAACAGCACGGCGCGATGGCGCAGCAAAATTTCAAGGTCGGGGCCAGAGACATCTATCCCGTAGGCTTGGCTAAGGCGCTCCGCCGACAGGACGCCAACAATGGGCAAGAGATTCATGATCCCAGCGCCGATGATGGCAACCCGCACCAGTTTATTCCGCATATCAACCCCCCGCATTATGAACAGTCCGTGCCCCTAAGTATTGCGAACACAAAGCCCAGATTGAATAGGTTTTTTTGAATAGGCCCCATACAGCAGTGAACATCCAGTCGCCGTCGTTCAGGCTTAAAGCTCCGTCTCGACGTTGTACTTTTTAGACGCGGCGTCCCATTCCGCGTCGTCTTCTGCGGTCTCGCCGTAATACTTAAAGAAGGTAATGACGTGACCGTCCGGGTCGATGATGCCCATTTCCATATAGCGCAAACGCGGCGCAGTCTCCCGTTCGGGCACGGTGGCGATGCTCGGGCCGATCACCTCGCCACCAAACGCTTTGGCGCGTTCGAAAATGCCGAGAATGTCACTGGCTTCAAACAGGATGGTGGTGACGCGCGGGCTCTGCGGCACTTCAAAGGGCTTGTCGACTTCACGTAGGGCTATGCCCCGGGTTTCGTTTGAGGTGTTCAATTGGGCAATGCGGCGGCGCGTCACCTCTTCCGTATTGAACAGTCTATTGCCGATGGTGGATTGATCTAGGCTGTAGACCTGATCCACCGCATAGACTTCCAGGCCGATGACGTTTTCGTAAAAATCGAGCGAGCGTTTCAGGTCGGTGACAAACAACAGCGAATGCTTGAGCCGCAGGTCGACGCCCTTGAGTTTTCCCTCAGACGGATTTTGGTTGCGGTTGCCGTCTTGAATAAACGGCGCCGGTGCAAAATTAGGGTCGTCTTCAGCCGGCATATAATCCTGCCCCACACTTATAAAACTATAGCCTACCAACAGCAGTGCGATGGCGCACCCAAGCGATTGTCGGCCTTACTTCATAATCTGCTCCCCTTTGATATGCGGGCAAAGTGTAGGCCTTTTATGGCGGGAAACCTAACTTTCCCAACGCATTTTACAGGTGACCTGACGTGAAATTCGTGGCCTCATGGCAGGATAAACGCACCCACAGGTTAGATCTTTGAACAAAGGATTATTCGCCATGAAAGCCGCCAAAACCGCCGCGCTCGTGACCCTTTTTCTCTGCGCTTCAACAGCACCGCTGTTCGCACAAGATGCGCCCATGGTGCCGCAAATTCCGCCGCGTCCGGATAAAGGTCCACTGTCGTTTTTTGTGACCAGTGTCGGCATCGGCGATGGCGCGAACTTGGGTGGCTTGGCCGGGGCCGATGCCCATTGTCAAAAACTCGCCGACGACGTTGGTGCAGGTGATCGCGACTGGCGGGCATATCTCTCCACTCAAGCGACAACCGATGAACCGGCGATCAATGCGCGGGATCGCATCGGCCAAGGCCCTTGGTACAACGCCAATGGTGTGCGCATTGCCGCCAACCTGGGTCAACTTCATGGCGATACGTTGTTGCTAGCGCGTAAAGGCAACTTCATCAACATTCGCACGGCTGTCACCGAAAGCGGCGACATCGTTCCCGGTGAAGTCAAAATTGTTGGGATCGATGCGCGCAATCAACACGACATCCTCACCGGTACGCTACCGGACGGCAACGCGTTTACGGATACGTTTGATCGCACCTGTTCCAACTGGACCAGCAGCGGCGAAGACGGCAGCGCCAATGTCGGCCATCACGACCGCATTACCAGCTTTACCAGTCAGTCGTGGATTGATGCGCACCCCAGTCGCGGATGCAGTCAGGATAATCTCATCGCTACGGGTGGTGCCGGGCAGTTTTATTGTTTTGCTGCGGATTAAACACGCAACGCACAAAAATAATTTTACGTTCCTAGTTGTGCCGCTCGCGCTTCCTCTCTATGAAGCGTTCCCCTCGCTTGCATGTCCTGAACAGGAACTGGCACGATGGACTTCAATCAGGTTAAATATTTTCTCGCTTTAGCCGAGACTCTCAACTTCACGCGGGCGGCAGAGCAGTGCAACGTTTCACAGCCGGCACTAACCCAAGGCATCAAACGACTCGAAGATGAATTGGGCGGCCCACTGATCACCCGCGACGGCCGTTACACCCAACTTACGGTCCTCGGGCATTCCCTGCACAGCCACTTTGAACAGATCAATCGCACGCGGCATTTGGTCAGTAAAACCGCGAAGGAAGTCGTCAGCGGTGAAGTGGCCGAGTTGAATATCGGTATCATGTGTACCATTGGCCCGCGGGTGCTCGGGGGGTTGTTCAATGTCTTTCAAAAACAACACCCGATGACCTCTGTTATTTTCCACGACGTTATACCCGAAGTCATACCCAACCTGTTGCTCACCGGGGCTTTGGACGGTGTATTTTGTTCCCGTCGCGGGCCTGCACATCCCGAAATTCGCTACCATGAATTGTTCGAAGAAACGGTCGGAGTCGCCTTCGCGGAAGATCATCCCTATACGGCCAAAAAATCAGTGTCCCTCTCTGAGATCGGCACCCAACCCTATATCGATCGTCTGCATTGTGAGTTTCGGCAAAGCGCCATCGACTACTACAGCGAACACAAATTAGATCTCAATGTGGTGTTTAGCAGCGAGCGGGATGATTGGATTGAGGGGTTGGTCAAATCGGGTGCCGGGATCACGGTGATTCCGCAGCATTCGATCATGGGGCCGGGTTTGGTTTTTAAACCCATTACGGAACCTGGCCATAGCCGCACCATCGAACTCGCCCTTGCTGGCGATGATGAAATATCCACAGCTTTGAGCCTGCTCGTAAACACGGCGATCGACTACGACTGGCCGTCATAAGCACTGCTTATCGCGAGGCAACAAATAGCAATTTCACACGGCGCCTCACGCCAACTAGGGTCCGCGCATCTGCGAACCTAAAGTTGGAGACTCCAAGCCATGACCAAAATATTTTCACCAACGCGCCTCGTCGGGCTCGTCGCCCTCGGTGTCCTGTTGCAAGCTGTTGCCATTGGTGCAGCGAGCGCGGAAACATTCTTCAAATACAAAAACGGCAAGCTCGAACGCCCCACCGGTTACCGTGAATGGATTTACGTTGGCACGCCCGTCACGCCGAACGATATGAACGACGGCGCGGCTGCGTTTCCCGAGCATCACAACGTCTATATCGATCCAGATAGCTGGAAGCACTGGAAGAAAACCGGCGAATTTCGTGACGGCACGATCTTGATGAAAGAACTGGTGTCTGTTGGGTCCAAGGCGGCTGTGAGTGGTGCAGGCTATTTCCAAGGTGATTTTATCGGCTTGGAAGCGACCATCAAAAGCAAGAAACACTTCAAGGATGAGCCGGGCAATTGGGCTTACTTCAGCTTCTCCACACCCGATCATAAGAGTTTGACGGAAACAGCCGAGCCCTTCGCCGCCGCCAGTTGCAACGCCTGCCATCAAGGTGCGGCCGCTGATGACTGGGTCTTCACCCAATACTATCCCGTACTCAGCCAGGGCAAAGCGGCTGGCAAGGACGCCATCGGTGGTCGCAAGTCTGATCTCACCCCGCTGATGGGCATGGGTAAATAACATGCGTGGCGTAATAGATACTGTTGCCTGGTTGGCAATCGCCGCCGCCGGTCTGGTGATGATCGCGTATGTCGGACTTGTAGGCTCCCCAGCTTGGAGTGATGACTCCTTCTCACCCTACGTGGATGAGACGGGCGCGATTAGTTTCCCCGAGGATTTTCGGACAACCATGGTGCACCTCGGCTCCTGGTTTGTCCCCTCGGGGGACGCCAGTGGCTTTCATGATGTCTACACCGAAAAGGAAACCGTCGAAGCGTTTCGCGAAACGGGAAAGTTTCCGGATGGGGCGACCATCGTCAAAGAACTGCGAGCGTCAAAGTCCGGTAGCTACACCACCGGATCAAACATCAGCTACGAGACCGACGGCCTGAAGCAGTGGTTTGTGATGATCAAAGACACGGACGGCCGCTTTAAGGGTAATTCACTCTGGGGCGAAGGCTGGGGTTGGGCACTGTACAAGCCCGATAATCCGACCAAGAACGTCGCCTCGAACTTCCGCGCGGATTGCCTCGGCTGTCATATACCCGCGAAGAAGAACGATTGGATTTACACAGAAGCCTATCCGATCCTAAAGGAATAGGCATCGGCGGGTGAGGATGAGTCTCCGTTCTCACCCGTCTCCTGCGTCCTGCTATTCGCTAGCGCATTCGATCTTGAGCGCCTCATCAAGAGTTTTGTTTTACTATTAAACATCCCGAGACGAAGAGTTTGGGCGCGAGTTCACGGCTGCGTCATCACGATAAACAAGAATTGAGGAGACATGCAGTGACGGAAAAATTCGACATTATCATCATCGGTGGCGGAAACGCGGGTTTCGGCGTGTCCGCCATCGCTCATGACGCGGGTAAAACCATTGCATTCATCGAAGATAGAGATTTCGGTGGCACCTGCCCCAATCGAGGCTGCACACCTAAGAAGGTTCTCGTCGCGGCGGCACACACACTGGAAGAAATTGCGCGTGCCAAAACGCATTGTATTGAAGTCGGTGAGCCCAGCCTCAATTGGGCCGCTCTCATTGATCGAGAAAAGGATCTAATCAGTTTCCTCCCCGGCGCCATGGAGAGTACGGCTGAAAAACGCGGGACGCTATTCCGTGGAACAGCCAAATTCACCGGACCTAATACAGTAGAAGTTGATGGCAAGATCATCGAGGGCGAGGCCATCGTCATAGCGACGGGCTCAATACCAAGGCCGCTGCCAATCCCGGGCGCTGACCTTATGATTACCTCGGATGATGTATTGTCAGACCGAGAACTTCCTAGCGAAGTTGTTTTTGTTGGTGGCGGTGTCATTGCCATGGAATTCAGCCATGTCTATGCACGTGCTGGTTCTAAAGTAACAATCCTAGAAGCCCTACCGCGCTTACTGCCGCGAATGGACGTAGATGCGGTTAATGCCATTCAAGCTGAAACCGAAAGTTTAGGCGTCGTCATCAAAACCGGGGTCACCGTCAAGCAGATTACCGACGTGGACGACATGCTTCGCGTCGACTTCGAGCACGAGGGCCAGGCACAAAGTGTGGGCGCGACAAAGGTTGTTAACGGTGCAGGACGAATTGCCAATGTCGGTGCCCTCGATCTAGAGGCCGCAAACGTAAAATATGATGGCGTGCGCATCGCCGTGGATGACTACCTTCGCTCTACGTCGAATCCCGCGGTATGGGTTGCTGGCGATGCCCTCGTGCATTCCGCCCAGCTGTCTCCTATCGCAACATATGAAGGTCGTGTTGTCGGAGAGAATATAGTCCACGGTCCCACTGTTAAACCGAACTATGATGTACTCCCGAGCGCCGTTTACACCGTCCCAGCCGTTAGTACCGTAGGGCTGACCGAAGAAGAGGCAAAGGCCAAGGGACTGAACGTCAAGGTTACGACATCCGATATGACGGGCTGGCTGTCAGGAAAAACATACGGGGAGACAGTTGCGTTTGCTAAAGTTCTGGTAGACGAAAAGACAGACCGCTTCGTTGGTGTACATATGGTTGGTCATCAATCCGAAGAGCTCATCCATCTGTTTTCGCTGGCCATGAACCACGATATTTCTGCAACGGCGATGCGAAGCAATATGTTCGCGTTCCCAACGTTCACGTCCGATGTGAAAAGCCTTTTCTAGAATTCACCAGTTAATTTTTGGGTTTGTACAGAAGGCTATCCGATCTGAAGGAATTAGGCATCGGCGGGTGAGGATGAATCTGCATTCTGACCCGCCTCCTGCCCGGCTCAGAATCATCCCAGCTTGGCGCACTTCGCTTTAAAGGCATCGTCGAGGATTTTCGTCCAGCTGCCGTTATAGCCGGCGCGGAGACCCATCGCCCGGTCCCCGAATGCTTCCCAGTTGCTTTGAGTCAGATCAACCCGGGTACGGCCATCGCCCAAGCCCATAAACTGAACTTCAACCCGGCTGCGCTCCGTGACCTCTTCGCCCGGGGTCGGAATATGAAAATCCATGCTCAAGCTGTCGTTTGGGGCAAAGCCCTTGATCGTCCCCCAAAGGTGCTCGGTGCCGTCTGGGCCGATTTCAGTGATCGTACCGCCGAGCTGGGCCTCGACCCGGATGGCCTTGGCTTTGCCACCGGCCATGCCCGAAACCGTGAACTTGTCGGGCCACCAACTGTCCATCTTCATGACGAATAAAGCGAAAGCCTTGTCCTGGCTGCAGTTCACCACCGTAAACTTTATGACAGGCGGCTGGGGCGCGGATTTCTGAGTGAGAGGCATCAAGCAGCTTTCGGACCGTAATTTACCGGTTGCACAGCGGGGCTGGTTCACCGTTCTGAATCGAAACGTGCGCAAACCATAAACGTTCCAGACTCCAGTGCAATCACCGGGGCTTCACTACCCTGGATGGCGAACCCGGTCCGACCGCAAGATTCGGTGCTAATAGATTGGTATAGTTGAAGAAATCAACAATCGCTGACCATACCGACACGTGTAATTATGTTGTGCATGGGCTCGTTTGAATCAGAGGTTAAGCCATTGAAACAGCGAGCTTTTTGTTGCGAGACCCGGTACTGCATGGGCTCGATCCTCGCCAAAGCGCGCTTGAGTTTTCACATGGCCCTGAGTGACAGACGCGCCAACCTTGCAAAACCGTAAGAACAAATGTCCGTGTTCCCCGTGATAAATAGTCGCGCTCCTACAAGAGCAGTATCAGTGCCAAATTGTCCTACGCAACTAAAAGAGACCCCATATGAGAACCCTTCGACACACCCTATGCGCTGCCCTTTTTGGTGTCACAGTGATGCAAGCGTCGGGGTCCGCCCAGGCAGAGATGACATCCGGACTCTATTATGAGACCTGCGGGAGCGGCACTGAAACCATCATCTTTCTTCACGACACCCTGCTTCACTCAGCCGCCTATGACGAGGTCTGGGAGTTGGTCTGCAAAACCGGGGATTTTGCCGCCGTACGCTATGACCGTCGCGGCTACGGCAACTCGCCCGCGGCCACCGAACCCTATTCTCATACAGATGATCTCGCTGCGCTGATCAGTGATTTGGACATCACCGAGGCCATTCTCGTCGCCAGCGCATCGGGCACGCATATCGCCGCTGATTACGGTTTGCGGCGACCAAGGCTTCTCGAAGGCCTCCTTCTCGCCGCCCCAGCCATCGGCCCGTATGCCTATTCAACCCGGTACATAATGCGCAACATGGACTTGCTCAGTCCGCTGCAGGACAACAACGTCGAAGAAGCGCTGGCCCGCGTTTCAGCTGACCCCTACTTTGTATCTTCGGCTAACACCGAAGCCCATGCCCGGATGGTTGAGATTCTGAAAGCGAATCCTCAGAATTTCGGGCCACGCCCCGTACCCAGTTCACCCTCATTTGTCTATGACAGGCTTCGCACGCTGCTAATTCCGGCCCTCATCCTGGTTGGTGAGAATGACGATCCTGACGTGATCGATCATGCGCGGGTCGTGAAAAGGACTGCGCCCTATACCCAACTGGATATAGTGCCGAACGCGGCGCACCATTTGTACCTAGAGCAGCCCAAGGTCTTCACCGACTACGTGCTAGATTTCGCGGACCTGCGCATGCGCCAATAGGCTGCGGGATAGGATGTAAAAATTACGACTCTCTGACGAAGTAGTACTCGTCGTCTTCCCACGCCACTTTATCTTTGTCGGGACGCGGGGTCTCGGCTGTCACGCGGTTTTCGTTGGCTGCTGAAGCTGGCTGAACCATGAGATCAGCGACGTCGTGGATTTCCAGGTCTGCGACCAGTTTTTCGAGAGCGTCGTTGTTAAACTGCGTATCAAATTGAAGCATGGATTTTCTTCCTCATCTCAATTCTGGGGCGCTGGCTATGCTCTAGTGGCTGCCCTCTGTTGATCTAAAGATCGCCTGATTCCCTGAATCAATCGTTAAAAAAAGCCGCCAAAGACAGCTCTCCGAAACGTGAGCGTTCAGCTCACGACAGCACTCTCAACCCCAGGTATGATAGGGTCTGACACAGCTGCATTCCTGCAAGAAACGCCCATTTTCTAGGAGAATTTCGCGTGTCCCGCTCCGCACCATCGCACGTTAACCGCCGCCTGTTCTTAGGTTCATCCGCCGCGGCTTACCTCGCCAGTAAATCTATGGCTGAAGCAGCCGCAGAAATGCACTGGGATCTTATTGTCGTGGGAGCTGGCACCGCCGGCCTGCCCGCCGCCATTTTTGCCGCCCGCCGCGGTGCCAAAGTCCTCCTTCTCGAAGCCGCGTCTAAACTTGGCGGCACCTTATCTATTGCTGGTGGCGAAATCAGTGCAGCCAGAACTAAAACCCAGGCAAGATTCGGGGTGACCAATGATCATCCCGACATTCACTTTGATGACGTCATGCGCATGAGCAATGGCCTTGCCGATCCTGACTTAGTGCGCCTCACCGTCGACAATGCAGGCGCCATGGTTGACTGGATTGATGATCATGGCTGGCAGTGCCGTGACGGACACTTCCTCGATGTTGGCAGTGAAGGCAGATTGGCGTATTCTGTCCGACGCTACTATCAATCAGACGGCGCGGGCCTGGACATAACCAAGGTGTTCCTCGCCGAGCTTGAGAAAGACGTTTTTTCTGGCAACGTAAAAGTGCACACCGATGCCCGGGTAACAGAATTACTGACGTCGGATAACGGAACTGTTGAAGGCGTGCGCGCTGACATGAACGGCGAACCCTTCACGGCGCGAGGGCGCCATGTCTTGGTTACGTCCGGCGGCTACGTGATGAACCCGGATATGTTCCAAAAACTTGTCAATCAGCCGCTTTACATCGCGGAGTCATTTGAATTTGCGTTGGGTGACGGCCTGTCCTTGGCAGCCAATGTTGGCGCGGCCCTACGCGGCGCCAATCTGCATCGTCCCGGCAGCGGTTCAATCCTGACTGGCTACAATTTCCCGTCCAAAGTCTACGCCCGCTTCGATACCCGTCCGCAAAAACGCATGCCCTGGGAAATCTGGGTCAATGACGACGGCCAACGCTACGTCAATGAACAAACTCCCGGACGCAGCGCCCGCGAACAAGAGCTTCTGAAACAGCCTCGCCTACGTTACTCAATCATTTTTGACGATGAAATTTTCAATGCCGCCTCACCCGGCATTCCGGACTGGTCGCGGGATAAGATGGCCAAACATTTCAATGGCCATGTCATGTTCCACAAAGCCGATACGATCGAAGACTTGGCAGCCAAAGCCGAACTCAATCCAGCTAATCTTGCGCAAACCATTGCCACCTACAATTCAGGTGTCACAACGGGTGCAGCGGATCCCTTTGGTCGTGAGCATCGTCCGCTCGCCATTGCCAAGGCGCCCTACTACGCCATCGTTCAACTTGGGCATTCGGCGACATCATCGGTCGGCGTCAATGTGAACTCTGACTTGCAGGCTATTACAAATACGGGCGAGCCAATCAAAGGTCTCTATGCCGCCGGTGAAGTCCTCGGCAGCGGTGCCGTTCTCGGCAACTCATTTATTCCCGGAATGATGATCACACCGGCGATGACCTTTGGACGACACCTCGGCTTAACGTTAGAAATTTAAGGGGCGAAGATCGCTCCCCGACCGGGCATACTGCAATGAGGTAGTTGCAGGAGCGCGCGTTGACGACATTATCCACTGAGACTGCGGCCAGTGCAGACGCCGGTCCTGAGCGCTCGAAATTCGCCTTCATTTTGATTCTTGCAACCGTGTTTCTCGATACCATCGGGTTCGGCATCATCATCCCGGTGACACCGGCGTTGATCGTCGAACTCACGGGCGAAAGTCTGAGCGCCGCAGCGACCTACGGCGGCTGGTTGCTGTTTCTTTACGCCGCCATGCAGTTCATCTTTGCGCCGATCATTGGCAACCTGAGTGACCACTTTGGACGCCGCCCAGTCATTCTTTTCTCTCTGTTTGCCTTTGGCATCGACTACCTCATCATGGGATTTGCCCCGACCCTATTTTGGCTATTTGTCGGACGTCTGCTTGCCGGTATTGCGGGAGGCTCCTTTGTTTCGGCAAACGCCTACATCGCCGACATAACTGAACCAAATAAGCGTGCCGGTCGCTTCGGGTTGATCGGCGCCGCATGGGGGCTGGGATTTATTCTTGGCCCGGTGATCGGCGGCCTGTTGGGTGAGTTCGGGTCCCGCGTTCCCTTCTTTGTCGGCGCTGGCACCGCAGCCCTGACGTTCGTATTCGGCTATTTCGCCCTGCCCGAAAGTCTGCCGCCGGAAAAACGCCGCGCCTTCACCTGGGCTCGTGCCAACGGCCTCGGTACCCTCAAAGCCATGCGCAAGTTTCCAGTTGTCTTTGGTTTGTTCGGAACCCTGGCATTATTTCAGATCGCGCACGACTCTATGCCAGCCGTCTGGACCTTCTACACAATCTTTAAGTTCGACTGGACCACCGCGCAGGTCGGACTCTCTATGGGCATGTTCGGGCTATGCGTTGCAATTGTGCAAGGGGGCCTCACCGGCCCCGCCGTTAAACGCTTTGGCGAACAACGGGCGGCTATATTCGGTCTGATCGCCGGGGCTATCGGCTTCTTCGGCTTCGCGTTTGCTGAGACTGGCTGGATACTCTACGCATGGATTCTACCCTGGTCGCTCATGGGCATGGCGATGGCCGCGGTACGCGGATTGATGTCATCGCTCGTGCCTGAGGATAGCCAAGGCGAACTCCAGGGCGCTATGACTGCGATCTTCAGCCTCAGCGCCATCGTCGCTCCCCTCTTTATGACCCAATTATTCCGCATTTTTACGACAGACAGCGCACCGCTCCTCTTTCCCGGCGCACCGTTCTTTGCCGCGGGCGTAATGATGGTCTTTAGTGTGATCTGGTTTCAGCGCGTAGCAAAAAAGTTACCTAAAACTGCCAGCTGAGCTCTTGACCAATGGCTACAATCCTTGACCTTTCCCCCGGGAAAAGGGCATTTTCCAGCCTTCTGAGAAGGACGACGTCATCATGTATCTGCTGATCGATAATTACGACAGCTTCACCTACAACCTTTGGCATTACCTCGGAGAGCTGGGGGCAGAGGTTGAGGTGGAACGGAACGATCAGATTTCCGTTGCCGATGTGCTCGGGCGCAAGCCGAACGGTATTATTTTATCACCTGGACCGTGTGATCCGGACCGGGCTGGCATTTGTCTCGACCTCGTTTCGGCGGCAGCGGAGGCAGAACTTCCTCTGTTCGGCGTTTGCCTTGGGCATCAAAGCATTGGCCAAGCGTTCGGTGGGAAGATTATTCGTGCACCCGCGCCTATGCACGGCAAGACGAGCGCTGTCAGTCATACAAATCATGCAATGTTCACAGATATTCCGTCACCGTTCACCGCAACCCGGTATCACTCGTTAATTGTTGACCGACAGTCACTGCCTGATGTCCTAGAGATTACCGCAGAGAGCGACGACGGGTTGATCATGGGCCTCGCCCATACGTCCCTGCCTATCACCGGTGTTCAATTTCACCCGGAGAGCATCGCGTCTCAATTCGGTCATCGCGTGTTGCGCAATTTCTTACGCGCGACCGGCTTAGACGCTCCGGACATTCCTGACCGATCCGTTGCGGCGTAGAGAAAACAGATGTCCAACCTCAACCCATTCATTGCGACCGCGGTTTCCGGGAAATCGCTGACGGAAGCTGAAGCTGAGTCCGCGTTCGAAATCATTATGTCCGGCGAAGCTTCTGCTGTTCAGATCGCAAGTTTTTTGACCGCCCTCGCTGTCCGTGGTGAGACCGTTGCTGAAATCACCGGCGCTGCACGGATCATGCGTGCCAAAGCTCTACCGGTAAAAGCACCGCCGGGCGCAATAGACACCTGTGGCACTGGCGGAGACGCATCTGGGACCGTCAATATTTCGACCGCTGTCGCAATCGTAGTTGCGGCGTGCGGTGTTCCAGTTGCCAAACACGGCAATCGCAAGGCGTCATCAAAATCCGGCACGGCTGATGTGCTAGAAGCGCTTGGGGTCAATCTCGATGCGCCGCCAAATGTTGTCGAGCGGGCCATAACCGAAACAAATATTGGTTTTCTATTTGCGCAAAAACACCACAGCGCAATGAAACACGTTGGTCCTGTCCGCGCCGAGCTCGGCATTCGCACCTTGTTCAATCTGCTCGGACCGCTATCCAATCCGGCCGGAGCAAAACGACAGTTGCTTGGTGTGTTCGCCGCTGATTGGGTCACTCCGATAGCGGAAACACTGAACGCCCTTGGATCAGAAAGGGCGTGGGTCGTTCACGGTTCTGATGGGCTTGATGAGTTGACCGTGACCGGTGCCTCGACTGTCGCGGAACTCAAAAACGGTGAGGTATCAACATTTGAAGTCTCACCGCAAGACGCCGGCCTTTCGACTCACGACGCACAGGCACTCAAGGGCGGAGACCCCGAAGATAACGCAAAGGCGTTGTCCGCGTTGCTCGACGGCGCAGCAGGAGCGTACCGCGACATCGTCTTGCTGAATGCTGCCGCCGCTCTGCTTGTTGCCGATAAAGTCGATAACCTTGAAACGGGCGCGTCTCTTGCCGCCGCTGCGATTGACAAGGGTGACGCCAAGGCAACCCTCGCGAAGTTTGCCGCCATCACCCAAGGCGAAACGTAATGGGTAACGTTCTCGATGCAATTTGTGACGCGCGGCGCGCTCACTACACCAGTCTGATGGTCGAACGTCCGATTGGTGAGGTTGAATACGCTGCGAAATCGGCTTCACCTGTGCGCGGGTTCGGCCTTGCATTGTCTCGAGCGGCTAAAAACGGTTACGGCTTAATCGCTGAAATAAAAAAGGCATCACCTTCGGCCGGTCTTATCAGGCCAGACTTCAACCCCCCGTCCCTCGCTCAAGCCTATGAAGCGGGAGGTGCGGCGTGCCTTTCCATATTGACAGAGAACGAGAATTTTCAGGGCGACGACTCCTACTTGAGTGCAGCGCGCGATGCTTGTGTCTTACCCGTTTTGCGTAAGGACTTTATGCTCGACCCCTATCAGATTGTCGAAGCCCGTGCGATCGGTGCCGATTGTGTTCTCTTAATTATGGCCTGCCTATCCGACGGACAGGCACTCGAACTTGAAGCCTGCGCACTCGACTATGGCATGGACGTTTTGATCGAAGTTCATGACGAAACAGAACTAGACCGTGCCTTCGCTTTGAGATCTCCGTTGATTGGCATCAACAATCGCAATCTTAAAACACTCGCAGTCGATCTCGGCACAACTGAACGACTTTCCGCCCAGCTTCCTGAAGACAGAGTACTCGTCGCAGAGAGTGGACTAAAATCACAAGCCGACCTCACCAGATTGGCCGCATGTGGCGCACGTCGCTTCCTCATCGGTGAATCATTGATGCGGCAAAGTGATGTAGAGTCCGCAACGCGAGATATTCTATCTAATCCTGTTCCAGCATCAACGGCGGCGTAACATTAGTACCGACCCAAATTCCGGTCTGACCCACTTTGACGATGCCGGCAATGCTGTGATGGTCGACGTCACGGATAAGGAAAACACGACACGAGAAGCCGTCGCCGCCGGATCTGTTCTGATGCAAGCGGGCACGCTAGCAGCGATTATGGGCGATGGCATCAAAAAGGGTGATGTTCTTTCCGTCGCACAATTGGCTGGAATCATGGGCGCCAAACATACAGCTGACCTTATCCCGTTGTGTCACCCGTTGGCTTTATCATCAGTCAAAGTCGAACTTGCGTGTGACCCGGATCGAAATGCCGTTGATATTACTGCAACTGCAAAGATCACCGGTAAAACCGGTGTCGAGATGGAAGCCTTAACGGCCGTCTCTGTCGCCGCGTTGACCGTTTACGATATGTGCAAAGCAATCGATAAGGGCATACTCCTGACCGACATCCGCCTAATAAAAAAGACCGGCGGCAAGTCGGGTACGTACGAGTCCACCTGATGATTTCCGTTGAGCAGGCCCAGAGCCTTATTCAAGATGGCATTTCATCTGCCGGGACGGAGACAGTCTCGTTATCTAATTCTTTAAACCGAGTTCTGGCAGAAGCCCCGGCCGCTCGTATTGCCCACCCCGCCAACACAGTTTCCGCCATGGACGGCTATGCAATTCGGGCCGAAAATGTAGCGACTGTTCCAGGCACTCTGTCTGTCATCGGTGAATCAGCCGCTGGCCATCCGTTCAAGGGCAAAGTTGAAGACGGCCAGGCGGTTCGCATCTTTACGGGCGCGCACCTACCGGCTGGTGCCGATACTGTTGTGATTCAAGAGGACGTAGACCGCGACGGAGACACGGTTACGATTAATGAAGTAGAACTCGGACGGCATATTCGTCCAAAGGGCCAAGACTTTAGCGTCGGGGATAATTTGCTAATCGCCCCACTTCGCCTGTCTCCCCGCCACGTTGGCTTGCTCGCCGCCGGTGATCATCCGTGGCTTCAAGTTTATCGGCGCCCGCGCGTTGCAATCGTATCCACAGGTGACGAAATCGTACTTCCCGGTGAGCCTCGAAACTCTTCGCAAATTGTTAGTGCGAACGGCCCGGCGCTTGCGGCTTTTGTTAACGCCAAAGGCGGCGTACCGATTCACCTTGGCGTCGTTAAAGATGATGAAGATGCTTTGTCTTCTATCGCCGAAGCCGCAAAAAGTTGTGACCTTGTGGTAACGTCCGGCGGCGTTTCGGTTGGTGATCGGGATCTCGTACGCAAAGCATTTGGCGAAGCCGGACTCAATGTTGAATTCCACAAAATTGCCATGCGGCCAGGCAAGCCCCTCATGTTTGGACACCTTGAAGACACACCGATGCTCGGTCTGCCGGGTAACCCGGTGTCGGCCCTCGTCTGCGCGCTGCTTTTTCTAGGCCCTGCAATCGACCGCCTCCAGGGACTTAGTGGCGCGTCGCCTCAACAAAGGCCTGCGATATTGGGCGCTGACGTGAAGGCCAACGGCGGGCGCGAGGACTACATGCGGGCGGTGCTGTCACAAAACGAAGATGGCAGTCTGACAGCAACTCCAATCTTTGCGCAAGATTCCAGCATGATTGGGGCGCTCGCCAATTCAGATGCACTAATTGTCAGGCCCGTCGGTGCGCCCGCGGCTAAAATAGGAGAGACCGTCCCGGTGCTTTCCCTGGACGGCCTCCTGTAAACTGATTCAAGAAAACGCGGTGTCTACCAACCAGCTTTTTGCCCTACTTTTGACGACACATCGAATTGTCGCTGCGTTGTCAGCGCCACTTGGCCATAGCTCTCCATAAATTTCTCACTGCTGACGCCGGCCGCTTGAAGGCTCGACATCATTTGCGGTGACACCTGAGGCTGCACGGGCTGTGCCTGCGGTTCCGGCATTGACGCAGCAACCGTTTCGGGCTTCGGTTCATTACGATTGTTGATCGCCGACTGGAGCGAGCCAATTGTGGCCTGAGACCCTGCCGACACCAAAGCACTGCTACCAAGACTACTGACCGCTCCCATGTTTCCCATCATTGCGAAATCATTCATGATTCCGAATTGAGAGTATGACATCCCGGCTGGCGGTGTTGGCGCAGCACCCATCGGATCATTGGCCGTATAGAGACCGCCCCATCCGCCAGCAGCACGCGCCCGCATTGCGGCATCGATGCGCGCACAGGTCGCCATACTGCCGCTCTTACAGCCGCCGCCACCTAGGCTGCCGATCCCACCAGATCCGGCAACGCCTTGCGCCACTGAAGCCGCTTGGGCGAGATCGCCCAAGTTGAGCCCCATCCCTGTCGTCTCAGTGGTCAGCGCTTCATTGTAATTTTGGAGGTTGGTATCCATGACCATCTGCGCGTCGGCAAGAACGGTACTGATTTCAATCATGCCTTTTTGAATTTCTCGATGCATCTTCTTGGCGTTTTTCTTTTTTACGTCGCCTGCTTCGAATTCAGTGACGAGCTCCGAATAAGCGTCGTCATAGCACTGCTGAGCTGTTTCGAGGCCTTCAGCACCTGTCTGAATATTATTGGCATCATCTCCAAGCTGCTCGCCATAAGCTAAAATGCGATCGGAGGGGTCTGGGTAATCAGACTGCATCTTTTCTGTAAGAGCGGCGGCTGATGCGACATAGCCTGAGTACTTCTGAACAGTAGAAGCCGTCTGCGCGACTTTGCCCAGCCCGCCAAAGCCACCGAACCCACCAATCTTTCCCAGCGCGCCTGCTGCAGAGCCGAGTTTGTTGGCTGATCCGGCCACATCCGCTTTTGGTTCGGGAATCAGGTCCCGGGCCTGTTCAACCGCTGCATAGCACTCTTTGTAATACTTCGCCTTCATCTTGGCATCGGCGTCTCCCACCCCGAGTGCAAAAACCGTCGTCAGAGCCGCAGCCGTAAGACTGACCTTTAGTGAATTATGCATTTTTCCCCCGGAAACCTTATAAATCCGGATATCTCGATACATCCATTAAGGGTATTTTTCAACACCATTTGCCCCTATGCGGTGACGAAGCGTCCACACACTGAAGGCAGAGTCTGGGAGCAAAAAACCCTTCTTGGCCAAGGCACTTGACCGCAAAAAAGAACTAAAGTAGAACATCTGGTGTTTCTACTTTGTTCTGCATGATGGAGAGCGCCCATGCTCACTAAAAAACAGCATCAATTATTGACGTTCATCCATGAGCGCATGCAGAGCGATGGGGTCGCGCCATCCTTTGATGAGATGAAATTAGCCCTGGATCTTAAATCCAAATCAGGGATTCATCGGCTGATCACAGCCCTTGAAGAGCGCGGTTTTCTCCGCCGCCTCCCTCACCGAGCCCGTGCTCTAGAAGTGGTAAAACTTCCAGAGAATGCTGAAACAGATGCTGACAGTGCTGCCTCTTCCAATGTCATCGCCGGTAAATTCGGAAAGCCCGCAGTAGCAGCGGCCAATGACAGCGATGACGCCATCCAACTTCCCCTTTATGGAAAAATCGCTGCCGGTTTGCCGATCGAAGCTCTTCAGAACCCGTCCGAGCATATTGGCGTGCCGCCCTCAATGTTAGGCAATGGCGATCACTACGCTCTGACCATCGAAGGTGATTCGATGATCGATGCCGGTATTCTGGACGGCGATACAGTTATTATTCAGCAGAGTGACAGAGCCGACAACGGATCGATCGTCGTTGCGCTGGTCGATGATGAAGAAGCGACCCTCAAGCGACTGCGTCGCAAAGGGGAATCGATTGCTTTGGAGCCCGCCAACGCCGAACATGAAACTCAGATCTTTGGCCCTGACCGAGTCAAAGTGCAGGGTAAACTCGTTGGTCTTTTACGGCGCTATTAGTTACGAAAACGCAATACCCTCAGCGCCAGGTCGGTTTATTCCAAAGCCGTTGACCTGTGAAATCTGAAACACGCTCAATTTGGACAGCGTCCGGCTCAAGCCATATGGCGTGAGCGCCGTGTCGCCAAACGTCGAAACGGTCAATCCTCACAC
>WLXB01000112.1 GCA_012103295.1 Alphaproteobacteria bacterium | reverse complement strand
GTTGAACACCTTCACCAGAGACGTCACGGGTGATCGACGGATTGTCTGATTTCCGGCTGATCTTATCGATCTCGTCAATGTAAACGATGCCCCGTTGTGCGCGCTCGACATTGTAGTCGGCGGCCTGCAACAGCTTGAGAATTATGTTTTCGACGTCCTCGCCGACATAACCGGCCTCGGTCAGCGTCGTTGCATCAGCCATCGTAAACGGCACGTCCAAAATGCGTGCGAGCGTCTGGGCAAGCAGTGTCTTGCCGCAGCCCGTTGGGCCGATTAGCAGTATATTTGATTTGGCGATCTCGACTTCAGCGTTTTTGGCGTTCGAGCCTAAACGCTTGTAGTGATTATGGACGGCCACCGAGAGTACGCGCTTGGCGTGAGCCTGGCCGATCACATAGTCATCGAGCACGGTGAGAATGTCCTGAGGGGTCGGCACGCCCTCCCGCGACTTGACCAAATTGGTCTTGTTCTCTTCGCGGATGATGTCCATGCAGAGTTCAACGCATTCATCACAAATGAATACCGTCGGACCGGCAATGAGCTTGCGAACCTCATGCTGGCTCTTTCCGCAGAAAGAACAGTAGAGGGTATTTTTTGAATCGCCGTTGGACGACTTGGTCATTCCATCTCTCCGCGCGCCAAACCCATACTGTATGTAGGCATAAGCTTGGCCACCATATCTTGCGTTGGCCGGATGTTAAACGAGGGTTTCCGCACAATACAACGACAAAACTTTGTAAATCCGGTTAATGCCCTGCTGCCTGGGAGCGCTACGGCAACATCTAAGGCGGCAGACCTCTAAGAAAAGAGCCTAGATTTAGGCCTTTTTATCCTCATCGCCGCCGTCTTCGTCGTCCGGCTTGGGCCGTTCTGTGACCACTGTATCGATGATGCCAAAGGCCTTGGCTTCCTCTGAGGTCATATAATTGTCCCGATCCATGGCCTTTTCGATGGCTTTCATGGTCTGACCGGTGTGATCCACATAAATCTGATTGAGGCGGGTGCGCAGTGCGAGAATTTCGCGGGCTTGAATCTCGATATCTGCCGCCTGCCCTTGAAAACCCCCAGATGGCTGGTGGATCATGATGCGGGCGTTGGGCAGAGCGTAACGCTTTTCAGCCTTACCGCCTGCAAGAAGCAGCGAGCCCATCGACGCAGCCTGCCCCGTGCACACCGTCGATACGTCTGGCCGGATATACTTCATGGTGTCGTAAATCGCGAGACCTGACGTCACCACGCCACCCGGTGAATTGATGTAGAACGAAATATCCTTGGTCGGGTTCTCAGATTCCAGAAATAGCAACTGAGCACAGATCAGCGCCGAAACTTGATCATTGACTTGGCCAGTCAGGAAAATGATGCGTTCCTTAAGCAGCCGCGAAAAGATGTCATACGACCGTTCGCCACGGTTGGTCTGTTCGACCACCATCGGCACCAACGTATTATTGAAAACCTCTATCGGATCGCGATCTTGCATAAACTCTCTCGTGGCTCTGTCAGGTTAGTTTAGCGCACCAGGCCCATTGCCACTAGTTGGCACTAGGCACCGGCCCATCGGTCTCGGTTGCACCCGTCAATTCAACGAGTTCATCAGGCGTCACCGTCTTTTCTGTCACTTGGGCAAGTTCAAGCAAGAAATCAATGACCTTATCTTCAAATAGTGGGGCCCGAACTTGTTCAATGGCCTGAGGGTTGTTCTGGTAATAGCTGACTACTGCCTGCTCCTGGCCAGGGAAACGAGACGCTTCCTTGCCAATCGCCTGTGATAGCTCTTCCGGCGCGACGGTCAGATTGTTCTTCTGGCCAACCTCGGACAACAATAGACCCAAGCGGACCCGGCGTTCCGCAATCTTGCGGTAATCGGCGCGTAATTCGTCATCGCTTTTGCCCTCATCGTCGGGGTCAAGCTGATTGGATTCCTTCGCCTGTTCGACCTGCTGCCAAATGGTATCAAACTCGACATCAAGCATGGCGGGCGGCACTTCAAAGGTGTGGCTATCGGACAAGTGATCGAGAAGCTCTCGTTTGGTCTTCATGCGCGACAAATACACGTAATCCTGCTCGATTTGACCGCGAACCGCGTCTTTCAACCCAGGCAGATCTTCAAAGCCCATGGCCTTGGCAAAGTCTTCATCAATCTCTGGGGTTTCCAACGCTTCAATGCCTTTGAGCGTAACCTTAAAGAGCGCAGGTTTCCCGGCTAAATCAGTGCTGTGATAGTCTTCGGGGAAAGACAATTCGACGTCTTTCTTTCCATCGATTTCCAATCCTACGAGCTGCTCTTCAAAGCCAGGAATAAACCGACCGGAACCAAGCTCAAGTTGGAAATCTTCCGCCTTACCGCCTTCGAATTCTTCGCCGTCGACGCTGCCGACAAAATCCATGACAACGACGTCGCCCATAGCCGCTGGGCGTTTTTCCGTTAGCGGAGCAGATTTCTTATTGCTCTCAGCCATTTTAGCGACGGTTTCTTCAATTTGATCGTCGCCCGCATTGGCCACTAATTTCTCGATCTTAAACGACGACAGATCCGTTATCTCAATATCGGGAAGAAGCTCAACCGCGATAGAGAATTCCAAATCTTCACCGGCCTCAAAGGAAACCAGATCGATCTTTGGTTGAACCGCAGGCTTGAGGTCTTTTTCCTCAATCGCTTTCTGAGTTGATTCCTGAATGGCGCTCTCAACGACCTCACCTCTTACCGACTCACCAAACCGTTTCCTTAGCAGGTTCATGGGAACTTTCCCTGGCCGGAAGCCGGGCAAACGCACTTGTTTGCCAACTTCGGTCAGTCGATCGGTTATCTTGCCTTCAATCTCTTGAGAGCCAATGGTCACGCTAAGTTCGCGTTTCAGGCCTTCAGAGCTTTTTTCAGTAATCTGCATCGTTCTACCCTTAGGTGGTCGCTCGCCGGCGCCACTTGTTGTTTGACGTCTCCGTCCCAAAAACTGCGTTACGCGTGGTCACGCGCGTGCCCAAATTCTTCGCCTCGACAGACCGGATGGTGCGGGTGAAGGGACTTGAACCCCCACGACTTTGCAGTCACTAGGACCTAAACCTAGCGCGTCTACCAATTCCGCCACACCCGCTTACCGACCGAGACGGCGGCAACGCCGCATTCGTTTAATCGCCCGACGGAAAATAGGCAACACCCAACCGATGCCTTAGCCCATTATCTTCTCAGGCTTTCTCAAGGATTTCCGGTATCGCGTCGACTAAATCTTCGGCGATCAAGCCCTGTCCAACCGTTTGAGCCGCCTCACCATGCAGCCAAACCCCGGCACACGCGGCCGGCCAGCCCAGCATTCCTTGCGCCAATAACCCGCAGATCAACCCCGCCAGGACGTCTCCGGACCCCGCCGTTGCCAGCCAGGGTGGGGCATTCACAGAGATCGCAGCCATACCCTCCGGCGCGGCAATCACTGTATCGCTGCCTTTGAATACCACCACGGCGCCACTTGCGGCAGCAGCAGCTTGGGTCACCTTCAATTTGTCCCGACCCGCCGCCGAGCCGAACAACGTAGAAAATTCACCGCTGTGCGGAGTCAGAACAACGTCGGCTTGGCAGTTCTCAATTGCAGAAAACAGGGACTCCGGCTCGTTCGCGAAGCTTGTCAGAGCATCGGCGTCCAACACCGTCGCACGGTCAGCCTCTAAGAGGCTGAGCACCTTCTGCCGGGTATCCGCCCCAACGCCAAATCCCGGGCCAAGCAGAACCGCTGTCGCCCGTTGATCCGGCAATTCTAGGGGGTCCCTTGCCGCCTCAAACATCAAACCTGGCGCATTACTCATATATATCGGTCTGGCTACCTCAGGCGCGCAAACTTTGACCAAGCCCGCGCCGACCCGCCGGGCGGCCGCAGCAGCCAACCGCGCTGCACCGCTCATATCAGCGCTACCGTAAATAACCGAGAGCCCACGGTGGTACTTGCGGGTAAGCGGTCCAAAGGCCTCCGGTAGCGCCCACGGACCAGGTCCGTTGACCACCAATGCCGGCCTAATTTCATCAAGAACCGCCGCCGGTATACCAATATCGGCGACCACAAGGTCTCCGCACATAAGCCGGCCCGGTTGTAATAGGTGCCCGGGTTTGGGACGGAAGAAAGTAACCGTTAGCGCGCTCTGGACCCAGGCCTCGAGATTTTCGCCAATAATCCGGCCGGTGTCGCCCGAAACCCCGCTTGGCATATCGATGGCAACGCACGGTGTCTGATGCCGTTTCAGGGCAGACACAACCTCAAGCGCAATACCGTCCAGAGGACGGGATAATCCAGCACCGAACAGGGCATCAACGGCGAGGCCGCCCCACAATGCCAACTCCGCTGTCAATTCTTCGACTTTCCCGCCACCGCTGACCCAGCGTCCTGCGTTAATGGCCGCATCGCCTTTTAGAGTGGCAACATCACCTAACAGCCCAAGACGCACCGGCCAGCCTGCTTTGCGCAACAGCCGGGCCACGACAAACCCGTCTCCGCCGTTGTTCCCAGGCCCGCATAACACCGCAACCCGTTGCCTGGACCAACGTGCCCGAATTTCATTGGCAACCTTAAACCCGGCGATCTCCATCAATGACAAGCTGGAAACGCCGGCCGCGCCGGCGGCGGCGTCGGCGGCATACATCTGTGCCGTCGTCAGCACCTCCTGCCCCTGAATATTCACAGTCATTCTCATTATATAGCAGTCTATGCTTTCGTTTTAGGGTGAGCAGATGTGCACCTTGAGCGATGGTGTCGAATGCGTTGATCGTCTATATAGCGCCGCAATGATAGCGCGCCCCACACATAGCCCAAACCTATACGTTTACAGGCCTCCACGATGAAGGTCGCCGTCCTCGGTGCCGGCGTCATCGGCGTGTCGACGGCGCATGCCTTGAGCACGCTAGGCCATGAAGTTGTGGTCATTGATCGGCAACACGCCGTCGCCGAAGAAACCAGCTTCGCCAACGGTGGCCAAATTTCAGCGGCACACACCACCCCGTGGGCCGCCCCTCACGTGCCGTTTCAAGCCTTCAAATGGATGTTTCAGGCGGACGCGCCACTGCTTTTCAAACCTCTGCGCTGGGATCCGGCCTTGTGGCGGTGGGGCCTTCGGTTCCTCGCCAATTGTACATCTCGTGACGTCGCGCTGAACTTTGAAAAGGCATTGCGTATTGCCTCCTATAGCCGCGGCGTGCTGCAAGCGTGGCGGCAGCACCATCGGCTTCAGTACAACCAATCCACCGGCGGTCTGCTTTATGTCTATCGAGATCAGGTGGCTGCCGCCAACGGTTACGCCACAGCACAAAAGCTGATCGATCATGGCCTGAATCAAACCGTCTTGGATCGCGATGCTCTGTTGGCCGAAGAGCCCGCACTTGCAAACGCCGAAGTGCCGCTTGTCGGCGGCGTTTTGAGCCCGGACGACGAAACCGGAGACGCCCACCTGTTCACGAAAACGCTTGGCAAGATAGCCGCGGACAATAAGGTCACCTTCCGGTTCAGCACATCGATCAAAGCTCTGGTCTCTCGCCGCCATGAGATCACCGGCATTGCGACTGACAAAGGCACAATAGAAGCCGACGCCTATGTGATCTGCCTAGCCAGCGAAACACCTCGCCTACTAAAACCATTGGGACTGGATGTCCCAATATACCCCGCCAAAGGCTATTCCATGACCAGCCCCATCACCGACAATGATGGCGCCCCGAGCCGAAGTGTCACCGATGAAAGCAAGTTCGTCGTGATTACCCGTATTGGCAATCAGCTCCGAGCCGCTGGAACAGCGGAACTGGCGGGGTGGAATCGGTCTCTCGACCCTGCCCGTCTGGCCCCAATCATCGCCGCGACACAATCCTTGTTTCCGAAAGCAGCCAATTACAACGACATCGAACCGTGGTGCGGTCTCCGCCCAGCAACGCCGGATTCCGTGCCGATTATCGGTGCGACCCCATTCGGTAATTTGTTCCTTAACACAGGCCACGGCACTCTGGGGTGGACCATGGCCTGTGGGTCGGGCCAGGTCGTCGCCGACCTCATATCCGGGCGAACGCCGGAAATCGACCTCGACGGGCTCGGCCTGGATCGCTTCACCCGTTAAAGAATCTTGTGAAGATTGAGTCGCATAGCATTGGTTTTATTAACAATACGAATCATCTGATTCATCCAACAACGGCCTAAATAAGCCACAAACCTGTCCAAGGATATTGCTTAAACCATCGTCCCTAATTCAGAAGGGAGACGTTTATGACGGATAGGCCGAGCGACCGAGAAACCCATACTGCACTATCTAAAAATATGACTGCATTTGATGACCCCGTCATCCGTGCCGCCATCGCCGGGGACAAGCAAGCCTTTGCGGCTCTCTTCGACAAGCATTACGACCTGATCTACCGCATCGCCTTGCAGTACACCCGCAATCAGACCGACGCCCAGGACATCGCCCAAGACACGTGCGTCAAACTAGCCCGCAAGCTTGGCTGTTGTCGGTTTGAGTCCAAGTTTACCACTTGGCTCTATCGCCTCACCCTCAACACGGCCAAAGACTGGCAACGCAAAGCCTGCCGCCGCTACGAAAAATCCTGGCCGGAAGAGTTTGATCCCGTCGGCCCAGAGGCCACACCCGAGCGTCGGGCCATCACCCGGGAATTTCTTAGAGCAGTCGAGGACCTCCCGGAGAAGCTCAAGTCAGCCGTGCTGCTGGTTTTTCGCGATGGTCTCAGCCATGGCCAAGCCGCTGATAGCCTCGGCTGCGCTGAAACCACCGTCTCCTGGCGCATCCACGAGGCCCGCAAGGTGCTGTCCCGCCAATGGCAACACGAAGACCTTGGAAACAGCCATGCGTGACGTCGATCTCGAAACCCTCTTGACCCTCGACGGCCAAGCACCGGATCCGGCCCGGCGACTTGCTGCACGGGCGCGGGCACTTGATGCCTTTGAGAAAACCCACCGGCGTGGCATCGGTGCCGCAGTCGCCCGGCATTTGGTCCGCAGTTCCGCCCCCGCTTGGCATTTGATCGCTGATACGCTGGATAGTCCGTGGACGGTCACCGTCTTGCGTATGGCGACCTCATTGCTCGCCCTAGCCATGTTTAGTGCGGCGTTGATCGCCACATTTATGCTGGTCGGCTGATTACTCCGCGAGCGGCTGCAACGACAGGTCGACGTCCAGACCCAGTTGACGGATGAGGATGATGGTATCTGACTCCCCCCAACGCTCGACAATCTTGCCGTCCTTAAAGCGAAAGATATCCATCGCCGTAAATTCGAATTTCCGTCCCGTGGGAGGATTTCCCATCATCGTCCCGGTCTGGGTGCCCCACACAGTCATCCGCGTAGACACCATGTCGTCCGAGCAGATGATCAAGTCATTCCTGATCTGACGATCTGGGGACCCTGCCTTGGACGCCGCAAACATCCGTTCCAGGTGAGCTGCGCTGCCCTTGGTTTGCACTGCGCCCCCAGCATCACTGTTATTGCTGAGAAATCCGTCCGCATAGAACTCTCCAGCGCGGCTGCCATCACGCTGCTTAAACAGCACATCGAACAGCGCAAGATAGGCGTTGAGGTTCTGTTCGTTGCCGTCGCAATGGATCTCTGTCGCGTTCGCCGGGCTGATCAGTCCCACAGTCATCAAAAAAGCCATCAATAGATTACGCATACTAATTATCCCCCTATAGCGACGTTCTATGGACGACGGTATCAGGGTTCAGCCACCCCTGTCCGCCCCCGGCCACCGGTCTTGCCGTCAGGCGGCACTGCGCCTAAAACCAAGCCTCACCTGCAAAAGGAACATCGCCATGCTTTGGAACCTGTCAAACGTCTTACACACCCTCGCCGCTGTTGTTTGGGTTGGAGGCATGTTCTTCGCCTATATTGCGCTGCGGCCGTCGATGGCCGGTGTTCCTCCGGAAGAAGCCCTGCCCCTGTGGCGGCGCACCCTGCAAATATTTCTGCGCTGGGTCCTGGGCACGGTTGTCATCCTCTGGGCGACCGGCATTTACATGATGTTCTTCGTGCTTTCTGGTTTCGGCGCAGCAGGCGTCCATGTCGATACCATGTTCACCATCGCCCTGGTCATGACCGGTTTATTTTTCTGGCTCAATCATGGCCCGTTTCGAACCTTCAAAATCGCAGCTGACTCCCGCGATTTCGAAACCGCCGGCCAGCAGCTTCAAAAAGTCCGCAAGATCGTCGCCACCAACCTCTTTCTAGGTATCCTGACGATCATCATCGCCGCCTGGGGTGCGGCGGGTTAACGGCAATCGACGGCCATGGACTGGGAGAACCACTTCCATAAGCATGGGTTCGCTCTTCTCCCCAACGCTTTTAACTCAGAAGAAATAGGCCAGCTCTCTTCTGCTATAAACGCCGCCAGTGGGGCGCCATCATCTCTGACTGAAGAAGTAGAGCGTGCCTTGGTGTATGTCCGTGATCTGCCGACAGAACAGCGCGGGCCACAAGAAGCGGAAAACCCATCTGATGATGTCTATATCATCGGCGCGTTACCCCACGTAGATCCAATATTTCATTGGCTTGTGTGCGACAGTTTGTTGTCCAATCTAGCGGCGAAAGCACTAGCCACGGACTCAATCCATTATCATTTTTCTAATGCGACTCTAAAACCTCCAAGGGTCGGGCCCCAAGTCGGCTGGCATAGAGATTACCCAAATCAATATATTTGTGGCGAGACTTCTGAACAAGTTCGGACCCTCATATTTCTGAATGACACCGACACAGATAATGGTGGGTTTTATATTATTCCAGGGTCGCACTTGGTAAGTGATTCGGAGGCCAAAACTCAATCACCGGCGATGAACGACGATGAATCCATTGCCCTTTCGTGCCCCGCCGGCTCAGTTCTCGTACTACACCCCAAGCTTTTTCATCGCAGTACGTTCAATAGAAGCGAACGACCACGCACCGTACTCCTCGCCCAATGGGGGGCCGCTAACAATCCACTTGTTACAAGTGAAGTTGAATGGGGCACCGGACAACCGCCGCAATTCCTAGGGAAAATGAAAACGTAATTTTATGACGCACCCTATTGAACGGTGCATGGGCTCGTTTGATTTTTTTGGGTGCTTGGGCTCGTTTGCACGAACACACGTGCATGAGCTCGATGCGTGGAACGAACGGTGCATGGGCTCGTTCCTCGTATTTTCGACTTTTCTTTTTTTTTTGAGCGGACCGGCTCTCAAGCTATTCCCCGTCTTTCTCCCGTTTTGCATCGACGTGGATTTTGAACTCTTCAAGCATTGTCGTGCGCGCGTTGACGTCCTGCTGCGGCGCACGCAGATAATCGGGATCATTCTTTTCCAGGTATTCGCGGAACTGCGGTCTGATATCTGCCTTGCCGTTCATCAGCTTGCTACCGCGGGTGGCCGCAACCATGCCGCCTTCCCACTGCCCCATCTCCATCCACGGAAACCACTGCCGTACCGAGTTCCAAACCGAGATGCAGGGCGCGCTGGTGATATCATGATTATCGAGATCGGATTTCTTGCACGCAAAGTTGTACAAGCCCGCACCCTGATAGAAATCACTGCCGACATAGGCAGGATACTCTTCCCGGTCCATCGGGTTTGGCCCATAGAACATCAGGTCGCGATAGAACATCACGTCATCACCGATGGCATGATAGTCGTAATGCCACGGCCCATTCTCGCCCTGTACGCGATAGGGGGAGTTAACGTAAGGATTGCGCAGGTGAAACACCGGCACCGTGCGTTCAATAAACGGATTGTACCATTCGTTGATCACCTCACCGGTTTCCGCATCAGTATAAAACAGCGCCTCCCGATTATACCAAGCGAAACCGTAATCCGTTCGCTCGACGCGGCTGATCGTAAGCGCTTCGGTGCCGAACAACGGGCGCGGTTTGCGATTGGGTATGTGACTGTGGATCATCCCCCGCGACCAGAAGATCACCTCACCACCGGCCGTGTCAGCCCGCGCTTTAATATAGCCTTCTAGATTTCCAGCAGGATCATCGAGATCAATCGATAGAGTTGCGGCAGCGCCGGACTTTAATGTTGTCGCAGCCGCACCGACGGCCATCGCGGCAACGGCTGCACGACGGGATACACTCTGGTCTGTCATAGCGAAATCTCCCCATGTTTGCAGGGACAGAGCTTAGAACGGATCAGCGCTGACTCGCACCAACTGTTTGCCCTTGTTCTGGCTTTCATAGAGCCGGATCAAGGCTTCTGGCATACGTTCAATGCCGTCCAGAATGTCTTCTTGGTAGGTCAAGCGCTCTTCCCGAATCCATTGCACCATATCGCTCTCGGCCTCGGCCAAGCGCGGGGCGTAGTCGTAGATCAAGAAGCCCTGCATCAAAGCGTTGAGACGCCCTATCTTGTAGGCGTTCTTGATCGGCCTCGGGCTGCCATCGCCGATGTACTGACTGATCTGTCCGCAGGCCACAACACGGGCATACTTGTTGATTCGCAACAGACCTTCATCCAGAATCTCACCACCGACATTGTCAAAGAAGACATCAATGCCATCTGGGCATGTCGCATCCATCTGCGCGCCGATGTCCCCATCGCGATAATTAATTGCGGCGTCATAACCCAAGTTGCTCACCAGCAACTTACATTTCTCGTCAGACCCGGCGATGCCCACGGTTTTACAGCCGCGTATTTTAGCAATCTGACCCACGTTCGAGCCAACCCCACCGGCAGCACCGGACACCAAAACAGTCTCACCTGCTTTGGGTTTGCCAATATCAAACAGGCCGAAATACGCCGTAAATCCAGTCATGCCGAGCACACCGAGCGCCGTCGACACCGGCACTTCTCGCTGGGTGACCTTGTACATCAGATAATAGGGAGACCCGTCAGCGACGGCGTACTGCTGCCAGCCCATTTTGCCGTGGACGATATCACCCGGCATGTAGTCAGGATTCTTCGACGACACGACTTGGCCCACGCCGCGGCCGCGCATGACATCGCCGATCTCAAGCGGTTCTTCGATCCCAGCCCCGTCGAGCATGTAAAACCGCATCACAGGTGCCAGCGACGAATAGATCACGCGAATGACGAATTCCCCGTCTTTCGGTTCGGGAATCGGGGCTTCGTGAAGTTTGAAATCACTCTCCTTCACCGGTCGGTCAACAGGCCGCTCAGCCAACAGCCATTGAAGGTTTGTCTTCGGATTGTCAGTCATGAAATTACTTTCAGGTCTTAAGCAACGAGAGCCGTACGCACTTTAACCTCACGCTCAAGGGTCCGGTGCACCGGGCATTTGTCGGCTATTTCTATCAATTTTGCGCGCTGTTCGTCCGTCAAATCACCGGTGATTGTGATGTCTCGCTTAATTTCGTCGATCTTGCCCTCCTTAGTTTCGCAGTCGGCACAATCGTCAGCGTGTATTTTGTTGTGACTGAGCAGAACTGAGACCTTATCGAGCGGCAAACGCTTCCGATTGGCATACATGCGCAACGTCATTGACGTACACGCACCAAGTCCGGCTAACAAATAATCGTAGGGTGCGGGTCCTGTATTATCGCCCCCGACACTAGCCGGCTCGTCTGCGATGAGTATGTGCGACCCAACCCGAACTGATTGTGCAAATTGTCCCGATCCCGTTTCAGCCACCTCGACCTGTCCGGCCGGCAACGGCTTGCTTGCTTTAGCTGAGTCTTCAATCGCACCGATGTATCGTGCTGCCCAAGCCGCGATGCAGCGAGCGGCGTATATCGAATCACT
>WLXB01000111.1 GCA_012103295.1 Alphaproteobacteria bacterium | reverse complement strand
CACTTAGCTCATCCTCTGTGAACTCGAAGTTAACCTCACAGTATTCACACATCATCGATACCTTTCCATCATCCGCCATAGAACGAATTTCATCCATTGGGAAAGACGCCAGTATCTTTGCCGATCGATCACGCGAACACCGGCACCCCACAGAAAGACCGCGAGGATCGAGCATCCTGCCACCGACTGTTCCATATAGACGGTTAAGGACGTCTTCTTCAGTGAGCCTTGGCCTCAGCAACTCTTCATCAGAAACGCTACTCATGAGAATAACCGCGGTACGCCACGCGTCTTCATCTTCGTCCGACTGTGATTGCCCACCTTCGGCTGGCATTCTCTGAACCATCAGAGCGGCGGCTTGCCACGGTGATTGAGAATCGTCAGGTATTGTTCGGCCAGCAACAATCTTTATCGCTGTCTCCAGTTGTTCAGACTGGTGGAAATACTGATGAACACAGTCACCGATAGACGTGCCAGCGATTTCAATAATACCCTGGTAGCGTTCCATATCTGCGCCCTGATCGACGGTGAACGCGATGTGGCCGGTGCCCAATAAATCTAATAGTGAAGGATCTGGCTTATCGGGCTCGTTGTGACTTGGCAGATATTCTTCATGAAACTTTGCGCAACCCCGCATCTCCCGGTCACTTGTGATATCAGCGACCAATGTATGAAGCGGGCCATTGCCTTGTATTTGCAACGTGAAAGAGCCGTCAAATTTTAAGCCATCGGCCAGCGCCGCTGCCGCTGCCATGGCCTCACCCAGAATTTTTGTGACGATGTCAGGGTACGTATGATGGCCGCCGAGAACTTTACTCGCGACACCGTTTAACCGCACAAGCCGGCCACGAACAGCACCCTCATAAAGCAAAAAAGGCTGACTAACGCCTAGCTGGCTCTCAAATGATTTTTCTGTCATTGGAAGCGTGTCAGCTCAGACACCACTGCAGGATGCCTTTTTGTGCGTGAAGGCGGTTTTCCGCCTCGTCCCATACAACAGACCAGGGACCATCCATCACTTCATCGACGACCTCATCACCCCGATGCGCGGGCAAACCGTGCATAAAGCGAGCGCCTTTCTTGGCGTGCCGCATAACGTCTACGGTGACCCGATAGGGGGTCAACGTATGCACACGGTCGTCTTCTTTGTTGTGCATCGAGACCCAAGTATCCGTGACCACGCAATCCGCCTGGTCGACCGCTTCCATGGGGTCATCCGTTACAGTGACATCCGCGCCAGCCTCTACAGCCCACCTCAATATCGCTGGGTCGGGCCGTAGAGAATCAGGGCACGCCAACCGAAGTGAAAAATCGAACTGTGAGGCGGCATGAACAAAACTGTTCACAACGTTATTGCCATCGCCGGTATACGCCACCGTGCGCCCCGCTATGGGGCCGCGATGTTGCTCAAAGGTCATAACGTCAGCCATCAACTGGCACGGATGCGATTGGTCGGTAAGGCCGTTGATAACCGGCACCGTCGCATATTCAGCAAGATCAGCGAGTTTCTGCGGGTCATCCGTACGCAGCATGATGACATCCACAAATCGGGACAATACCCGGGCCGTATCTGCCATCGTTTCGCCATGGCCGAATTGAGTTTCGCTTTGCGGCAACACGACAACCTCGCCGCCGAGTTGTCGCATCCCAACTTCGAATGAAACACGAGTACGGGTCGACGGCTTCTCAAACATCATCGCGAGAGTCTTGCCAACAAGCGGCAGATTATCACGGTTTGACGGGTCAGACTTCTTTAGATCAACGCCTAGATCAAGAATCTCTCTCAAGATCACTTTGTCTATTACATCTAAGTCGATAAAATGTTTCGGTGCGCTCGTCATCTTAGGCCGCCAGTCCGTTTGCTGCGGTTGCCAATTTGGCCAATGCCAAATCGATCTCATCATCCGACACAGTCAGAGGCGGCAGCAAACGAACGACATTGTCACCGGCAACGACGGTAAGCATTTGATCGCGAATCAGAGAGTCCACAACATCGCCATTGGGAACCGCGCATTTAAGCCCGAGCATAAGTCCCCTTCCCCGCACACCTTCAAACACGGTGCTGTGGTTCATTGCCAAAGTCTCCAAACCAGAACGCAACTTGGCTGAAGCCTTTTGCACGTGCGCCATAAAACCGTCTGCGAGCATAACGTCCAGTACGGCGTTGGCGGCGGCCATGGCAAGGGGATTGCCACCAAATGTCGAACCGTGTGTGCCAGGAACCATGTGTTCCGCCGCTTCAGCCGTTGCCAAACAGGCACCAACGGGGAAACCTCCGCCGAGCGCTTTCGCGAGAGCCATGATATCTGGCGCAACGCCTGATTTTTCGTAAGCGAACAGATCACCCGTTCGGCCCATTCCGCATTGCACTTCATCGTAAATCAACAGAAGTCCGAACTCGTCTGCCATGGCACGTAGACCTTTGAGATAGTCATCCGTAGCGACTGCTAGGCCCCCTTCGCCCTGAACCGGCTCAACTAGAACAGCAGCAGTTTCGTCCGTTACCGCCGCACGAGCTTCGTTCAGATTACCAAACGGAATATGGTCAAACGCGTCGACTACGGGCGCAAAACCATCAAGGTGCTTTGCTTGACCACCAGCCGCGATGGTCGCGAGGGTCCGCCCATGGAACGCGTTGTCCGCCGTAATGATCCGATATTTTTCGGGGCGCCCACCCGCCTGGTGATACCGCCGCGCCGTCTTAATGGCGCACTCCAACGCTTCCGCACCTGAATTGCAGAAAAATGCCGAATCAGCGAAGGACGCGTCTATAAGCCGTTGTGCCAGTTTTTCCTGGCCATCGATGCGATAAAGATTAGAGCAATGCCAAAATTTTCCAGCCTGATCCTGGAGCGCTTCAACCAGATGAGGATGGGCATGTCCAAGAGCGTTAACGGCAATGCCGCTGTTGAAATCGAGAAAGCGCTGGCCATCTGCTGAAATCAGCCATGATCCTTCGCCCCGTTCGAAAACAAGGTCCGTTCTTGCATAAGTGGACATAACGGCCTGCGTCGACATGGCTTAGCCCTCACCGCATTTGTAAAACACAAGACCCCGCGCACTGTCCTGTCCGCGGGGCATGAAACATTTAGCTATTGCCCATTGATCACGTTTACCTAGCGTGAAAAATAGAAGGGGCGGCCAAAAGACCGCCCGAGTTCCGCCGTTTTATCGTTCTAGACCCTGTTTTGTCAATCATTTGGCCTTTGCGGCCACGGATCGGCGCCACAGCTAGGCTTTAAGTTTATAGCCGCTCTTGAGCATCAGATAGGTTGTCGTAAGGGCTGTCAGCGCAGTTAAACCGGTAATAGCCACGCCCAACCCCACCTGAGTGGAGTCCTGACCTAGAAACCCATGGCGGAATCCGTCGATAGCATAGAAGAACGGATTGTAGTGGCAGATAAAACGCAGCCCCTCGGGCAATCGATCAATTGTATAAAACGTCCCGGAAAGGAAGGTGAGCGGCGTTATGACAAAATTGGTTACCGCAGCCATATGGTCAAACTTCTCGGCCCAGATCGCGCCGATAATCCCGCCACAGGCCATAAAAATCGCACCCATTAAGGCATGGTAGACAATGAGGGTCGGATTATGGACATGAATATCCGCAAAGAATGACATAGCTATGGCCGCAGATATGCCGACAACAATTCCACGCGTCACAGCGCCGAACGTCCAAGCCACTGTTAACTCAACCGCGCTTAACGGCGGCATAAGTACATCGACAATGTTGCCCTGTACTTTTGCAACAAGAATAGAGGAGGACGTATTGGCAAACGCGTTTTGCACGATCGACATCATGATGAGACCAGGCACCAGAAAGTCGTTAAACGGCACACCTGCGACGGGAGGGCGATCAAATGCGAACGTGAATATGATGAGGAATAGCAAGGTGGTGACCATGGGCGCACCAACGGTCTGGGTCGCCACTTTTGAAAAACGGCGCACCTCTTTCGTATAAAGCTCCCACATGCCGCGCCAGTTAACGGCGCCAACATCCCGCGGAAGGGGGATTAAAAATTCCCGGTTTTGGGTCGAATTTGTCAAGTCTCACCTCGTGCCACGGTCCTTCAGTTGGTTTAGGCTCCGTAGACACGGATATCAAGGGGCGGCAGCGTGGCGGACCGGACTTCATCGAAAGAAAGCGCGTCTGCGGGTAAACAGAAACCCGAGCGTAAAGTTCCTCGTCGGATCACCAAAGAGCGACTGCGGAATATTGCGCTCTACCATTTGCAGCGTTTCGCAACGAGTTCTGAGAATTTACGTAGGGTCTTGTACCGGCGAACCCTAAAAGCGGCCCGGCACCACGAAACAGACATGGATCAAGCCCGCGCTTGGATTGACGACGTCGTCGGCGCGTTGATCCGCTCCGCCGCCATTGATGACTCACGATATGCAGACGGGAAAACGCTGACCTTGCTGAGGCGTGGCCAGTCTCTAAGAAAAATACGGGCTTACCTGGCGTCGAAGGGCGTGGATGGTGAAACGATCAATGCTGCCCTTGAGCGTGCGACCGAAGAGGTCGGAGACCCTGATTTAGAGGCAGCCCGCGCCTATGCGATGCGGCGGCGATTGGGTCCATTTAGAACCAAAGGCCTATCATCGGAGGCAAAGCAGAAGGAACTGGCCGCACTCGGCCGGGCAGGATTTCGCTACGAAATCGCCCGCAAGATTGTCGAGGCTGAAACTGAAGACGACTTGATGTAGTTACGACTGACGTCGAAATGAAAGCGCAGCATTTTCGACGCGGATACGATGAAACAAGAGTGCGGCGTTCAACAGTGAGAAGATTACTGCGATTTCCCACGCTCCAAAAACGGCGGGCAAAAGCGCGATCTCACAAACGACAATCCAATAATTAGGATGACGCACAAATCGATATGGCCCTGAAGTAATAAGAGGCGTCCCAGGAATCGAAATGATTCGCGTTGTCCAATACCGCCCGAGCGTCGACAGGACCCACACGCGGCCGGCCTGGAGCGCCAGGTAGCCGCCAAACAACAGCCAATTGATCTGTGGCTCAAACCACAGAGTCCAAACGAAAAGACTTAGTAACCAGCCGCCATGAAGAACGATAAACAGCGGGTAGTGATCTGCTCCATGCTCGACACCCCCCGCCTTCAACAACTCAGCGGTATTTTTCTTGTCGAGGACAAGTTCGCCAAGTCTTTGAACGGCGACGCACAATAATATGACTAAAGCGACCCAGTGCATGGGTTTACGTCCCCCTCTTCACTGCAAATCCAACAGGGCCATACCCGCGGTGAAGCCGGGGCCGAGCGCCGTCATCAAGTGCCGTCCGTTGTCGCCCGCTTCCAATGCCTGTTTCAAAACCGCGAGCACAGTTACGGCCGACATGTTACCGCGATCCCGCAGCACTGATCTGGCATGCCGAAGGGCGTTTGGCTCAAGCTCCAATGAGGCTTCCAACGCCGATAAAACTTTCTCGCCGCCCGGATGGCACAGCACACCGTCGAGGTCTGATAGAGCGAGCTCGTGCTGTCGCAAAAAACGATCCGTGACTGGACGCAATTCACGACGAACCAAATTAGGAATGTCTCTGGAGAACACGACTCCGAGGCCATCGTCCTCAACCCGCCACCCCATAGTGTCGCGAGAATCTGGCCAAGTGTGCTCCCCCCAGGCACTTATTGCGGCGCTTGAACTGCCCCTATCCCGTTCGGAGATGTCAGGCACCTTAACCAACAGTGCTGCTGCACCATCACCAAAAATTGCCGTGCCAATTAAATTTGCTTTGCTGTCGTCAGATTGCCGGAAGGTGAGACCGCATAGTTCCACGCAAAGAAACAAAACCCACTGGCCTGGAATACTACCCGCCAGTGCAGCCGCTCGCGATAAGCCAATAACACCTCCGGCGCACCCAAGCCCAAAGATGGGCAATCTCTGGACACTCGGCTTCAAGCTCAACGGACCCTGCAGGAGTGAGTCTAAACTGGGTGTAACGACACCGGTGCTCGAGACTACCACTGTCGCGGCGATATCCGCCGGCTTGATATTGGCTTGCTTCATAGTGGCTGTTGCTGCCTCGGTCAGGAGGGCAATAGCGTTTTCCTCATAGAGCTGTGTGCGCTCCGGCCAACCATGGGGCTCTAGATACCAATCAAGCGGAACACAGGAATAGCGCGTCTCTACGCCGGCGTTACCATACGCGGCAGCCATGCGACGGAAGTAGTCGGGTTTGTGGCCAAACACCTCCGCTGCCTTCGCGGCAACCTCATCCTGTCGCATGACGTGTGAAGGATAAGCTGTGGCGACAGCATAAATCTGAGCTGGGGGCTGGGCTAGATCGGTGGTCATAGGCTCACGCTATCAGAGACCAGCTGATTACCAGGCTAAATTACGGCAAAAAGCAGGCCATTTCGCCGCTGCTCACGCGTCTTTGATGAACGACACGACCGCATCAACCCAAGCCTGGGGCTGTTCATCAACAATATCATGGGTTCCACCGTCTAACTCGACGAAAGCCATGTCGGGCCGCATATCCCTCGCCCGACAACTGAGATGATAAATGTCGTCACCAGTGTTGGTGAGAATCAGGGTTCTCATGGCCAGGCCCATAAAGGCATCTGTGACGTCGTACTCGTATGCCGCCGCGTGGCCATACCAAAATGTCTCGCCGGCCCATAACGTTTGCAGCACATTGTTGTGCATGGCCTCAACGTCACTCCAACCAACGGTTGCCGCAACCCGTGCGTCCCAGCGCCTCTTCAAGTGACTGCCGTCGGGCTCAATGGGTGAAGGACCTGGTGCACCAGTGCGATTGCTACGTTCCTCGTCTGAGAATATTGGCGGGCCGTTTAGAATGAGAGACTCAACGCGGTCGGGATGCAGATGGGCAAACTCCGCAACGTTTGCGGCCCCCGTATGATGACCAATGAAATGCGCCGTCTTAAATCCGAAATGATCGAGCACCGGCGCAAAGATGCTGGCGTAGTCACGTACTGCCGGTCTTGGATCAGGCACGTCAGAACTGCCGAAGCCGGGGGTATCCACACCAATAGCCTGAACTCCTGCCGCGGCTAGCAACGGATACGCCTTGCGAAACATGTTGGATGAGCTGGGTGACTGATGGGACAAAATTAACGGGATCCCGTCGCCGAGCGTTTGAAAGTGAATTTGCCCCGTGGGCCCATCGATGTATCCGCGGCGTGGTTTCATGGCCCTAATCCCTCGCGACAAGTTCAGACACCAGCGTTGCCCAGCGCTCAGGTTCATCGAAAATGATGTGGAAAGTGCCACCTTCCAATTCAGCAAAGGTGAAATCCGGTCGTGCGTCACGAAGATAGGGCATCCGCTCATGCAAGACGTCCCCTGTATTGGAAATGACCACAGTCGGCACGGTTAGCGCTTTGTAGTCGACATCGATGTCGTAGCTGAATGCCGCATGGTGACCGAACCATTCATTGGGTCCCGCCCAAAAAAACTGAACCAGAGACCAATGGATCGCGTCTGGTGACGCAGATCCGCCGGATACGGTGTTGGCCAAACCCCACCGGTCTGTCAAATGCGAACCATCCGGTCTGGGCGTTTGATCGAAATGTGGCCTAGCCAGCCGCTCAGCGCGTTTCTCTGGCGTATAAATTGGCACGCCATGCAAGAGCAGTTGCCCCACTTTCTCAGGATATTTCGCAGCGAAAGCCGTTGCTATGGAGACCCCGGTGTGATGGCCAAACACCGCGGGCTGATCAACATCTAGCCCCTCAAAGGTCACCGCGAGAGAATCGGCATAGTCCTGGACCGACGGCGGGTCATCAGGACCGTCTGACAATCCGTATCCAGGTGTATCAATTGCAATACAGCGTAAACCTCGCGCAGCCAGATATGGCATCGCGTGTTTAAATTGCAACGACGACCAGGCCGTTTGATGAAGTAGGACGAGGGCCGGACCATCGCCGAGCTCTCGCACATGAACCTGACCCATCGGGCCATCGACATAATATTTTTTCATGGCCAGGAGCATAACGGCTCAACCGCCAAGACCAAGTAGGAAAGACTATGCTCCGTTCGGGGAATGGGCGTTATCTAGTCGACCGGGAGAGGAAATTCTGACGGTTTGGTCTCATCGGGAATATGGTCGACACTCCCAAGCAGCGACCCGGCAATGGCCGGGCTTAAGGCTTGTCTCAGATAGAGAACCGCGCCTGCGCGCTCGCCCTCCGGACAAAACGCCCACGTCATGTAAACGCCGTCGTTGAGATTATAGAGCCCGATATCCGCATCCGATTGAGCCGCGATGATAGTCGTAGCGAGATCGACAGTATGGCCCACATAGATCCACTGCGGCCTCACACCACGATGCCAAAGCGCGAAGAGGCCGCCGGTGTCTTTTAACGCATCAATTTCTTCCAGCTCGAGGAGCATAAGTCGAGGAAAGTCACCCTGCGACGGTTGCCAGGGGCCGCGGTCAGATCTTGCCGAAAAGGTATCAGCAAGCTTTCCCGAAAGCTTGCTCACGAGTCCTTTAAGCGCCATCGCTCGTCTCTCTCACATCATCTTCACCGAGCATAAGTTTTGCCGCAAACATGTTGAGCCCGACCACGATAATACCAGCGAACATGATATCGCTGAGAAAATGTGCGCCTTCAGCCATACGGGCCAGCCCCATTAAAATTCCAAACACAACACCTGCCATCAACATAAGGGAGCGTTGTCCAACTGGAAGAAGAAATGCAAAAACCGTTACCCAAAATGCAAGCGCAGCATGACCTGAAACGAACGAACAATTACGACTGCAGGACTCTGCCAGCCAAATCGCCGGTGTGAACGGGTCGTCACCGCCAAAGGTGGTGATGTCCCGCGGGCGAGCCCGCCCTGAATACACCTTCAACACACTCTCCACGATCAACCCTGGGCCGAGAAGTATCGTCGCCAAAAGAAATCCAGCTTTACGCCCCGACATGTCCCAGAATTGTTGTTGCAACACCCGTCCAGCCAGCCACAACACGAGACAAAACAAAAGCGCACCGATAATCAAGGGCGGCATCCCACTGCGAGCGAATTGCATAAGATTGGATCGAGACACCCACTCCATCGTCGCCCGATCGAAGAATAACGCACTGGCCCACAAATCTATCTCTGGGAACAAACTCACCATTGCAGCCAGGCCCAGAACGACAAACCATGGGTGCCTGATGACCAGCGAAGTTGTAGAGCGCAACACTACTGGTAGCCCCCAAAATCGCTCAACCGATATGCGCGCAACTCAAGCACATCACCCGAGTACGCGCGCGCGCGGAACGTGGCAACCAACTTTGATTCCTTAAATGATGAACCCGCCCTCTCGGGCCAGTCATGACGAATCACGTACAGAAAATCGTCACCTTCGAAACCACGAATATCGGTCACCATTTCGAAGTGATTATTTCGTTTACCGGTAGGGTTCCACATCACTGCGTCAAAGGGGTGCGGCCGCACGTAATAGGTCAGCGCCGACATAACTTTTCGATCATCAAATAAAAGCTTCACGCCCGGCATTTCACGCTGCAAGTCGCTGGCCCAATTGCCTGCATGATCCCAACCTCGCATACGCCGCGCCGGGTCTAAACCAGGCGTAATCGGAACATCGAATGTGCGAGCTATAAGATCAAAATTATAGAGAACGATGGCTGCCAGGACATGAAGGGCGAGCGAGCCTTTCAACCAGTTTGTCCGGTTTCGTTTGAGCAGTTCAGCCGCCACCAATACGGATGCTGCTACATATGCGGTGGCCGCCCAATTGGCATGGGCGCGAGTCAAAAAGGCTTCGAACGTGATTAGGCTCAAAATTGGCAGCGAATACGCAAAAAGCTGACGCTGCCTATCGGTCAACACATTCCCATTGGTACGCCGAAAAAGCAGCATGCCCACCAACCCAAGATAACACGTAAGAAGGATCGGTCCGAAAACACCAAACTGGCTGGCCAAGAACTCGATAGCCTTAACGGGATTAATCAGGTTTCCATTGATATTGATGTTCTCCCCGGTGTGGAGATAGCTGGGAAACCCGTTGGACCAATTCCACATCAGATTGGGAAAATAAATCACCAACGCAAGACCAATGGCACGCCAGAATTTTTGCCGCCGCCACAATGGATTGTCTTGCCTGCGCCACAGGGAATCGACGGTGAACCCAACCAAAAAGAACACCATGGCGTACTTGCTCATTAGGCCAAGTCCTAAGGCTGCACCGAACAAACCCCACCACGCCCAACGATCTGTCGCTTCAGCCCGAACAATCGCCAACAATGCCGCCGCCCAAAAGAACAACAAATAGACATCGGTCGATACGATCATACCGGACAGACTAACGCCCGGTAGCAACGCAAATGACACGGCCGCCCAGAAGCCTGTGCGCCCGTCATAGAGCGCCTTCGCTAGGAAAAAGACGACCATCGACGTTCCACCATGAAACAGTGGCGCACTGAGCCGAACACAGCCCTCCCCATCTCCGCACAAGGCAGTGGTTCCAGCAATCGCCCAGGCAATCATTGGCGGCTTTGAGTAGTACCCGAACGCTAGGTCTTGCGCCCAGGCCCAGTACTGGGCTTCGTCAAAGAACAGCGGCAACGGAGAGGAGACAACAACGAGGATACGATACAACGTTGTTGCCAGAACAACGGCCAGCGTTAGAGAAACCCAGACCGGATTGTCGTCGTCAGTCACACTTCCTGTGCTCATACCCGGCTCAACCATCCTCATGATGGAAAAGGTATGTCAGTCCGAGCAATGCGGCCACGGTCGTTGGGGCCCATGCGGCAAGGGGCAGCGGCAAGATTGCCGACAAGCCGAGCGCATAGGTAAGGCGGGAAAAAAAGTAGAGCATGAACCCCGCACCAAGTCCGGCCAATCCACGTTTTGTCCAGCCGCCAAGGCGATTATTTGTGGTCAGGTAAAACGCTGATGCCACCAATACCATTGCGCAAAACAAGAACGGTGATGCTAATAAGGAGTGCCAATACAGCCGATGGGGCCGCGTGGAGAAGCCTGCCTCCTCTGAGAAACGGATGAACTGTGGCAACTCCCAGAACGACATGGTTTTAGGCGCTGCGAAACTTTCTTGAACCTGACCGATTGAGATTGAGGTCGGCAGGAATAGTTCCGTGTGAAAGATTGATTGTATATTGGGCGATGTCTCCCAAACGTCATCAAGCTTAAAAAACCCATCGAGCAGCTGGCCATCCTCAGCTTCGTAGCGCCGAACAAAACGATCTGCTTTATCCATCTCAAATAAGCTGACACCGCGAACAAACAGGATACTGCCCTCTTGCCGAACGCCGCGTGCGTGCACGACTAATTGTTTATCGTCGGACGTTTCCCGCAACCAGAGCCCTTCTACACCAATGTTTAAAGCGTTGGTCCGTTTGAGAAAAAGCTCGTCCTTAAGCTGCTCGTAGGTTTGATACAGGCTCGCGGAGAACGGATTCACGACGAGGAGATTGAGAATCCCGAGAACGGCGACCAGAAGAAGCGTCGGTGCCAAGAACTGCCAAACAGACACGCCCGCCGAGCGCATAACAACAAGCTCTGAGTTTCGCGCCAATCTGAACAGCGCAAACATCATGCCGATCATGACGGCAAACGGTAGAACATCCTGGAGGGTATGAGGCAGCTTTAGTGCGGCCAGTCCGAACAGTGTCCCCATCCCCAAATCGTCTGCCGTGACCGATCGTCGCACCAGTTCGATGAGGTCGAACAGCATGATTAGCCCCATAACCACGAGGAGTACGCTGACAAAGGCGACAATAAATTGCCAGCCGATGTACAATGACAGCGTTGGTGAGAGCCTATTCAAGTGCCGAGAACCTGTTTCATTAA
>WLXB01000110.1 GCA_012103295.1 Alphaproteobacteria bacterium | reverse complement strand
TGTGATGAGGTCGCCTAATACGACGCCTGCATCTAGACCTTGATTCTCAAGAATCGAAAAGTTTGTAGGATTAATTCCGGAAGGCGTGTCGTTTTGATCATCGACATTAATCGTCAGGATTCTCTGGATTTGGTTTCCCCCTGAATCAGTGGCCGTAATCTCTACCTCGTAGGTTGATTGAGTTTCAAAATCGACTAGAAGATCGCTTAAGATTAGTGTCGCCCCGTTGTTGCCACCCAAGCTGAAATTGTTTTGATCTGCGCCGCCAGTGATTGTATAGTTGTGAGTGTCCCCGAAATCTTCGTCGGTGGTCTGTAGGTCACCAATCGCATATCCATTTGAGGTGTCTGAATTTTCTGGAATTCGCGAATTCGAAAGTGTGATCGAGGATGGTGTTTCGTTTAGATCGACGACATGAACCGAAAGAGTGGAGTCGAGTTCGTTGCCCTGGCTGTCCGTGACCTTGATTGTTGCTGAGTAATTAGGCTTTGTTTCGTAGTCGAGTGTGCCAGCGTCAAATATAAGCTGGTTCAATTGTGATCCGCCCAGCGAAAAGTGGCTTGCGTCCATTCCAGGTAAGATCAGATACGTAAATGTATCAAACACATCAGGATCAGTTGCTGAAATCAAGCCCAGGTCATAGCCTCCCGTTGTGTCGATATTTTCCAACGCCCCGACGATACGTACGGATTTGAAACCTATCGGCGTGATCCCGAAGATGGTCGCGGATGGTTTCCCGATGGCGTGTTTGGCGACAAAGTGTTTGCCACGGAAGATGAAGCTCTAATCGCGGCAAGAGCCAAAGTCCTTTGGTTGAATGACGTTTTAGCGAACGGTTAGGGTCTGTCGTTATTCGGTTTTCTTGCCGCGCCGCTTATTTTCGAACGCTGCTAAACCCTCGAAGGCTTTCATCATGTCCTCCATGTTCAACGGGGGAATCGCCGGGTCGTGGGTGTGAAATATTTTATTGGCGCAGTCCGGGTTATCAACACAGCCGGCGGTCATAGCCGCGAAATCGAAAACGTTGGCGGCGTGGCGGACGGTGCGATCTTCGGTGAACTCAACTGTGCCGGTTGGCTTGTCGGTCAAAATGATACCGGTTCTGACGATTGTGTAAGTCAGCCCACTAGCGCGGAGGAAATTTTCAGCGGCTGTTTTGTCCGCGTAGATTTGCTTGAACGATGTGCGCTGGCGTTCGCCCAACGTGCCAGAACTATCGCCTGCGCCGACGGTGCCCATGAGAATGAGGTGATCCACGCAACCCAACCCCGCGGCAGCGGTAATGGCGTTGTTGCCGGTACGGTGAATGGTGACGCCTTCCTGGGCCGAGCCAAAGGACCCGGACCGCGAGATCGAGCTGATCACGGCGTCGTAGTCGCCCTCTTTGAACACGCGATTGAGAGAGTCTGCATCCAGCACGTCGCCCACCACATAGGGCACATCGATTTTATCGAGATCATCAACATTTGATGTCGCGCGGACAAAGACTGTGACATCCTGATCCTGCGCCTTCAGCGCTTTGACAATCTCATAGCCGATCATCCCGGTGCCGCCAAAGACCAATACTTTTGCCTGGGCGGTCTGTATCCCCGCGATGGCAAGGAGGGCGAGTAGGGTCGAGAACAATCGTGATGTCATTGGAAAATCCTAATTTCGCGGGGGTATAGCGTTCACCATGATTATAAGACATTCCAAAAGTCTTTACAGCCCAGCCTCAATTGGTGTTCAAACGGCCCTAGACATTGAATATCCGTGACGAGCCCAAGCCATGAAGAACCCCGATAGCCTTTTCCAACAGACCCACGATGAGTACGTCCGCACCCGGTATCTCGCCAAGATGCACAATCATGCCTTGATGAATGTGCGCTTCAAAGTGCGCGATGCCTATGAGGCGTCTGTTAAGCCAGAATTCGAAAAGAAGCATGGCCGTAGCCCTGAAACGGGCCACGAAATCTCCAAGGCCATTGAGAAGAATCTGTTTTATCGCACCTACAGCTCGTTTCGTTACAACGCGCAGGAAATGGTCAGCCAATCGAAGGTGGCGGCCGTTCAACGAAAACTGCCAGAGATGATTGAGGCGGCCCGCGAGATCGCGAACGAGAACCCCGCTGGTGGCACGCTCCGGACCAATCCGGACCTAGAGCTACCCAAATACATTACGGCGCAACATGTGCATTTAATCCCCGGGGGCTATCACTCGGAGTACACCGAAGACGATGTTGCCCAAGGCGTTCTGCTCGGGGTTAAGCAAGCCGGACCGCTGATCAATCCGCTGCGTGATTTTGGCGCCGTCGGATCGTCCGTCAGCGCGTGGCTCAAACATGCCTATCCGGATTTTACTCCGTCCAATGTGCTCGATATGGGCACTCAGGGTGGCAGCAACCTCATGACTTATGACGCCGCGTTTCCGGGCATTGAATTGTACGGTATCGATATCGCCGGTCCCGGATTGCGTTACGGCCACGCCAAAGCGGAACTGGCTGGTGTCAAAATGCATCTCAGCCAGCAGAATGCGGAGAAGGTGGATTTCGAAGATGAGTCTTTTGACCTGGTGGTTTCCAGCTTCTTCTTCCACGAGATCGCGGTCCCGGCGACCAAGCGCATTCTGCAGGAAGCGTTACGCGTCCTAAAGCCCGGCGGGATCATGGTGAATGTGGAACTGCCGCCACACAAATCGTGCGAGCCGTTTCTTAATTTCACTTTTGATTGGGACACCCGCCACAACAACGAACCCAACTATCGGAATTTCCGCTCACAGGATCCGACTCAGTTGATGACCGGGGCTGGTTTTCCAGCGGCCAATACCTTCGAGCAGACCCTTCCTGAGGTCGCAACCTATCCCGAAGACAAGCTGGCCGATGTGTGGGATGGAAAAGCAGAGGCCCCGCCGCACGGCCGTGGCGGCTGGTTTATTTTCGGCAGCCGCAAAGCCTAGCGGCTTTACTTCACCTCGTACTCAGTCAGCAGGTAGTTCTGGCCGCGGAAGGTTTGCTTGGCGAGAACGCGGTCGCCTTTGATCGCCCAGATATCCAGCACGCCTGTATTGTAATGAATCGTGTCGAAGGTGCCTGCTGGTACGGTGATGGTTTCTTCGCCGACGCGGGTTAGGGTTGCGCGCACCACATTGCCGAGCACCGGTCCGTCGCCGTTCTTCACGGGGCTAATGAAATACGACGTTCGCGCCATCTCTCTTTGGCTGACACCCGGTTGGTCATCCTCGGGGTCGAGCACAGACGCACTCCACGCGTTCAGACCTTCGCCATGGGTCACCACGGCGAGCGCTTGTGGCACCCGTACGTCGTGTTCGGCGCGGCCAGCCGGTCCCCACGATGTCGCTTGCAGTAAATCGCCGTCGACGGTCACACGTATCGAGCCCTTAAACCCGGTTGGATACCAATAGCTGCCGTAGGCCTCGATGGGCCGGAACCGTGGATCAACCCGCATGGTGATGTTGTGCTGACGGTCGCTGTCGAACATGATTTTGCTCAGCATCATGGTCCGGCTGCCGTCCGCATGAGCGATCATGCGGAAGTGTTCTTGTCCGCGCACGGTAGTTCCGTCTTCCTCATAGAAGCTATGGGTACCCGTCGCCATGCGTAAGATGTTGCCATTCTGCTCGAAGGCCCCGGCCGGGAGGGTCAAGCTCAGTGCCAACAGTAAGAAAGGAATGCTTCGGCGGATTGTCATGGTGGGCTCCTGCGGCGGATGAATGGCTTTCACCATAGGCCGAATACCGTTTCCTGGTATAGGTTCAGGGTAATGACCGACAAGTACTCCCTATGGACCCGTTAACTCAAGGCGCGCTGGGCGCAGCGCTCGCTCAGGCGACGCCGACCAAAACAAAAAACGTCGCCATCGCTGGCGGACTGGGGTTTGTCGCCGGTATGGCCGCAGACCTGGATGCGTTGATCCGGTCGACAACCGATCCCTTGATATTCCTCGAATATCATCGCCACTTTACCCACTCGCTCGCGTTTATCCCCGTCGGTGGGCTGCTCTGCGCTCTCGCTATTTACTATGCGGTGGGTCGGCGTTGGCAGCTAACGTTTCTACAAATATTTGTAAGCTGCACTTTGGGCTACGCGACCCATGGGCTGCTCGATGCCTCCACGTCCTATGGCACGATGTTGCTTTGGCCGTTCAGTGATGTGCGACTCTCATGGAGTGTTGTGCCGATTATTGACCCTGTGTTCACCATAACGCTCGTCGCCCTGTGTGTGACGGCGGCGCTCAAACAGAACCGTGTGTTTGCCGGAGCCGCCCTGCTCTGGGTCGGGGTCTACGTATCAACGGGTACCATTCAGCACAGCGCCGCTATCACTGCAGGTGAGGAAATCGCTGCGTCTCGCGGGCATGTGCCGCTCCGGCTCGAGGCGAAGCCGAGCTTCGCAAACATCCTGGTGTGGAAAACCATCTATGAACTGGAAGACCGTTTCCATGTGGATGCGGTGAAAGTCGGTACCAGCCCTCAACACTTTACCGGCACGTCCATTCCCAAGCTTGATCTATCACGCGACGTGCCATGGCTTGAGCCCGGCACGCAACAAGCCATCGATATCCAGCGCTTCGTTGATTTCAGCAATGGGTTTGTTGCGGTCGACCCGGACATTCCCAATCGGGTCATCGATATTCGTTATTCGTTTGTCCCCAACGAGATTGATCCGCTTTGGTCTGTGAACGTGGTGACAGAGGCCGAATCAAATGCGCACGCAACGTACCAAACTCATCGCGAAAACCCGAGGCAGAGCTTTGGTCGTCTGTGGCAGATGCTTACAAGCGACTAGGTTTGGGTTGAGGCCAGCCTATACATCGCGAAGGTCTCAAACATCTGCTCACGTTTTGTGAATGCCTTCAGGGCCTAACACTGTAGTCCATATCAAGAGGTGAGATACCTTTGATGGGACCAACGAGCTGTTCCATCTGAAAACGGAAGCGTTCCAGCTGGTCTCTCTTCAACATGAATCTGTGAAAATCTGCAGGCGAGGTATTGTGATGATGTAGTGTTTTGTAGCCGCCTGGCGCTTCTACATCCATTCGGACGGGCCATTGTAGCCATTTGCTCTGGTACTCCTTAGAAAGCATCCAGCTCATATATAGTTTTGCAGCGGCCTTGTTCTTGGCTTTTTTCGGGATAGCTGCGGTTTGTACCCAAGTTAGAAAAAAGTCTTCTTCTGGCAGCAAAAACCGAGCTGGGCTGTTTGGATAAGGTACAAAGGCCCAGGACGTGGTGAAGCTTGCCCCGTACCAACCGTTGCTGACCGATACGTAGGGCATAGACGTGCCGCGCACCCAGGTTGGCTCCATGGCAACAAGCTTTTCTAGGTATTCCCACCCATACATCTGCTTCAGGTTCCAGAACTGGTAGAGCACAGCGTCATCATCATGGGGGTAAGTGAGAATGACTTTGCCTTTAAGCGCAGGGTCCAGATAGTCCATCGCATCACGCGGTGCTTTGTCTTCATCGATGACATCGATGTTCACCATGTTGCTGAACGAAACGCCGAAAAGACCGGTCCAGTAGCCATGCGGATCTTTGTAATCTGGGAAAACTTTGTCCCAGCCCTTTGGCTTGTATGCCAACAGTAGGTCTTGCTGGGTGTAGTAATCAAAATCGTGCAGCGTTTGCAGTTGGATCACGTCCGGCACGTTTTCGTACTTCCCCGTTGCCAGGGCATAGTCGAAGCGCGGCGCATGAAATTTACTGAGATCTACCGAATGCGTGACCTTGATGTCGGGAAACTGCTCCTTGAACATATCAAGGTAGAAGTCGGATTGATCGGACTTGTCGCCTCCAGCGCGGAGGATGAGATGACCGCCTTCGGCTATTGCCTCAGTGTAGAGCTGATCAAGCGATTTAGTTTCAATTTCTACGGCAGAAACAGCAGTAGAAATTACGGCGAGTGCAAGAGCACCCAAGAGACTGCGGGTCATATCCTGGCTCCTAATCTATTTGTTGCGGTGACCCTATTCTGATAATTTGTGCAAGTTAATGAGCATAAAGTGCAAGGAGAGTTTGCGTGAATGCACAGATGATGGATTGGAGTGATATTCCTTTCGTTCTCGCAGTTTGTGAAACCGGCACTCTTTCGGGTGCAGCCCGAAAACTCGGAGTCAATCACTCTACTGTGTACCGGCGCCTTGACGGGGTGGAAGACAAGCTAGGTGTGACTTTGTTTGAACGCCTAAGTCATGGCTACGTCATGACACCGGCCGGCGAACATTTTTTGCGCCTTGGTCGCGAACTGCACGACGGGGTGAATCGTATTCAGCGTGAATTGGGTGGGCAGGATCTGCGCCTCGAAGGCGCGCTGAGTGTCACAACAACGGATTCGCTGCTCCATTGGCTCGGCCCAGTGTTTATGGAGTTTCAAGAACAGTATCCAGATATCGAACTCAGACTCATGTCCGACACTCGTTCACTTGATCTTATGCAGCGGGACGCTGACATTGCTTTGCGCCCGACCCAGCATCCGCCGGAGCATTGGATTGGTCGGAGCCTGCTGCCCATTGCATACACATCCTACGCTTGCTCGGACTATCTAAAGTCCGTTCGTGGAGTCCCACCAGAAGAGCATCGTTGGATTCAACTTGACGACAGCCTTCGCCAGTCTCCTATGAGTCAAATTACGGCTCTTCGCATGGTAGAGGGCGCGCGTGCCATTACCACCAATTCAGTTATGGGGATGCTTGATCTAGTTCGCGCCTGTTTCGGTATTGCAGTTTTGCCGTGTTACCTGGAAGCAAGCTGTCCAGACTTGGTCCGACTAGAGGAGCCTGAACCGACATTCGACTCCGAACTCTGGATGCTCGCTCATCCCGATATTAGGCGAAGCGCCAAGGTCCATGCTTTCTTTGAGTTTGCAACTGCAAGAATTAAGAGCAATGGCAAAGACCAATCTATAGTCTAGTTAGAACAAACGGGGCCGGAGAGGGCGGATGCGCGTAAGTGATTAGACTCATTAATTTGTACTCATAAGGACTATCGCATGCCTGCTTTTCTTATTGCTGATATCGACGTCAAAGACCCGGATGCTTACGCGGCCTACATCAAAGCCAATCCGGATATCGTCAATAAATTCGGCGGTCGCTATATCGCCCGTGGCGGTGCGGTCAAAGTCCTTGAAGGAGATTGGCAACCCCGGCGCACCGTCGTCATTGAGTTTCCTGATATGGCGACGATTGAAGCGTTCTATGACTCGCCCGAATACACAGAGCTTCGAAAAATCCGCTGGCAGAGCGCAGACTCAAGATTGGTTGCCATAGAGACCCTAGCTGCGCCGATTGAGCGACCGTAGGAGAAGGCAGCGTTAATCCCCGAGCTTGTCTGCCAAGAAATCGAGCAGGGCTCTCAATTTTAAAGTCATGCTGCGGCGGCTCGGATAGAGCGCGTAAAAGCCGAAGGGCAGAGATCGCCAATCGCTCAGAATTTTGCGCAGTCCATTCGAATGCATCACCTCGTCTGTACACAGATAGCGGGGCAGCAGAGCAATTCCGCCACCATCCAGGGCAACTTGGCGGATCATTGTGAGATCGTTCAGTGTCGCATAGGGGCGGATAGCCAAGGACTCCTGTCGCCCCTCTGGTCCGACCAACAGCCATTGATCGAGGGTGGGCGCATCTCCCATCACCAATAGGCGATGGTTTTCAAGGTCGCTGAGGTTTTGTGGCGTGCCCATCCGTTTAAGGTAGGTCTGCGACGCTACTAAGATGGCGTGGTCCTCGCCCAACGGTTTGCTGATCAAGGATGAGTCGTCCAAGGCACCAATGCGGATGACGGCGTCATATCCTTCGCGAATGAGGTCGACGCGCCGGTTTTCTAACTGAACGTCCAACGCGATCTCAGGGTAGAGCGCCATAAACTCCCCTAGTACCGGAGTCAGTAGGTGTTGTCCGATGGCGACAGAGGTGCTGATCTTCAATGGACCGCGCGGCGCGGCCATCATGTGCGTTACGGATTCGCGTGCGGTAGCCGCTTCTTCAACGACCCTCCTGCAGTGCTGGTAGTAAATTTCACCGGCATCCGTGAGGCGCGCACCTCGTGTATTGCGCTCCAAAAGGCGTACGCCTAGCTCGTCCTCCAAGGCAGTGAGGCGGCGACTGACCTTTGATTTGGGCATGCGGAGAGCCCGAGCCGCCGAGGAAATACCCAGCAATTCCGCCACTTTTGCAAAGATAACCAGATCATTGAGATCGTTCACATGCGTTCCTCTCATAGAACACTATATTGCAAAATCCATATCTAGTGAATGAAACAGGAACAGTGGAGAGTGAGGAAACAAGAGAGTCGGGCCACTGTGAAAGGCCCCATTAACAGGAAAACCCTCATGGTTTCCATATTGAAAATCGACCACATCGGCATTCGCGTGAAAGAGAAAAAACGGGCAACCGACTTCTACGAAATGCTCGGGTTTAAGCTGATAACAGACACGGGTTTTGAAAAAGGCCATCCGATTATGATGGAGCACGCATCGGGCGTCGTGTTGAACTTGCTTGGCCCGAGCACCGAGTCAGACGACCAAAACGTTTTGATGGATATCGACCGCAAGCATGCGGGTTATACCCATATGGCGCTGAAAGTGCGGTCTCTCGACGTCCTTAAAACGTTCCTCAATGACAATGGTATCGAGATAACCGGCCAGTTCAGCTTCAAGGATATGAGTGCGCTGTTCATCCGCGACCCGGATCGCAATGTCATCGAGTTTGACTCATACCCGGGAGATGATCCGGCTTCTCGTCTTATATCTGCGGACGACGATATCGACGCCTACAACAATCATCCGTAACGGGAGGCGATGGCGATAGGGCGAAAAAACCTTCAATATCGAAGCCTTGGCGCAAAGCTTTCATCTGTACTCGTTTGTTAAAATTTTAAAGCCCTGACTCTGGCCGAGAAATTATTCAAAAGCCCATAGTGCATGGGCTCGTCCCTCGGGAAACCGTCTTTACGTTTTTTGCTGGTCAGCGGTTAGGTAGGTGATTGCGCCACGTCCATAGCTGCGTACATCTTCAATCGTCAATCCGTCTGGAGCGGCGAGTGTTTCCGCCGCCGCGGTTTCGACCGCCACCACGGCAGCGTCGGTCAGCCATTGTTTGCTCGCCAATGCGACAAGCGCAGGCTCGGCTAGACTTTGTTCATAGGGTGGGTCTAGCAGGGCAAGATTATAAGGCTGCGAGGCAGCGGGTAGGGTGGTTGCATCCATCGTCAGCACGGTGACTTTGTCATCAACACCCAGTGCCGCAATGTTACGCTTGAGCACGGCGAGGGATGTCGGGCTGCGCTCGATAAAAGTGGCGGGAGATGCGCCTCGGCTCAGGGCTTCGAGGCCTAGTGCTCCTGTGCCAGCGAACAGATCGACAACCCGAGCGCCCCTCAGTCTAAATCCGATGTCTGAGAAGCTATGTTCAAGCCGGTTGAACAGGGCTTGCCGGGCGCGGTCCGAGGTTGGGCGTACGCTGTCGCCTTCAGGTACCGCGAGGGGTTTATTCTTGAACGTACCTGCTGTGATGCGCACTTTTCCCGTCATCGCCGTGCGCTACTTTTTCCGGCTGTTTTTGCCGACGGTATTTTTAAGTTCGGGCAAGTCAGCGCCCAGTTGTTCTTTGAGAACCTTATGCGGCATTTCCGTCAGTTCACCGGGCTTGAGGGAGCCCAGTTGAAACGGACCGTAAGCGGTGCGCATCAGACGATTAACCTTGAGGCCGACATGCTCCATGACCCGCCGCACTTCCCGGTTTTTGCCTTCACTTAAGGACACGGTGAGCCAGGAATTAACACCCGGTTTACGATCCAGTTTCACCTGCACCGGGCCGTAGTGGATGCCATCGATGGTTACGCCCCTGGCCAGTGGATCGAACATTTTGTCTTTAATGTCGCCATGCACCCGCACCCGGTACCGCCGGGTCCAACCTCTTGAGGGATGCTCCATGGAACGCGCCAAGGTGCCGTCGTTGGTCAGCAGCAATAGACCTTCAGAGTTGAGGTCAAGGCGGCCAATAGAAATCACGCGGGGCAAGTAGGCCGGCAAAGCATCGAATACCGTTTCTCGGCCTCGTTCATCCTTATGGCTGGTCACCAATCCGGTCGGTTTGTTGTATCGCCAAAGCCGGGGTGGTTCGAGGGCCGGAAGTTTCTCGCCGTCGACCCGCACTAAATCATCCGCTGTGACTTTTACGCCCGGTTTGGTCAAGGTCGTGCCGTTGACGGTCACCCGGCCTTGTTCAATTAGCGCTTCCGCTTCACGGCGGGAGCAAATGCCAGCCCGGGCAATGACCTTGGCGACGCGATCGCCATCAGTGTTGTCCGCCGCGGGTACCGCTTTGGGCGCGTTCATGAGCTGGCCTTGATGAAGGAGTCATACAGGCGGCGGTCACCGTCGGAGATGTGGAATTCTGGGTGCCACTGCACGCCAATGCACCATCGCTTAGACGGGTCTTCGATCCCTTCGATCACACCGTCGGAGGCCATCGCATCAATCACGATGTTGGACGGTACCGCTTTGACGGCCTGATGATGGGCGCTGTTCACGGCCAGGGTGTCGCTACCGACGATGTCATGTAGACGTGTGCCTGGTGTGATCGTCACATCATGCCCGGCTTCATCGCGTGGGTTAGGTTGTTCGTGGGCGAGGGCTTTGTCCACCTCATCGGGGATGTGCTGGATCAATGTTCCGCCGAGCGCCACCGCGAGCAACTGCTGGCCGCCGCAGATGCCGAACACCGGGCGGTCGTCAGCGAGGAATTTCTTGGTCAGGCCGAGTTCGAAGTCGGTGCGGTCAGTCTTCAGAACGACCGTGTCGTGCACAGCTTTTTCGCCGAACAAGGCCGGGTCAACATCGAAGGCGCCCCCAGACACGATCAAGCCGTCGATCATCTCGGCATATCGATCAATCAGGCGGGCATCGGGCGGTAGGATGATTGGAATGCCGCCGGCGGCCTGCACGGCGGAGCAGTAGTTCACGCGCAACGCATACCAGGGAAACTTTGAGTATCCACCCGGGTCTTCGCGGTCGGCAGTGATGCCTATGATGGGAGCAGTCATGGCCCGGGCTTTACGCTGTCGTCCGCCCCCGGGTCAAGGCGCTGGCTATGCAGACGTCCTAAGCGGTTGAGCCTGGGCTTGAGGGTTTGCCATGGGGTTTGCCTGACGATAGGCCCGTTCAGCCTGTGTTGCGGTGATCTGGCTCTCCCGGTCGAAGGCCTGAGTCAGGGCGCTGCCCCAATCATCCCCGCCAAAGCCGGGGGTTTGCATGGCAAACGGATCGTCGACCATTTGCATAGGCTGGGCCGACATCATCTGTGACAGCATTTGCAGTAGATACATGGAGACACCCATCCGGTCGGTATCGCCGGACCGTGAGGCTGCACCAACATCAAACGGAGATGCCGGAGCTTCACTGAACATCGGTGCCATCGGCGCCGCCGGTTTTGTCTGCTCTGTCGGGTTGAACAGGGCGGCGACATCGGCGGTTTCACTGAGGCGGTCGGTGAACTTTTCTTTGAGCCAGTTAATGACTCCCGAGGCGGTGCGGGCCAGGCCATTGTCTTCGAAGAACACGGTTTTGTTCGCATCGGCGGCAGCGGGCAGTACGTCGACCGCCGGTTTGGTCGGGTCTTGCTCGGCCGTGGTGACCAGGGCTGTGGCCCCCCAAGCTCCGAGGAAATGAGCAAAATACAGTTCGGCTGGTGAAGCGTCGCGCCCAAGAGATGTTTCTAGGGTCTGCGCATTGTCGCTGGCGAACAGGGCTGCGAAGCGAGAGGAGATGTCCGGGTCGCGGCGCATAGCCAGCATTTGGATTTCGGCATCTTCGTTGAGCACTGTCATGCGCCCTGTGGCGCTTTCTTTGACTTGAGACGCAAGATCGCCAAAACCCAGTTCGTCGCCATGGCGTCGCATCATGTCGAGCCAGGTGCCCCGCGTGAACTGAAACAGTCCCG
>WLXB01000201.1 GCA_012103295.1 Alphaproteobacteria bacterium | reverse complement strand
AACCTCTCAGGATTCTACTACGACTATACTGATCTTCAGGTTTCGAAACTTGAGAACAACGCTGGCGTGATCACCAACGCAGCGGACGCGACTATTTGGGGCGGAGAACTGGAATTAGCGGCGCGGCCGGCACCCAATTTTGAAGTCAATGCGGGCTTAGCCTATCTCAACGCTGAGTTTGATCAATTCTTGACCGAGGATCCGTCTAACCCTCAACTCGGCACCATCGATCTGCAGGGAAATAGGTTAACCCGGTCGCCAAAATTCACCGCCAACTTGGGTGGCCAACTGAGTCAACCAATTGCGGATTGGGGCAGCGCTTCTGTTCGTGTCGACTATCAATATCAAAGCAAAAGTTTTTTCACACCGTTCAATCGTGATCTGTCGGCACAAGACTCCTTTAGCATCGTTAACGCGCGCGTTGCATTGGATGATATTGACGGGAAGTGGCGTGTCGCTGCATTTGTTAAGAACCTTCTAGACGAAGATTATTTTCTCAATATTCTGGAGTCTGGTGTTGAAACAGGAAAACCAGAAGGCTTCGTAGCACCACCACGCACGTGGGGCGTCCAGCTCAGTTATGAGTTCTGACCAGGTCGATACTGAAGACTCCTTAGATCCAGAGAGCCAGGCTTTTCTGGACGAGGTGGCCGCTGCAGACGCGCCCGCGCTAGAAGACCAAACACTTTCAGAGTCTCGCGCTGGAATGCGGCAACTCCTGCTGGCCACGGCGCTGCCGGTTGCGGATTCGGTAGCGATTACGGACCGTACTGTTCCCGAGTTCGATGAGCGATTTAAATTGAGGCTCTATCATCCAGAAGGAACACAGCAGCGGCCTGCGCTTATCTTTTTACATGGTGGGGGATGGGTGCTCGCGGACCCAGCCTGTTACGACGGGCTGGTGGCGACGCTGTGCGAACAGGTTAATTGCGTTGGCATAAGCGTCGACTATCGATTAGCGCCAGAGCACAAATTCCCTGCCGCCCTTGAAGATTGCGACGAGGCATTGGACTGGGTTGTATCAAACGCAGCGGCCCTAAATATCGACCCCACGCGATGTATCCTCGCAGGCGACAGTGCTGGAGCTAATTTGGCCGCGGCTCTTTGCTTGCGTCGCAGAGACCGCGAGCAGATGCTCCCGCAGGGTTTAGCATTGCTCTACCCTATGTTGTCGCTTGATGATGATCCGCCTTTTCACTCCCGTAGCCGGTACGGCAATGGTCATTACTTCATATCCCGTGACAGTATCGCTTGGTCGGTGGCGCACTACGTAAATGGGCCAGCAGATACCGAAAACCTTTATGCGGCACCGTCCGCCGCGACAGACCTATTAGGGTTTCCTTCGACGCTTGTTCTCACGGCGGGGCATGACCCGTTGCGCGATGAGGGGAGAGTATTCGCCGAACGTCTCGAAGCAGCGGGAGTGAATGTTAATTTCCGGTGCTTCAATTCAACCATTCACGGCTTTATGTCTTTTCTTGCAACAGCCCCTGTGGGGCGGGCGGCGATATCCTATACTGCGGATTGGTTGAGTGCCCATTTTGGGCGGGGCAGGGGAGAATGACCAACAATGGCTTCAGCGCTGGACCCACAAATAAAAATGCTTCTCGATGCTGCACAACAATCTGGTGCGCCCGGTTTGCATACTGTGTCGCCCACAGAGGCGCGCGATCTCTACCGTGCGGGCGCGGCGCTATTCGCCAGCATTCCTGAACAAGCCATAACGATTAATGAGCTAACCTGCCCTGGCGCGGTCGACCC
>WLXB01000109.1 GCA_012103295.1 Alphaproteobacteria bacterium | reverse complement strand
TGGCAAGGGCGCGCATGCGGTCGACGCTTACCCATGACTCTTCCAGATGCGCATCGAAGGCGATGGCATCACGCGTTGGGCCGGTCCACCCTTCCGTAGTGTGAACCGCATCACCGGTAATCAGGTGAGCGCCATCGGCAGCATTGACCAAGTATGCCGTCGACCCTGGGGTATGACCGGGCACGTGCAACGCGAATAGCATCCCGTCACCAAACACATCCACGGCCGCCAGTGTGTTCGGCTCAGGTGTGTCGAAACGCCACGCCTCAAGCGGGGGGCGGTTACTCAAGGCAAGCGCTGTCGGCTGGGAGATCATGCGATGGTATATATGTGTGCTCGACCCAGCTCCTGGTCCCGCATAAAGCGGAATTACCGGATCGAGATCGGCAACACCTTGCATGTGATCGAAGTGAAGATGCGTTAGGAAAACGCCTTGCAGACCGTCCCCATCATTCCTTGAGAGCCAGTCGATTGTTGACGTATGGACAACAAGCAGCCTCTCTTCGTTGCGTACGGAGCCTTTCAATAAAAAGCCATAGGCGTCTTCATGATTATTCGAAAACCCAGCGTCGATGAGATAGAGCCCGCGTGTTGGGTGGCGCAAGGCGTAGATATAGACCTCGTGAGCAAATTCTTCTTTGTGGATTGTAATCTCTCCGCTCGTTTCCGTCTCCACGGGATCAACATAACCACGCCGGAAGGCCCAATCCGCGACTTTGACTTTCTCAAGGGTCGCCTCACCCTTCCTGTCAAAAGCCGCAAGCATCTGCGTGTTTGAAACGGGTGTGCCAAGAGTGGCGGGCTTAAGCGGATGTTCCGACAGAGGGACGTCGCAGGCGGACAGGCAGAACACAGCGACGGCGACGATAATAGACTTTGGCGTGGTCATCCCGCCCGCCGCAGTGGCGCATTGGCCCGGTCAGGCACATCTTGATTCGGCACGTGCTCAAGAATGTCACCGGGCTGGCAGTCGAGATAGCTGCAAATGGCGTCCAACGTCTCAAAGCGGATGCCCTTCACTTTGCCCGATTTCAACAGCGAAAGATTGGAGGGCGTAATGCCGATGGCTCGGGCAAGCTCATTCGAGCGAACTTTGCGGGCGGCCAGCATAACGTCGAGACGAATGATAATGGCCATTAAATAAATCCTCTGTTTTCCCGCTCAATTTCCATACCTAGGGACATAATCTGCGCAAAGAGTACAAGAGCCGCACCGACCAACAGCAACGCGACGGACTCGGTGTGAAACCAATTTTCATCGATGGAACCGGCCACGCGAAGGAAGGGCTGCATCAGGCCTGGGGCCGCGGCTGCTAAAACAAGAAAGACGCCTGCGGTGCGCATGATCCGGACTGCCGCAGCATCAAACACGAGACCGCGCCGGTAGAAACCGAACAAGCGACTGAGACAGAGGAAGCCCGTAACCTTGGTACCGTAGCCAAAAGCCAGAGCGACAAGCCCGACTATTTTAGCGCTCAGCGGAAGGTCTATAAAAGCGACGGCGCCTTCGGGTACGGTCTCGAGATCTGTCGTCAGCCAACCGCCATCGGGCGTAAAGAAGACGTAGGGTCCCCCTGGCGCAAATGACATTATGACAATGAGCAGCGCCATTAAGCTGGCACCAATAGCTAAAGCAGCGAAACCAACCTCAAACGGTCGACTGAACCGACGAATACGCTTCAGCGGCTTTCGCTCGGTCGTTTTCGACACATAGAGGGGTATTGTATCTCCGTCAGCCATATCGCTTCTCCATCAGTGAATAATTTACTATAACAGAATTTTTTTTCTGTAATACAGTAATTATTATCTGTTAAAAGAAGATATTTCTTACTATGGGCTGAGTCCTGTTGAAGGCGAAGAAGTTCTAAATCCCTGGGTCATCTAAGAACCCAGGATAGTTGGCATCGACCCAGTCTTTAATACCCGCCGGAGCATCGGCGGACCCGCGCTCCAGCTTTTGACCGACGGTCTGCCACGACAACATGCCGGTGCTGTCGTCCATCTCCATCCACGGCCGGAACCCACCGAGGCTTTGATAGTTAAACGTGGCGGGCCGGAAGGTCGCGTTGTCGTCGGCAATATCGGCAGCATCGGCGGTGTAGGTGCTCAATGATGACCGGGTGCTAACCTCTCCGGGCGCGCGGCCTTTGTTTTTTGTGACAAAATTCTCGCGCATAAAAATCTGATGCCCGGTGATCATCGGCGCCGTAATCTCGCTTACAAAATTAAGCGTGCGTTCCGTGTGTTTCCGTTCCAAACCGTCAGGCGTTATGACGCCCCGGTTAAGCGACCGGACGTGATCCGGCTTAGCCGTCACACCATTGAACGGATTGGTCCAGGTCTCTAGCGGCGCGTTGGTATCCGCGTCACGGAAAGTCCCTCGCCCAGCCATCGCTTCCGTTAGGTTGCCGTCTTCGTTCGTGGTCAATCTCTGAAAGGTTAGCCCTTCAACGGTCATAATATGTACGGCGACATCATTGTTGGGCTTGGCCCAGACGTAGCCATTCCACCACCACAGAGCGAGCTCGCCATCATTGCGGCCCCGTATGCGGCGATAGGCTTCCAACTTGTTTTCCGGCGCCGTCAAATCAAGCGCGGCTGACGCAGACTTTGTTGGGGCACCGCTCGCCGCTCCCATGACAGCAAGGCCGGCAGCAGCATTCAGTGCATCGCGACGAGAAAGAGTCATTGTGAAATCCCTATTGATCTGGCTTCGGTTCTAGACCGAGCGCTTTGAGTTCTTCCGTGTTACCCCACATCGGGCCATCCTCTGCGAAGCCGATAACATTGCCCTCGGGGTCACCGAGGTAATAGAGCGGCGTGCCGCCAGGGCTATCGTATCGCTCGACAAACGTAGCCCCAGCTGCCCTGGCGCGAGCAACAACCGCTTCGACGTCATTGACGCCGAAGATAGCCATGGCCGGCGACTGCTCGCGGGATGTGCGTGGCGGGTTCTTTGGGGCATCAGGATCAAGGTGACCGATCTCTAAGGCAGCCCCACTGCCAGCGCGAAGACCGATAATCTTTGAAGAGCTTGCCCACTCCTTGAATCCAATGGCCCGGTAGAAATCCGCCAGCGCATCCCGGTCGTGAGAGCGAATGACGTACCAGCCGATGCCCTTCATTTGAATATGATCGTCTGCACTCAGTGGTGATGCGAGAAAAGTGAGTATCGATACCCATAGAACGGTAAATCTAATCACCTGCATGACTCTCTTCGTAATGGCGCCTGAGAAGATCAGCGCCATAGTCCATACCCGGCTGGCGCATCACCGTGTGAATATGATTGACGTCAGGTTCGCGCACGCCGTCACGTATGCGAGCCAGGTTGAGCGTGTGATCGAATTCGATCAGCACCGATGGGCTATGAATACGGTAGTAAAATGCATCGCCCGCCTCTGTGCCGCCCATCCAGACGAAATGCAATCCAGCAGGCCCGTCAGCCGCGATACGTGCGAGCAGCGGATCAGCTGCCTCCGGCTCCATGTTGCGCACATACTCTTCAATGAGGTGCTGGAGCTGATTGCGTTGCGCTTCGGTCATGTCGGAGGCCGGCAACCCGATCATCTCCGTCAGGGCATCGCCCCGCTCCGGCCCTGTGAAAATTTCATCGGGCACAGTTTCACTCATGACCGCCCTTGCGCGTTGCGAGTCATCGAGACTGCTAACCAATGCAATCGCTTTATCTTCTTCTTGGCCGAGAATGCGCCAACCGGCATAGGGCCCGGTCGGTACTTCGTTGGGCTGAACCCCGATGAACGCTGGCGTGACTTCTACCGCGTCTCCATTGACCGTGAAATTGAGACCGAGATGATGCCCGTCTAGCTGCCAGCCCCAAGGTTGGTCGCTCGTCGGATCACCAAAAATACCCAGCCAGTAATAGCCATGACCAAAATCGAACCCAGGTGGCAGTTGAGTTGGGTCTTCCAACTGCGAGACTAAATAGTCATCGACGCGCATAATCCCGGTGGCTTTTTGGTAACCCTGGCTGCTCAAGCCGCACTGAATGAGACGATGACCGAGGATGCGTTGGGCCTCGGTCATTTCTCCAAACGGCAAACCTTCGTCACGAAACCTGCTGCCGGGAAGGTTGGTCCATTTCTTGCGGCCCTCGTGACCGAAAGGGCGAACAGCCTGAGACCGTTGATCATCGGACAACGAAGCTAAAAAAGTACTGGCCGCCATCGCGCAATTTTGCCCGACAGAGTCTGCAGCAGCAGGCGTGCCGATGGAAAAGAACGTGATGACGAGAAGACTTGCCAGAGTACGCATTTCCAACCTCGCTCTAGTCTATTTTTACCGCTCTTCGTGCGCCAAAAATCTCAAGAATTCGCGGCGGTTTTTCGGACCATAAGTCAGATAGCTGGGATCCTGTCGCTCCGCATATTCCTGCTTGGCTTTTTCCACTGGGTCGACCTTGGTGTGCTTGCGCACATCCTCGGGCGAAAGCTCATAAGCCTCGGCACCGTTCAAGCCGAACACCTTGGCGCGAATTTCCGGCGTGATTTTCGGGTAACCGTACTTCTCTTGGAATTCGTCGGAGATTTGGAACGCCCGGAAGGCCATGATTTGATCTTGCGGAGAGCCGTACCAGATGGAGTCCGTGCCCCACAGTACGCGATCTTCGCCAACATACTTTAGAAGCTTGCCGATAACGTGAGCTGCTTGATCAGGGTCGCGCATCAGGTAGCGCCAAGTCGTGCCAATCTCGGCGTAAACATTCTTTTGTTGTGCGGCGTTAATACCGTTGTCCGCAAGAGAGTTGATCAGGTCATCAACACCGGAGCCCGAGTCACGTGCGTATGGACCTTCGGGCATACGCATATCGTAACCAGCGTGATAAATCATAAATGTGATATCTGGGTTTGCTGTCGCCGCAGGTCCGACATCCCGAGAACTCGCATATCTTAGATTCTCTTTGTACTGAAGAAACGGCAGCCCTTTGTGAACCGCGATCCGATTGACACCGGTTTTGCGAACCTTGTCGATAAACGTCTTGCCGAGATCATCATCCAGATAGAAGCCCGTGTCTTTCGGGCCATGCTGGGTGTAGGTCTTCCATGCGGCCACCGGCCAGTTGGCGGCGGTTTCATCCATCGCCTCGAGATCTTCCGAATAGGTCGGCATGCAGCGGCCATGAACCATCAAACGCTGGGTGGTGTCGAGCGCTTCAAGAATACGGACGGTTTCCGCGCCCTCGGAATACTGCGGCATCATTTGGTTTTCGGGTGCTGGGCCGAAGGACAACACGGCTATATCTGTGTCGCTGTCCATGAATACTTCTTTGACGTAGGCCTCACCTGTAAGGCAATCCATGTGACCGAGGTCAGGGTCATCGCCACCGTAGTCGCATCCCACTTGAGGGGCGAAAAACTTGAAATTGTTACGCGCTGGGTAAAGCGGCGTCCCTTCAGCCCAACTCTCTATGTTGCCAACGTGGTGACCTTGAACATCAAAGATGAACTCGTCACCATCAAGGGCGTCTTTGGCAGCAGCCTCATCCTTGCCGGCTTCCCATGGCAACTCGTAGGTACTGCCGCGCTTGCCCGTGGCCGCGTTGACTTCGTTAAAAGCAAGCAGCGTCGTTGCCGCGCCAGCCGTCGACACAAGAAAATCGCGGCGGTGTTGGCCAGTGCGTCGCGCGTTCTCGTCAGCCGCGATCAAGGCTTGCTTGTTGGCCTCGGTGTTGGCGGCGGACAGCGGCCGCGGCATGAATTCCCCATTAGAGGTGGTGTCGACTTTGATTGGCAAACGAACACCATCCGGGTCGTTCTCAAATGTTCTAGATTTCTTACTCATGATGCTCTCCCCATCAAAAAATGATGGGAGGATGTTAACGCTGGAAGACAGACCGGAGCTAGGGACTCTTGGCGCCCAACCGCATTTTCTCAAACGCTAACCCCCTCTCGGTCAGGACGATGTTCTCGACTGAGGAGTGGGCTGCGGTGCTGTTGGTGTGATTAACAAGAAATAGTGCTGGAGCGAGGTCGTGCATCCTCGCCATGATGTCTTGAAGGGCTTGATCCCGCGCGGTGAGATCAAATATTGCGCCGGTGGCGTGCAAGGCTGGCATTAGGCTGGGCTCACAAAACAGCGGATTGGGCTTGTCGCAGGAATACGTTTCTATAGACCGTACCGTGTCGCGATACGCCCCAGAGTCCCATACCAATGAAATAATATCGGCACGGCCCAGATCAGCGCTAAAATATTTTCTCAGCCATTCCGCCGCGACAACTGTGCGCACGTTGAGAGTAACCCCGATGCGGGCCAAGTCTTGTGCCGCTTTGAGATACATATTTTGCGCTTGGCCGATTTCCACTTCTGCGTTGAGCGTTAAACCCTCTGCATATCCAGCCTCCGCTAGCAGTGCGCGGGCGCGATCTGGATCGTAGGGATACGGCTTTATGTCCGGGTTGTAGCCTACTGTACCGGGAATCGACCCCTGCCCAACCGGCGACACCGCCCCCTGGTAGAGCACATCTGCTATGGCCTGCTTATCAACGCCATAGTTCAAAGCCTGCCGCACCCGCACATCTGCGAGCGGGCTGTTGGGGTCTGTATTGGGTAGCACCAAAGCCCGTATTTGCGGCAACGGATGCAAGAGAACGGTAAACCCTTCGGCACGAACGTCTGCAATATCGTCAAATGCCAAGTTCAGCGTGATGTCGATATCGCCAGAACGCAGCGCCGCCAAACGCGTGGCAGGATCGCGCAAAGGATAGCGCATCTCTATACGATCAATCTGCTCTGGCGCTCGCCAGGACATGGGATTGGCGATGAGTATCGCCCGCCCCAATGCTTTGCCCCAATCTTCTAGAACATAGGACCCCGTACCTATGGGCGTCTCTGCAAAGCCATCAGGTCCTAATTCTGCCCAGGCGTTGGGCGGTAGGATGGTCAGCATGCTCAGACGCTTGGGTAGGATGGCATCGGGCGCTTTGGTCACAATACTGACGGTCAAAGAATCGATCGCCGCGACGGATGCTATACCGGACGCCTCTCGCGCTAGAATGTAACGAGCCGCCGCTGGGCTTGTAAGAAAACGAAACGTTTCGACGACCGCTTCCGCGTCAAGCACTTCGCCATTCGAAAACGCGACATCCGGTCGAAGGCCAAAATGCCATTCAGTGTCGGACACTGGCGTCCACGTCAGCGCTAAAGACGCTTGAACTGATCCATCCCCACTGATGGCAGTCAAAGAATCAAATAAAGTCGCCGTTGTCAGGACGTTCCGGGAGATCAACCCCATATAGGGATTTCCGTACCCGGCAGGCGCGGCAGACGCGCCAGCCCGAATGGTTGTCGCCTGACTGAGTGGCGATCCGGCCAAGACAGCCAACGTGCACAGCGCGAATATCAATAAAGTTCGTAGCATCTGCTCTTGTGGCTCCACTCCAACACCGTCACCATAACTCTAAGGCGAATAAGAAAGAGGGATAAGAATGGTTCCAATATTTACAGCGGCCGCCGTGCAAACGAATGTTTGGCCGGTCTACCCCTCCCGCAATGGCGCTGCCGTGTTGGAAAATAAGGACAAGAATCTCGATCGTGCGATGGATTTGATCCTTCGACTTGCTGAATGGAACCCTGCCAAGATTTACCTGCTGCCAGAGTTTTTCATGACCGGCGCTGGCGGTGTCGGCAAGGCGCAGAAGGATCGTGAGAAAATCTGCGTGCGTATCCCAGGCCCGGAGCTAGACCGCATCGGGCAAGTCGCTAAAGAGGTCAACGCCTATATTGCCGGTATGGTGTGGGAAGTCATGGACGACTGGCCGGACCGATACTGGAATACAGGTTTCATCGTCGCCCCATCTGGTGAGTGCGTACTCAAATATCACAAGCACTACGACCCAACGGGCAAAACCAAACCTGGTGATGTGCTCGACGAATACGTTGACCGCTATGGCGAAGATCAATTGTTCCCGGTGGTCGATACGCCATACGGCCGCATGGGCTGTCTGGTGTGTTACGACATAAACTTCCCGGAGATGGCGCGCTGTCTGGCAATGAACGGCGCTGAGATTCTATTGCATCCGACATCAGAAGGACGGGCTCCGTTTTTGTTGGAAGATGTTGGTGGATGGGAAATCGGCAAGCGCAGTCGAGCGTATGAGAATCTGTGCTACCTGATTTCGGCCAACCAGGGGCATTTCCTTGGATCTGATTTTCCCACCGACCGTATGCGCGGACGATCGCAAATCATCGACTTCACCGGCCAAGTTATGAACATTGCCAATACCACCGGCGAGGTGATCGTTCAGGCTGATATAGAGTTAGAACGCTTGCGGCAAAAACGCAGCCAGATGCAGATGAACTTCCTCGCCCAAGTGCAAACCGAAGTGCACGCGCGTCAATACGCCCGCAAGACCATGTGGCCTGCACGGATGTGGGACAGCGAGCCGCCGCAGGGCGACTTGGGAAATATTATGAAGGGCCGGGAGATTGTTAAGCGCCTTTTGGATGACGGCACCTTTGCCGCTCCGGGCAGTTCAATGGATAAAGATAGCTTTGTTTAGGAGCCACACATGATTCCCCGCTACTACGCCCTCGCCTGCCAAACCATCGTTAATCCAATCCGAGCTGATGTCTCAGGTGTTGAGGAAGGCCGAGCGGTTATTAAGGAGAACATGGATGCGGCTTTGGACCTTATGAAAAAGGGCCTCGGCAACGGTTTGGGCGCGGTTAAACTCGTCACGCTGCCGGAAATGTTTTTAACCTTGGCGCCCGCGGCCTGGCAGGGTCGCAAGTCAATCGACTGGCTTGATGTTGGTTGCGTCGAAATTCCCGGGCCCGAATTGGAGCCATTATTTCAAGCGGCGCGAGACTTCAATGTTTACATTGGGGCCAACGCCTACGAATACGATCCCAAGTGGGAAAAGCGGTATTTCAACACATCGTTTCTCGTGAACCCCAAGGGCGAAGTGATTCTGAAGTACCGCCGCTTGCATTCTCTCAGCACCCCCTCACCCCATGACTTTCTCGATGAGTATGTAGCTGCCGAGGGTTGGGACGCCTTGTGGCCTGTGGCAGACACGGAGATCGGCCGCATCGGAATGTTCCCCTGCATGGAAATCACCAAACCCGAAGTGGCCAGGATGCTCGCCATGAAAGGGGCCGAGGTTTTGTTGAACCCAACATCCGATTCACCGGATTTTCCAGGTTGGAGTGCGTGCAAACAAGCGCGGGCGCTTGAGAACAATTGTTACCTTATTTCCACCAATACGGGCGGCTGGGTCAGCAAGCGGGGATTCCTTGAGTCCACTAACGCGGGTGGCACCAAGATCATCGACTATTATGGCAATATTATTAATGAGTGTGTCCCATCGGGCGAAAGTATGAAGACACGAGCGTTGATTGACATCGAGCAACTCCGCGCCCATCGCCATTCGAACAACAGTTTCAATGTCATCGCCCAACTTAGGACAGAGCTCTATACGGAATATAAGAAAACGGTGACACCGCCCAACCGGTTTAATAACGGGATGGACGACCAATCTCAGCTGCGCGGGTTATACGCGGAGGTGATGGAAAAAATGACAGCAGAAGGACTATTTCCAAAGCCGTTGCACGAAGGCATCGCAGAAAAGGCGAAAGAAAGTTAGAACGTGAACGCCTGCGTTGCGTATCAGCCTGAATGACGAAGACAATACCTGACAAATCCATAATATGGCTGAGCGTGGGTTTTTGATCGTTTGACGCTCGACAAAACTACACCCATGATAGTAACGCTCAGGAGCATCTCACACCGTATTTGACTGGAGATGAGGACGGTCCTGTTGTGTTTAAAGGACTGTGCCCGTGCGCAAGAAGACCATTGTCCTATGCGACACCGAGTGTGTGGACAGGAGCCTGTCATGACCGTTGCTGCGGTGCCGCCTCAAAATGAAACTGAACGGCTGGCACGTCTTCGCGCCTATGAAGTTCTCGACACTAACCCAGAAGAGGCCTTTGATCGCGTTACTCGTGTGGCAGCGCACCTATTCGAAACTCCAATCGCGCTGGTTAGTCTGATTGACGAAAACCGCCAATGGTTCAAGTCGAAACAGGGCTTGGATGCGGAAGAAACCCCACGTGAGGTCGCATTCTGCGCCCACGCAATTCTACAGGATGATATCTTTGTCATTTCTGATGCGACGCAGGATGACCGCTTCAAAAATAATCCATTGGTCACTGGCGGGCCGGAAATCCGATTCTATGCGGGCGCACCATTGCGAACCAGTGATGGGCTAGGCCTTGGCACGTTGTGCGTCATTGATACCAAGCCCCGCAATCCGACCCCAAATGAGCTGGAGAACCTAAGAGATCTTGCCAAACTCGCCATGGATGTTTTGAATTTACGCCACGCGGGACATCGTGCGATGGAGGAGGCCCAGCAAACCGCTAAACTGGACACGCTGCAGAACTCTTTCATCGACAGCGTCAATCACGAACTCAGGACGCCACTCACCTCGCTTGCAGGGGCGCTCGGTCTCCTTCGCAGCGGCGCGGTGGCCGACCTAGACGAAGAAACACAGAGCGTCTTTGAAGTTGCCGAACGCAACACCCATACGCTTATGAAGCTCATTGCCGACATCCTCGATATGTCCAGTATCGAACATGGTGATCTTGAGCTGAACTTTGAGACATTCGACCTTCTCGACCTGACCACAAACATTGTCGAAGAGGCCAATGCAAACGTAAAAGATGGAGGCTCGCGCGTGGCGATTGACGGCGCGGCGCTTTCGCAAGCAGTCTATGCCGACCCCAATTTAATAGGCAAAGCAATATCGGCTTTAATAAAGAATGCGCTGCGATTCTCTCCGAACGACTCTTCTGTCAGTATTCACGTAAGCGCGAGTATCGAGTCCGTTATTGTCGAGGTCGCTGATCTGGGCATCGGTATTCCGTTGCAGGACCGCTCGCGCGTCTTCAAAAAATTCTTCAAGCTTGATGACTCGGGCAATATCAGCGGCGCTGGTCTCGGTTTGAGCATCGCCAAAAGGCTTATTGAAGCGCATGGCGGTGAAATCGGGATACAGGCCAATTCACCGCGCGGCACACGGGTGATTTTTGAAATTCCCCGCACTCTAATAACCCAAGACCAACAAAGCGCACACCAGCCTAGGCTTTAGGTTTGCACGGGCAGGGTAACGCGTGTGCGCAATCCACCTTGAGCGCGGTCAAGCAACTCAATGTCGCCTCCCATAGAGCGAATAGCGTTGCGGGCGATGGTCATACCAAGACCAGTTCCACCGGTATCTCGTGACCGCGATCCTTCGAGCCGGAAAAACGGCGCAAAGACCTGCTCTTTCTCGGCATCAGGAATGCCTGGTCCTTTGTCATCGACGAGTATTTCAATATTTTCGCCCGTCTGAGACAACGAGACGTCAGCGCAACCACCATACTTGATGGCATTTTCGATAATGTTGGTCAGCGCCCGCTTTAGCCCGAGCGGCCGGATGGTGAGATCCATCGCGTCGGGCCCGGTATAACTTGTGGTGTGTCCAGTTTCTGCTTCATCACTGACGATTCGGGCGATTAACCCTGCAATGTCTGTCGGAGTCGCTGGCTCATTGGCGGCGTCGTCTCGGGCAAAGGCCAGCGTCGCCGAGATCATCGCTTCCATGTCATCAAGGTCGGACAGCATTTTGTCGCGCTGCTCTGTATCGTCCACAAACTCTGCCCGTAAACGCATGCGAGTGATGGGCGTGCGTAGATCATGGGAAATCGCAGCAAGCATCTGGGTGCGGTCCTGGACAAAACGTTTCAACCGACTTTGCATGGTGTTGAACGCCCGGGCCGCCCGGCGCACCTCGCCCGTGCCCGTCTCTGGCAATGGAGTCGCATTGAGGCCAATGCCGAGCCGTTCGGCCGCCATGGCAAATAAAGAGACCGGTTTAGTGGCGCGGCGTACGGCATAGATCGCAAGTCCAGCGATCAGTAACGTTAGAGCCGTTGTCCACAAGAACGGCCGGTTGCGTTCGCTGGCCTCGGTGAGATCTAGATCAACGCGGGCGTTCAGCCAAATATTCTCGCCGAACCGTATTGAAGCTCGGACAAAGGGCTGAAAGCCGCGGATGTCCCTCAGCGCTTGGTCCAAGTCCAATGTCCGACGTTCCGCTTCAACACTAGCGCGTGGGCGGTC
>WLXB01000108.1 GCA_012103295.1 Alphaproteobacteria bacterium | reverse complement strand
TTACCCGAATGGGGGAAAACTCGCGCATGGTGGTAACCGGCGACATGAGTCAGGTCGACTTGCCGCTTGGCGTTAAGTCAGGCCTCCACGATTCGCTCGATATTCTAGACAGCATTGATGAAATAGGCCGCGTTACTTTCACACACCGAGACGTCGTCCGGCATGATCTGGTCACTCGAATCGTGACCGCATACGACGCACGTGATGCACGGCTACACACAAACAAGAAGCCGGGGTCAAAAGGCAAGCCATGAGTGCGGGAAGGTTGCGCACAGTTGTGCGCGTAGACCACGAGAGCTGGCAGGCAGAAATACCGGACGCGGTAAAATTGAGCCGCCAGGCGGCACGCAAAAGCTGGGCATTGGGTAGACAAGCGCTGGACCCTTCTCATTTTTTATCTGGAACGCTTCCTGGGCCTGTCGAAATCAGTGTGCTTCTCAGCGACAACGGAACAGTGCGCAGCCTGAACCGTGACCACCTCGGCAAAGACAAAGCGACGAACGTGCTGTCTTTCCCTGGCGAGGTTGATTCCCCGTTCCCGGACGTTGAGATTCTCCTCGGAGACATTGTCCTAGCGTGGCAAATCGTTGCCAAAGAGGCCCAGCGCGACAAAAAGCCTGTTGCCGAGCACATGACGCACTTGGTCATCCATGGCGTTCTGCATCTTTTGGGGTATGATCATGAATGTGAGGAAGACGCCGCCGTGATGGAACGTTTAGAAGTGAACTGTATGGCCAGCCTCGGCCTATCAGATCCCTATGCCACTGGCGACTGATGTCATGACTGAGACTTCCCGATCTGATCTAGACCGCAATGGTGACGATGCTAGCACAACTGTGATGGGTCGTTTGCGCGCCTGGTTAAGCCCCAGCAGCGCCGACGCCGGCTCTGTCCGTGACGTTATTGAAGAACTTATCGAAGATCAGCCAGATACCGACGATGCGATCGACGCACACGAACGTATATTGCTGTCAAACGTCCTCAAACAACGCGACGTCACTGTTGAAAAAATTATGGTGCCACGCGCTGACATCGTTTCCGTCGAATTAGAAACTCCGATCGTTGATGTTATTGCGCTACTCGTTGAGGAGGGCCATTCACGGGTGCCTGTTTTTCGTGGGTCGCTCGATGAAGTGGTTGGTATGGTCCATATCAAAGACCTTGCCAGCGCTCTCATCGAGAAAAATTCCCCAGACGACTCTGTGACCGGTCTTTCCAAGCCAATGCGGCCTGTGATTTTTGTGGCGCCAACTGCACGGGTTTTGGACCTGCTCTTGGAGATGCGCCTAAAACGCACTCACATGGCCATGGTGGTCGACGAATATGGCGGCATCGACGGTCTCGTAACGATTGAAGACTTGGTCGAACAGATCGTCGGCGAAATTGCTGACGAGCACGACGAGGATGAAAACCCCGAGCTGTCGGACCGGGCAGATGGTTCAGTGATGGCAGACGCCCGCGTCACTTTGAGTGATTTTGTTGCGCGATACGGTGCCGTATTCTCGGACGACGATATGAGTGAACCTGACACGCTTGGCGGGCTTGTGTTCCGCCTGACTGGCCGCGTTCCTAGTCTTGGCGAGCTTGTCACTCACCCGAATGGGTTGGAGTTCGAGATTGTCGACGCTGACCCGCGGCGCATACGCCGGCTTCGGCTGCGCAATTTGCCAAAACCAAACGAAGAAGAATGAAACTGAATATATCGCGTATGCTGAACGCTGCGCAGCAAACAACTACGCGTCGTCGTGCAGGTCTCGCTTTCATATTTGGCGCGCTAGCAACCGCAGCCATGCCACCTTGGTACCTGTGGCCTGTGTTATGGATCGCGCTCCCAGTCCTCCTAATTCTTGTAGACTCAGCGAAAACAAAACGAGCTGTATTCCTAACCGGATGGGCTTTTGGTTTTGGCCACTTTGCAACGGGTTTCGCTTGGATCGGTAATGCGTTTTTTGTCGATCAAGAGACTTTTGCGGCCCTTGCAGTCCCTGCGATTGGCGGACTCGCCGCAGGCTTTGGCCTCTACATTGGTTGCGTTGCACTGCTGTTACGTTTGCTTGTGCCGCCGGCGGAAGATGATTGGCCCGCTGCAAAGAGTATTCGATCAATTTGCTTGGTTTGTGTTTTTGCCGCCGCCTGGGCGTTAGTTGAATGGTGGCGCGGTTGGTTTTTGACGGGACTGCCGTGGAATCCTGTGGGGAGTATTTGGGTTGCAGTGCCACAACTCTTGCAGGGGGCAAGCCTTGTCGGTGTCTACGGGCTATCGCTTTTGACCGTCCTGGCCGCCTCCGCAAGCACCGTCCTAATGTTCAATAGTACGCGGCGCTTTACTCTCGTCGCCGTTGCCCTGCTCCATGTGCCACTGGTTATTCTGTCAGGCTGGGGCGCGGCGCGCTTGTCTACAGCTGACGCAACTTATGTTCCTGACGTGATATTGCGTTTGGTCCAACCAAATATTGCTCAAGTTGACAAGTGGCGACCAGGTTTGCGGGAAGGCCACGTGCTCGAGCAAGTTCGCTTGAGTAAAACAAATGCAGGCAGCGTGACCCATGTGCTATGGGCCGAAACAGCCGTCCCCTTTCCGTTAAATCAGGCGACGGGGGCATTAACAGCAACGGCCCGGGCCGCTCCCGAAAATGGATACGTATTGACCGGAGCGCCGCGCATACTAGGACGCCAATCTGATCGACAAGCATTCAATAGTTTTTTCGCCGTCGCCTCAAATGGCACCATCGCGGCTGTATATGACAAAGCGCATCTCGTTCCTTTTGGTGAATACATGCCACTGCAGGACATTATTCCCCTGCCACAACTCACCGGTGGCACCGGCTTTACAGCAGGGCGCGGACCGGTCTCGATTACATTGCCAGGACTACCGACCTTTAGCCCACTGATTTGCTATGAAGTTATTTTCCCGGGTGCGGTGGTTGAGAACCAACAACGCCCCGCGTGGCTGTTCAACCTCACCAACGATGCCTGGTTTGGCGACTCAAGCGGACCACATCAGCATTTAGCGGCAGCACAACTTCGCGCCGTTGAAGAAGGTCTGCCCGTCGTGCGGGTCGCCAATACGGGTATTAGTGCCGTCACAGACAGCTACGGGCGTATCATCGGTCGGATTCCGCTAGGAGAGAAAGGTGTTCTGGATAGCCAATTGCCAAACAGTCTTCCAGAAACGTCCTTTGCCAGATTTGGCCACGGCCCTTTTCTTTTTATTGCCTTTGTTTTGACCCTGGCGGCCACGGGCATTGCTCGAAAAAATACCGGAACCCCCTGAACCCACGGCAACACTTAAACGTTTATGATATAAGTCGTTCTATCGATTGTTGTTTTTAAAGTTTTGAGTGAAAAGTAGTTTTTGTGTTATAGTATTACAACGGTTAGTTGGTATTATTTCGGTGTGTGGCAAACGAACAATGTGATTCTTTGGCTAACGGTGCCCAGTCTAATGACAAGGAGCAGAGCTATGGGTTTTGCAGAAAAACAAGATCTCGACGGGACGTCTGGACGCTCCTCTCGCGGGCGGATGCCCTCCGGGAAACCAAACCCAGTCGATGTTTATGTTGGTAGCCGCGTGCGCTTAAGACGAACCCTACTTGGCTTGAGCCAAGAAAAATTGGGTGAAGCAATTGGCCTGACATTTCAGCAGGTTCAAAAATATGAGCGCGGCGCAAACCGGATTGGCGCCAGCCGTCTTTGGGACCTTAGCCGCGTCCTCGATTGTCCAGTCTCCTATTTCTTTGAGGATATGGAAGACGATATCCAAGCGGCCAGCCCACGCAACTTGACTGAGCGAACAGCTGAACCGGAACAAAAAGAGTCCGATCCAATGACCAAGCGGGAAACTTTGGAACTGGTTCGTGCATATTACAAAATTACTGACCCCCATGTGCGGCGTCGAATTTACGAATTGGCCAAATCTTTGGCTGCCGCTGAAGGTGCGATCCTGGACGAAGATTAGACGCCAGGCGGCCCGCGCTAAAACGATTCTACAGTCAGCAGTAAAAGAACGCCCCGCTTGAAAGAGTGGGGTGTTTTTTTATTCGGTCGGATGATGATCAGCGCCTGACATCGTGCCCACTTGCAAATCACCAGGCGTTCCGGTACCTCCGGTGCAGATTTGACGCAGATTTGCGTCACCAGCTATGGATCAAAGGAGCCTGTTTGTGTCTCTGTCTAACTATGTTTTCACCAGTGAATCCGTGTCCGAAGGACACCCAGACAAGGTCAGTGACCGCGTCTCCGATGAAATTGTCGACCTGTTCCTGAGCGCAGACCCTCAAGCCAGAGTGGCCGTCGAAACTTTATGCACAACGAACTTGATCGTACTGGCCGGAGAAGTGCGCGGCCCAGATTCGGTGACCGCTGACGCCATGGTCGCCGCCGCGCGTGAGGCAGTCAAAGACATTGGCTACGAGCAGGACGGCTTTCATTGGCAGAACATGACCGTGGACTGCCATGTTCACTCTCAATCTGCTGACATCGCGGTTGGTGTGGACTCTGCCGGCAACAAAGATGAAGGCGCAGGTGACCAAGGAATCATGTTCGGTTACGCCGTCACCGAAACGCCAGAATTGATGCCGGCCCCAGTTCACTACTCTCATCAGATTCTCAAATCTCTCGCCGACGCCCGCCATTCCGGCGACGCCGCGTTCCTTGGTCCGGATTCAAAAAGCCAAGTCAGCCTGCAGTATCGGGACGGCAAGCCAGTCGGCGCGACGTCAGTCGTGGTTTCAACTCAACACAGCGAAGATGTTGACCAAGATACAATTCGCGCGATGGTCCGTAAGCATGTCGAAGACGTGCTGCCGGAAGGGTGGATGTGCCCTGAAGACGCCTTCTATGTGAACCCGACAGGCCGCTTCGTCATCGGTGGACCAGACGGCGATTGTGGCTTAACCGGCCGCAAGATCATCGTCGACACCTATGGCGGCGCAGCGCCCCATGGTGGTGGTGCATTTTCTGGCAAGGATCCAACCAAAGTCGACAGATCAGCTGCTTATGCGTCGCGCTATCTGGCTAAGAACGTTGTCGGCGCCGGTTTGGCCCAGCGTTGCCTGATCCAATTGTCCTATGCCATCGGGGTTTCAAAGCCATTGTCCGTCTATGTCGACACTCAAGGCACCGGGGAAGTTGAAGAAGATAAACTTGCCGCCGTGCTTCAGGATTTGATGGACCTTAGTCCGCGCGGCATTCGCGAACATCTCGGCTTGAATAAGCCGATTTATGGACGCACAGCTGCCTATGGCCACTTCGGTCGCGAGGCCGATGGTGGCGGTGGTTTCTCATGGGAGCGTTTGGACCTAGTTGAATCCCTCGAATCAGCGTTCGGTGCCTAGCCCAAACTCAGACACCGAGAAACATCGCACTCACCTCTACGGCCGGCGCAAAGGAAAACGCCTCCGCGCCAGCCTTCGAGACGCGCTAGACCACGACTTACCTCAAGTTCGAATCGATCCTGAGAAAATTGCGCCACCCTGCAATCCCAAGGCATTCTTTTCTCCGGATATTGAGAAAATATGGCTCGAAATAGGCTTCGGCGGTGGCGAACACCTCGCGGCGCAGGCCCAGGCAAATCCGCACGTCGGCTTCATCGGCGCCGAGATCTTCGAGAACGGGATCGCCTCATTGCTCAAACAGCGGGCGAACGCGGGGCTAAAGAATATACGGATTCTGGATAATGACGCCCGCGCATTTCTGCCGTTTTTAGCCGATAACTGCCTCGATAGAGTGTTTCTGCTCTATCCGGACCCCTGGCCGAAGGCCAAGCACGCCAAACGGCGCTTCGTGAATCAGTCCACGTTAGACCAACTGGCCCGCTTGATGACCCCTAGCGCAGAACTGCGGATCGCGACAGATCACCCAGAATATGCGCGCTGGTGCCTACGGCACGCCCCGATTCACCCCGCTTTTCAATGGAATGTCAGCGGTCCTGAGAGCTGGAAATGTCGCCCTCAGGATGCGATTGCCACCCGATATGAGAAAAAAGCCATCCGGGAGGGACGGACACCGATGTACCTGACGTTCCTGAGAGTTGCGGGCTAAACCCTTGCTTGAAACCGGTTTTCCGACTATATGAGCCCCTCAACTTCACATGTCGACTGACTTGAGGAGTGGGCCGGTGGCCCACTTTTTTTGTTTGTGGAATAGGCTTTCCTAACGGCATCGGCGGACAGAGTGCAAGCGCGATGGAACGACTGACCTGGCTCGAAGAAAAAATATCACCGACCCTGGAAGCGATGGGCTTTGAGGTCGTGCGCGTTGCCGTGACCGGCGAAGGAGGTGTGCGCGCCCTCCAAATCATGGCGGACCGGGCCGACGGTAGCCTCATCAACATCGACGACTGCACCTCTATTAGCGTCACCTTGAATGACATTTTCGAGGCAGACGACCCTCTTGATGGGGCCTACAATCTAGAAGTCAGCTCAGCAGGTATTGATCGGCCCTTGACGCGGCCTAAGGACTTTACCGCCTACGCGGGATTTGAAGCTAAACTTCAAACCCGTCGCCCCATCAACGGTCGCAAAAAATACCGCGGCGTTCTTGAAGGCATCTCATCCGAAGAAGACGTGAGTCTCGTCGTCGATGGCGAGTCCGTCTCGTTACCATTATCCGAAGTTGATCGCGCGCAATTGGTACTGAACGACGCCCTGATTGCCGCAGCAGAAAAATCACAAGACAACCCGAAACCACAAAACGCAAACGCACAGAGTGAGTAGAAGACCATGTCCCAAAGCATAGCCATGCCCCGGCCAGAACTGATCCAGGTCGCAGACACCGTCGCCCGCGATAAGTCGATTGAGCGCGAGGAAGTGTTCATGATCATGGAACAAGCCCTTCAGAAAGCTGGTCGCTCCAAGTACGGGCAGGAAAAGGACATCCGCGCGACCATCGATCGCAAGACCGGTGAAATTCGATTGGCTCGCTATCTAGAAGTGGTCGAAAACGAAGAAGCCGTCGAAGACGAGAATATCCAACTCACCCTTGATCAGGCGAAAGGCAAAAAGAAAGACGCCGAGGTTGGTGAGTTTCTGGTCGACCCTTTGCCGCCAATCGACTTCGGCCGAATTTCCTCACAAATGGCCAAGCAGGTCATTGTGCAGCGGGTCCGTGAAGCCGAGCGTGCACGCCAGTTTGAAGAATACAAAGACCGCATGGGCGAAGTCGTCAACGGCCTAGTCAAACGGGTCGAGTTTGGCAACGTCATCGTTGACCTAGGGCGCGCTGAAGGCCTGCTGCGACGGGATGAGTTGATCCCGCGGGAGCACTTCAAGAATGGCGACAGGGTTCGGGCTTATATTATTGATGTTCGCGAAGAACCCCGTGGCCCGCAGATTTTCTTGTCGCGCACATGTCCGGAATTCATGGCGATGTTATTTGCACAAGAAGTGCCAGAAATTTATGACGGCATCATTGAGATCAAAGCCGTCGCCCGCGACCCGGGTAGCCGCGCCAAGATTGCTGTTATTTCTAACGACGCCTCCATCGACCCAGTCGGTGCCTGTGTCGGGATGCGCGGTAGCCGCGTTCAGGCAGTCGTTGCAGAGCTCCAGGGTGAGAAAATTGATATCATTCAGTGGAATGAAGATCCCGCGACATTCGTCGTTAACGGTCTTGCTCCCGCTGAGGTGAGTAAGGTTGTGCTGGACGAAGACTCAGGTCGCATCGAAGTGGTGGTGCCCGATGATCAACTGTCGCTGGCCATCGGCCGGCGCGGGCAAAACGTTCGCTTGGCGTCGCACCTGACCGGTTGGACGATCGACATTCTGACGGAAGACGAAGAGAGCGCCCGTCGCCAGGAAGAATTCCATAGCCGCAGCCAGGCCTTCATCGATGGGCTCGATGTTGACGATGTTATTGCTCATCTCCTGGTGACCGAAGGTTTCACATCTATCGAAGAAGTCGCGTTTGTTCCAGACGACGAACTGTCGACAATTGAGGGCTTTGATGAAGAAATCGCCGGCGAATTGAAAGCCCGAGCCCAAGCCCATATTGAGGCACAGAATCAGGCCTTAATGGCTAAGCTCACGGAGCTTGGTATTGCTGAGGACTTGCTTAACGCGGGAATTGACGGCCTTGAAGTCGAGATGATGGTGACCCTCGGTGAAAATGACGTCAAAACACGGGATGACTTGGCCGACTTGGCTTCGGACGAGCTCATCGACATTCTCGGGGTCGGTTCTATGTCTATGGATGACGCCAACACTATGATTATGGCCGCACGCGCCCACTGGTTTGACGACGACGAAGAGGACGCAGGTGAAGAAAGCGCCAGCGAAGAAGGCAATGGTGATGACTCGGCGGCAGCGGAGGATGCGGAACCAGCGTGACCCTAACCTCCGCATCTCAGGACACTGGACGTCCGGGCATGCCTTTGACCGATAGCCTAGAAAAAGAGGCTGAATCGGACCAAGGGCCGCTGCGTCGGTGCCTAGTTAGTGGTGAACAAAGGCCGAAAGCTGAGCTCCTCCGCTTTGTCGTGGGGCCGAACGGAGACCTTGTGTTCGACATCGCAGGGCGTCTGCCAGGACGGGGTTTGTGGTTGAAGGCTGAGCGGGATATGATAGACACCGCTGCGTCTAAGCGTTTGTTTTCTAAGGCCGCCCGGCAGTCAGTCACGACACCGGACGATCTTGTGGCACTGGTCGCAGCGGGCCTCAAACGCCGTTGCCTTGATCGTCTTGGACTGGCCCGTCGCGCTGGGCTGGTCGCAGTTGGTTTTGAAAAGGTTCGCGCTCAAGCCAACACTGGCGACACAGTGTTGATTTTAGAAGCGGCGGACGGTGCGGCGAATGGGCGGCGGAAAATCACGGGCCTCGCCCCTGGTGCGCTGGTGATAGACGTATTCACCGGGGCAGAATTGGGTCAAGCTTTAGGCCGGGACCATGCGGTGCATGTCAGTCTTAGGGCCGATCGATTGACTGATACGCTGACGGTCGAGGCAAGACGATATTCAGATGTCGCAAAGAGCACGGCATCATAAGGCGTTAGTGCCGAACAGAAGTGACGAGTTAAGGGGAGCACGGGCTCCCAAAACAGAATGGTACAGAACGGTATGACGAACGAAGCAAAGAAGCCTCTGACCCTTGGTCGAGGCAAGCTTGAACTGAAAAAGACTGTTGAGACCGGTCAGGTCCGACAGAGCTTTTCGCATGGCCGTACTAAAGTGGTGCAGGTTGAGCGTAAACGTAAACGCCAGTTCGAGATGGGCGCCGACGGTAAAGTCCAAGAGGTCAAATCTCAGGCCCCAGGCACGCTAAAGAAACCCAGCGCCGAAGAAGCCGCCGATACCGTTCAACGCAAGCTCAGCGCCGAAGAGACCGCGCATCGCCTCAAAGTTTTGCAAGATGCCAAACGCGCTGATGAGGTCGACCGCAAAGAAGAAGACGAACGCCGTGCCATAGAGGCTGAGCGCCTAGCCAACGCTCCAGAGGAAGAAGCCAAATCAGAGTCTGATGCGGATTCAGAAACAAGCGGTGAACCCGAAGAGGTTGAGGTCGCCTTAGACACGCCGATTGAACCGGTTATTCCGCCAGATCCAGATAAGCCAGTTGAACGCACGCGCCGAGCTGCCGTAAAGGATGAAGGTGACGAGAACGTTGCCCGCAAGCAGACGAAGCCCGGCAATAAGCAACCCGCGAAAAAAGGCGCAGATCAACGCCGCCGCTCCGGCAAGCTAACGATCTCTGCAGCCCTTGAGGGTGACGATCAAATTGAGCGCGGCCGTTCGATGGCAGCTTTGCGCCGCGCACAGGAAAAAGAACGCCGCAAACAAATGCAGCAGCAGAAGACGGCGATGCCATCTGAAAAGATTGTGCGTGAAGTTACGGTGCCCGAGAACATCACAGTGCAAGAATTCTCAAACCGCATGGCAGAGCGGTCTGGCAACGTGATTAAAACTCTGATGAAACTCGGCATCATGGCAACAATCAACGAAGTGATCGATGCGGACACAGCAGAGCTTGTTGCACAAGAGTTCGGACACACAATTAAGCGCGTGTCGGAAGATGACGTCCTGACCGGGCTAAATTCTGAGCAAGATGACGCGGATGCAACAGATACACGGCCAGCCGTGGTTACGGTGATGGGCCATGTCGATCATGGTAAGACGTCATTACTAGACGCCTTGCGCGAAGCCGACGTTGTCTCTGGCGAAGCTGGTGGTATTACCCAGCACATTGGTGCTTATCAGGTGCGGCTACCTGACAATAAGAAACTTACGTTCCTCGATACACCGGGTCACGAAGCGTTTACCGCAATGCGTGCCCGCGGCGCTCAAGCGACAGACGTGGTGGTGCTGGTCGTGGCTGCGGACGACGGCATAATGCCGCAAACCATTGAAGCAATTAAGCACGCTCAATCGGCTGAAGTTCCGATGATCGTTGCCATTAACAAGATGGATAAACCGGGGGCCTCACCTGATCGAGTACGCCAAGCATTGCTCAGCCACGATATCGTGGTTGAGGAAATGGGTGGTGAGGTTCTGACCGTCGAAGTTTCGGCAATACAGAAAACGAACTTGGACAAACTGCTGGAAGCCATTCAGCTGCAAGCAGAACTACTCGACCTTAAAGCCAACCCGAATCGCGCCGCCGAAGGCGTGGTGATCGAAGCTAAAATGGAAAAGGGCAAAGGTTCTGTTGCAACCGTTCTTGTCCAACGCGGCACATTGCAAGTTGGCGACATTTTCGTTTCTGGTTCGGAGTGGGGTCGCGTAAGAGCGTTGATCAATGACCAAGGCAAACAAATCAAATCCGCGTTGCCTTCAGCGCCAGTTGAAGTGCTTGGCTTCAACGGCACACCGCACGCCGGCGACGACTTTATCGTTGTCGAAGAAGAAGCCCGTGCCCGCGAAATAGCAGACTTCAGAGCCCGCAAAACCCGCGACGCAACAGCGGCGAGTAGCGTCAGCACCATGGAACAAATGTTCGCCAAAGCTCAGGCCGGTGAGAGCGAAGATCTTCCCGTCGTTATCAAAGCCGATGTACAGGGCTCAGTCGAAGCGCTGACAAACACACTCGAGAAGATCGGCACCGAAGACTCTCAGGTTAAGGTCATTCACGGGGCCGTTGGGCCAATTAATGAATCCGATGTCACGCTTGCAACAGCTTCTAAGGCCGTCATTATTGGCTTCAATGTCCGCGCCAATTCTCAAGCGCGTGAGATTGCAAAGCGCGACAACGTTGATGTTCGATATTACTCGATCATCTACAACGTCGCCGACGACATTAAGGGCGTATTCTCGGGTCGGCTGTCTCCGAAATACCGCGAAAACTTCTTGGGTTACGCAGACATCAAAGAAGTCTTTGCAGTATCCAAAGTCGGTAAAGTTGCCGGGTGTATTGTTACCGAAGGCACGATCAAGAAGGGCTGCAAAGTGCGCCTGTTGCGCGACGACGTGGTCATCCACGAAGGCGATCTATCCCAGCTCAAACGCTTTAAGGACGATGTTAAAGAAGTGCGGGAAGGGACCGAGTGTGGCGCTGCCTTCGCTAACTACCAAGACATCCAAGTGGGCGACCGGATCGAGTGTTTCGAACTCGAGCAAGTCGCTGTCGAGCTTTAGACAACCCCCGGCGCACGTTGCCGGGCATTAGGAACTCACATGGCACGAGGCCGAGCACGACCGCCAAGTCAGCGGCAATTGCGTGTGGGGGAAACCCTGCGGCACATGCTGGCTGAGATAATTGAGCGGGAAACCTTTCAAGATCCGGATCTGTTTGACGTCACGTTGACGGTCACTCAGGTCGACTCAAGCCCCGATCTTAAGCACGCCACGGTTTACGTTATGCGGCTCGGCGGTGGAGACATGGTACCCGTTCTGGCAGGGCTTGGTCGCGTTAAGTCGTTCCTCCGCCGACAACTGGCAAAGCGCGTGCGCTTGCGGCAGGTGCCTGACCTACACTTTGCCTCTGACACAACCTTCGACGAAGCTGAGCACATTGATACCCTGCTACACCGGCCAGACGTGGCCCGGGATCTCGCCTCAGAGGACGCCACAAACAACGGCTCGCCAGAAAGCGTTGCAACAGATCTCACCGCCACGGACAGTGAAAGTGGCCCGTAAGCGTCGCGGTCAAGCGATATCCGGATGGCTGGCCCTCGACAAACCGATCGGTCTGACCTCGACCCAAGCGCTAGGTAAAGCACGCCGGTTTCTGGATGCGGCTAAGGCCGG
>WLXB01000107.1 GCA_012103295.1 Alphaproteobacteria bacterium | reverse complement strand
CCTCGGTGTTTGAACAAGCTACGGCAGAAGAAGTGACGTTTAGGAATCCCCTGCAAGACAAAGAATTTGTTCAGACCGTCTACCTGGCGCGGATGCCGACAGGGTCTTTGTAGTCTGTCTTAGCGCCCGGCCCAGCGATAGCGACGAAGTGCCCCAGTTCTAGTCTATCGACTTAGCTATTCGGAAACCGTAGAGGTCGTGCCTCATGTCGGCTCGGCCTCGGCCCCTATAGGTCGTACGAGCGAGCCACGCTTCGTTGTCCCATGACCCTCCACGCATTACGCGGTCTGCACAAAGCACATTGTCCTGTCGCGCTATGGCGATTGCGGGCGCGCCGGCATAGTCGGCATACCAACAATCTGCCGTCCATTCCCAGATATTCCCGGCCATGTCGTACAAGCCAAAGGCATTGGGAGCGAAAGAAGCCACGGGTGCCGGGCCAACTCTCTCCCAGGGGCTTCCGCAATTGACGCAATTTGCTAACCCGCTCCCGACCTGAGCACCCCAGGGGTACGCATCCCCACCGTTCGCTTGTGCCGCATATTCCCATTCCGCTTCCGTGGGAAGGCGATACTCGTCTCCAGTTTCAAGTGAAAGCCAGGTCAAATAATTTTGGGTGTCAAACCAACTGAGTCCGGTTGCCGGCATTTCAGGAGGCAGCGCTGCGGCGTTCGCCGCACAAATGCCGTCCACAACACACTTTTGATATTCCTCGACCGTGACCTCGAAAGCAGACAACTGAAACGACGGTACCAAAACAGTTCTGACAGGCTGCTCCGTCAGATTACCCAAACCTGTCCGGTCGCCCATTTCGAAAGTGCCACGAGGCACTGTTATCATGCGCGCCTGTACGTCCGCAGCGAACCGACGACGGGTCTGTGAAGCTGATCTCCAGTCCCGACGTAGTTGTTCCGCCTGGACTGTCACGCGCTCAGAATTTACTCCCTGGTCATCTGCAGTCGCATCGAAGAACCGCTCAGCCACCATGGCCTCCGCCTGCGCGTAGTCCCTAAGTTTATCTAACAGAACGGTTTCAGCCTGAACCAGGACAGCGCGGGCCGATTGAGGCTGTCCTTGGTCAATGTGATCGTGGGCAAGGCCTAGAAGGTTTATCGCATTCAGTGTTTCGGGATTATTGAATATATCTAGATTGGCAACATCGCGCAGGGCAGACAAACGACGATAAGCCAAATCAGCAGATGCGTACTCTCGCTCTGCATCCGCAAGCTGAGTTTCCGTCTCAGCAAGATCAATCGATTGCGCTTTTGACCGCACCTCAATTCGACCCTCAATAACAGCGCGGCGTAATCTGTTCTGGACGTCCTTTAGCTCAGTCGCGAGGGCCAACACCTTGTCCTGCAAAGCCACTGCCTCATTGTTTAGGGGCGGCGCAGTATCAAAACCCGGAATAGATTTAATTGTGGAAAAAATAAAACCTGACAACGGATTATCGCCGCCAGTTACGACGGACGTGCCGACCAAAAGAAGCGCGCCCATGGCCACCGCCCCAACCGTGCTCACGATTGCCTGGCGAGCGATCCGTCTCTGTGATGCCTTGGCGAATGCTGTGGAGAATTCTTTTACTGATGCGAAACCTCACGTGGGTCAGACGACAATGCTCTGGAGAGCGCGTCCGCCATTGGCTTCGCCAAGCCCATTTGGCGCAACGCTACTGGAGACGGGTCGGGATAAGGGGCCGCAGCAAGCAACAAATAGTGAGTTATCGCGGCGACCGAGAACTGATCCGCCCGTTCGTCGATGGGAGTCCGTCCCTGCGACCCTGTTTCTGACTGACGTGCCTGCTCTGGAGCGCGATAGCGACGCTGCTCTCTGGCGGTTGGGCTCGTTATCTGCAGTGCGGGGCCCAGAATCGAGTCCAATCCAAAATCAGTCAGTTTAACGAAACCATCATCAGAAATGATGACATTGTCGGGCTTCAAATTGAGATGCAGGGTTTTGCTTCGGGCATAATCAAGTGCAGTACAGAGACCTTGAACAATATCAATAATATGGCCAACCGTTAGACCACTGCGACGCCCATGGCCCGTCAACGTTGGCGCATCCTGAAGAAGAACTCTGAGATTTTGTTGCGGCAACAGCTCCATGGCAACGACGACATGCCCTTCGATTTTGGAGACACCGTAGACACTCACCACACCAGAATGTGCGAGTTCGCTAACGGCCTGTACTGCCGTTTCAAGACGCTCATATGTTCCTGGAACCAGTAGTAATTCCGGGCGAATGATTTTAAGCGCGACTTCTTTACCCCAGGTCAAATCAAGCGCAGCGAAAACAGCCCCGCTTTCGCCGTACCCGATACGGCGGCGTATAACATAACGATCACCAAGGGCAGAGCCCATGGCCAACATGATTCTGGAACCGTTCGGCAGGTTGCTTTCAGAGTCATCCGCTGGAAGCGTAACGACTACATGCGCGCTTTCTAGTTCAACCAGCGCACGCTCAGACGACTGCCGCTGCTCGGCAGTCGAGGCAAACACTATTCTTTGACGAAGCTTTCGCCGCCGATCGTTTACCAGCGCTTCTATTTCGTCGCTGCTGGCATCGTCCGGCAGACCAAGCACGGCAAACGCCCTTTGGCGATCCATGTCGATCATCGTCCGAGTTCCTTCCCCGGATCAGAGCCGGTCAATTCTTGACCGGTTGCGTCCTGCCCCTTTTTAGCACGGGCGGGCCTTGATCAACAAATAGTTGTAAAAGATCCTTACAATCTGTCGAAAACTGACGGTTCTCTGTTACTTACCGACTTGCTCGAATAGCTCGATCCAAGCACCGCTGGGCGCTTTGATAACCACAGATTTCGTCATTCCGTAGGGCGGTACGTTGACCGATTTTTCCGAACGCTCAATCGCAACGCCATTTTTGACAATACGAGCTACGTATTCATCAAGGTTAGGAACGTGCACACGGTACATGAGCACACCGAGGTTAGGTGGATGAGCGCGATCCGAGAAATCAGCACCGGACACGCCATCGAACTTGAATATCTCGATGCTGCCCCCATCTGCAGTGGCATCAAAAATAAAACTGGCCGCCAATTCTTTGACGGCGCCGGACAGCAACAAACTGTTGGGCAGACCCATGTTATTTGCACCGTCCTCAGGCCATTCTGGCGCAGCCTCCCAGCGCACATGCCAGCCGAGCTTATTTCGAAAAAACGTCAAACTTTCTTCGTAATCGTCGACCATTTGCGTGGCGTTGACGACATGACTAAAGCGCGTAAAGGGAGGCACATCGGCATACGGATCATCTACCCGATGGAGCAAGTTAATAACCACCCCATCGTGTCCACGCAGCATTGCGCCGCCATACTCTTTGCCGAAGATTGTGTAGTACGTAGGGTCAGCGAAACCGACGAAGCCGTTATCGCGCATTGATTCAAAAGTACCGTCCAAATCTTTCACAAGCGTATTAAAGTTAAATATTGCACCGGTATCGAATGGACGCGCGCTCGATCGAATGCGTACTTGGTCAACACCGAGAAATTTCACAAGCCGTAAGTAGCCCTTCTCCGTTCCTGGCACGCGCAATACGGCCTGCTCAATAGGAGTTCCTTTTGGCAAGCCCCAGTGAACGGCCTGATCGACCGGCGCCAAGCCGCGATAAGCTACTTCCCAATCCGCAATCGCTTGATAGGTCTGGACAGCCCGATCCAGGTACTTGACGCTAACCACCATTTCCTGGAGACCACGCCGATCCGATATATCGATTGTGTCCGAGTGCGCCTGCCACGCCGCAAAGGGAAGCAGCCCGAGACAGAGACCCATCACTCGCAACATCAGATAATTCCCTTCTTGGAAAGGCCAGCAATGACGGCTTTTTGAGTATCTATGAAATGTTTGCGTTGGGGTGCGCGCAACGACCCATCTTTTTTGAGTAGGCTGTTCACAGGTTGAAACGTATGGCTGGCATAGCTAGCGGCATAGGCCTCAAACCTTTGCCTGATCAGCGTGTTATTGAGGCCCGTCTTGCGCCGCTCACGGCGAAGCGCACTAAGATCGATTTCCGCGCTGGCGCCGCTGCTATCCCCGGGGCCAGAAAGACGCAGGAGCTTGCCGCGGAAATCGATAATTCTGGAGCCCCCGTTCGATGAGTCAGGCGGCATCTCCGTGTCCCGTATGCCCCCGGTGTTCGCCGAAACAACATAAGCGATATTCTCAACCGCCCGACAAATCTTGGCGGCATCCTTACGCGTTTGTAGTGGGCTCGCGAATTCGCTGGACGAATGGGTAAAAACCTCCGCGCCGCGCATGGCGAAGCACCGGGCCACTTCTGGGTAAAGAATTTCCTCGGATGCAATTGGTGCGAGCCTACCGATTACCGTATCGACGACAGGAAAGACGGCATCCAGGCCATAGATATCGAGGTACTTGTCCCAGACGTCATGAGGCGATGGAGAAAACATTGAATTTAGGCGACGGTATCTCAGTATGACGTCGCCAGAGGGTGCAACAATGAACGACGTTTGAAAGTAATAGTCTGGGAAATGCGGATCTTTCTCGTAGGCATTGCCGGCAAGGAAGATGTCGTTGCTCTGGGCAATTTCACCAAATCGGTCGTACTCTGGACCATCCATATCAAGGGCAGCCTTGTCAGCCCACTGTGGTACCGGCTCACCCTCTGGAAATGAGGTTAGGAGATATTCTGGAAGAACGATGAGTTTTAGAGCTGGACCCATCCACGTTTTGACGCCCCTCACCTTCTCTGCGAGGTAATCCAATGTGGCACCCATACGTGCACGTGCGCTCTCCCGGTCAGGGTACCGCGCCAGGCTATAGGTCGCCAACTGCATAGCTGTGGCGGTATAGATTGGATCTTTCCTTGATCGTCCACCCCTAGCCCGCGCAGGAATTTTTGCCGCCAAAGATTCTATGGGCGTCGTTTTCTTTGCCGCCGTCTTCGGTGTCGAGTTCGTCATACCCCTCTCCCCGCGGCTAGCGCACGCTTAGAACATCAATCGCAGCCCGGCCCATAGGAACACCGGAGGACCCAAGGTGACAAGCCCAGCGGCGTTACGGCCAGCCTCGACACGCGTGTCAAAGAGGTTCTCGGCTGCAATATAGAGCTCGATAGACTCCGTCACATCATATCCGGCGTATAGGTCGACGGTGGCCGCTCCGTTTAGAATCCGGCTATTGAGATCATCTTCAAACTGATCGCTGGATAGAAGCACATCAGCCGTTAATCGCAGTCGTTCCGTCGGGGTGAACGACAGACCAATGGTGGCCTGATGCTTCGCAACCTGCGCAAGACGATTGCCCTCTAACTCAGGCGCAACACGGCTCCTGGCAATTTCTGGATTTGTATAAAGATAGCCGCCGCGCACCAGAAAACGATCACTCACTTGAAATGAAGCGTCAATCTCAACACCCCAGGTTTCGACGCGATCAACGTTACGTCGTTGTCGAAGACTTCCACCACCCGGAATGAACACACCGAAATCTGCGTTGAAACCGGGCGTGTTCGTGATCGTGGTGTTTAGTACCGGATCGAGTAAATCGTTGCGGAATACTGTTGCTTGGGCGCTGGCGCCATCGCGAGACCAAAGAACCGCCACCTCAGCACCGACTATTCGCTCATTGATTAGAGCTTCATTGGCCTCGGTTATGTCGTTGCCGACCCGGAACGGTCGATACAGTTCATTGAGCGTTGGCACTCGGAATCCTGAGTAAACTGTAGACCGTATGTCCACCGTTTCAGATATCTGTGTGCGAAGACCTGCTCGACCGTTGACGGATATGCCGTCTCGGCCAGCAAAATTCCGATCAACAAGCACGCTGTCGTCGGCCAGATCGATCTCACGACGGATGCCGTTTGTCTGACTCCAGTAATCCGCTCGCGCGCCAACGGTGATTAGCGTGCGACCTGTGACCTGCCGATGCCCCTCAATAAAAGACCCTGCGACGAGTTGTTCGCCACCAGCGGTGCGTTGACGAGTGAATCCAGCGCCGAGGTTTCGAAAAGTTTCGTTCGTTTCACCGTCAGAAAATCGAATATCGGCACCGCCTTCAATGGTCCAATCGTTGACGTCTAACCAGCGCAACAGAACGTTTGCACCGACCCCGGTTACGGGAACGTCGAATTGGTTTAATACGGGCCGTACAGATGACCTCGTGTCGTCGAAAGCGGCAAAAACACTCTCAAAGTCTTTTCTACGCGCATAGAAATGCGTTTCCCATGCAGGACCCGTGCCATTCCCCGCGTTAAACGCACTAAGAGAAAAACCATACGTATCTGTTTGCGCACCAGCCTCCGAGGACCCATTAACAAACGTATCGGAGGCAACATCGGCGGAGATTGACCACACGGTTCCAGAGTCCACCTCGGTGCGCCAGCTGAGACGTAAGCCTTCGTTGTGGCGTGCTGCAGGACGATCTGCTGCCCCTCGTTGATCTGGTCCAACAAGAAAGTAGCCATCAGAGTCTGAAAAATGAGCTGTACCAGAGATACTGCCGCGCGCCGTGTCCGCTTTTAACATCGCACTTCCGGCAACGCTATTCTTCGAGCCATAACGCAATTCTGCTCTGAGGTTGTCGGCCGACAGTAAGCGGCTGTCCAAGCGCACCACACCGGCCAGAGCAGAATTTCCCCACGTACCGGCGCCACCACCACGGACAACCGTCGCACTTTGGATCGTCGCCGGAGGCAAATGAACCCACTCAACCCACCCGCCAAACGGGTCATTAAGTGGAACACCATCAAGAAGCACAAGTGTGCGGCCCGCTCCATTTGGACCGAGACCACGCAAACTAATACCTTGTGTCGTTGGATGCGCAGCGCGTGATGCCTGGCGTCGGAACAAACCAAAACCGGGAACGCTGCGCAGCGCAGCATCAAGACCGAGAGATGGGCCATTAAGGTCAGTAGCGGTCAATTCTTGCGCGCTATACACACCAGAGGACAGTGAGTCCGGCAAGCGCGTTGCGGTTACGAGTATCTCGTCAACGGATTGGGATCGACTTTCGGTCGCCGCCAAACTGAGGCAAATTATGGGTAGGAATAAAAAATTACGTGTCATAGTGGCCGTAGGTAGACAATCTTGCAGTCTATGACAATGGTCGATACCGCAGAAAAGCTGCCCCCTGACACGCTAGCCTAAAATCGCAATTGTCCTGGAAGTCGTCTGTTACACAGGCGATAATGTCGTTTACGAATAGATTTTACTCTGCCTGGAGGCGGTTAAGAATGTTACGCCATAGTGCGAGTTATAGGGCGGAACGGAGCTTGTTCGGATCTATAGCGATAGCTTGGATTCTTGCTCTGGCCACACCCATAGGCCTAGCCACTGCCGCTGATCTAACCGTCACCGTCGTGGATAAGGACGGAAACCCTGTATCTGACGCGGTCGTTTTTCTAATCGGTGGCCCGCCAACTGAGCCGGGTCCAACAGTAAAGATGGTGCAGCGCAATCAATCGTTCAATCCGGATGTGCTCGCCGTGTCGGTGGGAACAAGCATTGAGTTTCCGAATGAGGACCCGTTTCGTCATCATGTTTACTCCTTCTCACCAGCGAAACGTTTTGAGTTAAAGCTATATGGTGGCGATGAAGTGCAAGAAGTAACCTTTGAGCAAGCTGGCGAAATTGCCCTCGGCTGTAACATCCATGACGACATGCTCGGCTATATATACGTGGTTGATACAAATCTTTTTAGCACGACAGATGAAAATGGTGCGGCTGCCATTGCAGGCCTAGAGGATGGATCCAGTTACGAGGCTCAGGTATGGCACCCGCGGTTGCGGGGGCCGACGCGACGAACAGCTCAGAGCGTGACAAACACACAGAACGCGACAATTGAGATCGGTCTGAAACGGGACCGCAGAAAACAATCAGGGTCCGACTTCGAAGAAGGCGTTTACTAAGGTGTTTAGTAGTTTTCAAACCAAGCTCACCGTTTTCTTCACGGCATTGTTCCTGCTGCTGCAAGGCGCAGCATTCTTTACTGTCCGCGAAGCCATTGTGCAGAATATCTTTGACCAAAGCCGTGACCAACTGGTCGCCGCCAATAGAATTTTTGCCAGCCGCATCCAAGCGACGGTCAACGCTCTTGCTGAGGGCGCACAAATTCTTGCGTCTGATTTTGGCTTTCGCACAGCCGTCGCAACGAACGATAAACCGACAATTCTTTCCGCCCTCGACAATCTCGGTGCCAGAATTTCGGCGGACCGCGTAATTTTAGTCAATCTTGATTACGAGACGACAGCGGACACAGGCAATCCAGACGGTGCTGTCACTGATTTCCCGTTCTACGATCTGATCGATAGGGCCGAGGAAGAAGACCGAGCCGAATCTTTTACCGTTCTAGACGGCGTTATATATGAATTCGTCGTCGTCCCTGTGTTAGCGCCGGTGCCCATCGCTTGGATCGCGATCGGCGTTGAAATCGACAGAGAATTCGCAGATGAATTCCGCAACGAGTCGACGCTCCCTATTGATGTCACTTTCGCAACGGGTCGCTACGAAGACGGATGGACTGTGGCTGTGTCGACTTTACCGACACAAGCACAGAGTGATTTACCAGGCGCTTTGGCTACAAAGGGAACAATGTTGGGCGGAGACCCAGAAACCCTGGTACTCGATGGTGGCGACTACGTGACATTGGTAGAACCGCTTCAAACGCCAGAAGAGAGTGTCAGTGTCAACGCGGTTCTACAGTATTCCCTCGATTTGGCGTTGGTGCCGTATCAGCCCTTGTTTGTCGTTTTAGCAGCTCTGGCAGCCACAGCTCTGGCCGTTTCACTGCTTGGATCTGTCGCGATTGCTCGGGGTGTTGCCAAACCTATCCAGGTTCTCGATTTAGCAGCGCGGCGCATTCAAACGGGCACATACACTGACAAGGTTGAGGTCAACCAAGGCGACGAAATCGGGCGTCTGGGTGAGACCTTTAATCAGATGATGGACGGGATCGCTGAGCGCGAAGCGCGGATTGAGCACCAGTCCCTGCACGATGCCGCTACCGCGCTCCCTAATAGAACGCTGTTTGAGCGAAGCCTTGGGGAGTTCATCACAAAAGATGCGAGCGATCCCCTTACTGTTCTATTGATCGAAATTGGGCGGGTATCTGAAATCAACTACACACTGGGTCATGAAACAGGCGAAGATTTGATTCGCGTTATTGGTGAGCGGCTCGCATCCATGGTCAAACAGGGTGACATGGTGGCCCGCCATTCAAGCACCATGTTTAGTATTTTGATGCCCGGCGCCGCAGCTGATGACGTTAAGCCCATTGTCGGCCGTATTCTAAAGTCATTTGAGGACCCAGTGCCGATCGCTGGTATCCAACTAGACGTAACGGCGGCTATTGGCGAAGCCTGCCACCCGGATCACGGCAGTGACGCCAAAACGCTTCTGCAACGCGCTGATACAGCTATCTACGAAGCGAAGGCCTCATCGCGCCTGTTTGCTACTTACGACCCTGAGGCCGACCCCCATACGCCTGAGCGCCTAACTATGATGGGCGAATTGAGAAAAGGTCTGGATCGGGGTGAGTTCCAATTCTATTACCAGCCCAAGGTCGACATTGCGGCCCAAAAAATAACGCACGTTGAAGCACTCGTCAGATGGATTCATCCTGAACGCGGATTTATGCCGCCCGACGATTTCATCCCTCTCGCCGAGCAAACGGGCAACATCCAGAAGCTCACTGAATGGGCTCTTGAAACCGCAATTTCGCAATCCAAAACGTGGAAAGATGCCGGCATTGATCTTATTGTAGCGATCAACCTATCCGCACGCGATTTAACCAACCGTCGCCTGCCAGAACAGATAGGCCGCCTTTTGGAAGCCCACGGCGTAGCCGCAAAAAATATAGTGCTGGAGATTACCGAAAGCGCAATCATGGAAGACAAGGACAACGCCATGGCCGTTCTGACGGCCTTGAACAAAATGGGGCACACACTGTCTATCGACGACTACGGCACCGGCTACTCTTCCATGGCTTACCTCAAAGCACTGCCAGTTCAGGAAATTAAGATCGATAAATCCTTCGTATTGAACCTAGCAAGCAACAACGAAGATGAAATATTGGTGCGATCGACAATAGATCTGGGACACAACCTCGGACTAAAGGTCACCGCCGAAGGTGTTGAAGACGAGGCCTCACTGAATATTCTAAACAAATATGGCTGCGAAACTGGCCAAGGCTATTTCATCAGCAAACCCGTCCCGGCGACCGATATTGAAACATTCTATCGAGACTCACGTTGGTCGCCAGACCGCCAATCTGACGCCACGAAAGACAATCCGGACTCCTGACATGAGACCCCTTCTTTCCACGGTTCTCCTTGTTGGCGCCCTAAGCTCAACAGTTCAAGCTCAGGACAGCATGCCAACTATCGATGTGCGCGGGCTCGTCGACGCTCGATTGATCCTGACAGACAACACCGTAAGTTGGGAAGAAAGAGGCCTCGGCAAGACACGGTGGGGTGGAGACGCCTCCGGCGACAATCGGGTCGTCGGCAGAATTGCAGAGGCCTCCCTCATTTTCCTACCTAAGTTCAGCTGGGACTGGTCAGGCGTGATCCATGTGAAGGCCGACAGTCAACAGCATCAACCTGTGGACGTCATAGAGGCGTTTCTTCGATACAAACCGGTGCCCAAGTCTGATTTCCGATATGAGGCACGGATTGGTGCTTTCTTTCCGCCGATCTCGCTAGAGAACAAAGGAATCGCGTGGACAAGCCCGTACACCATCACGTCTTCCGCGATAAATTCCTGGGTTGGTGAAGAACTAAAAACACTGGGTGCCGAATTCACCGTATCCCGGGAATTCGAAGACTTTGATCTATCCCTCACCGGCTCGGCGTTCACGGCGAATGACCCCGCCGGCACGCTGTTGGCGTGGCGTGGCTGGGCTCTACACGATAGAGAGGCTGGGTTATTTGAACAGCTGCCACTTGCGCCGATCCGCACCATTGAACCTGGCGGAGAGATTGAACGCCAAGCCCCTTGGGTGGAACCTTTTCATCAAATTGACACCCGCATCGGTGGTTACGCTGGCATTACGGTGGATCACTACGCTCTTGGCCGGCTTAGTGTCCTCTATTACGACAACCAGTCCTTTGATCGAGCATTTGACGGATTTCAATATGCCTGGGACACCTATTTCGTAAGCGCCGGATACGAGAATGAATTGCCGGGCGGCGTCGAACTCATCAGCCAAATGATGATCGGGAACACGTCAATGGGAACACGACCCCTATTAGGGTCAAAAGTGAATAACGACTATTGGTCAATCTTTACGCTGTTGAGCAAAAGGGTTGGCAAGCACCGATTCTCATTTCGATATGACCACTTTGAGGTCGCGGATGATGATCTCACCGGAGATGACCTAAATCAGGAGAATGGCAACGCGTGGACGGCCGCTTATGTTTTGCGGCCTTTTAGAAAACAGCGTTTGACCCTGGAAGTTCTTCATGTGGATTCCAAGCGTCCTGAGCGGGAGTTCCTCAACCTACCTGTCCGGGCTAGGGAAACCACGATACAAGCGAGTTATCGCTTCTTCCTTTAACAGCAGCGCGTCGCTGGAGGCCTAGCCACCATGTCGGAACAAGACACCCAACACACGCCTCAATCTCGCCCCCCAGACACCGTTACTTTTGCCGCAGCAATTGGCTTAGCAGCACTTACGCTATACCTGTTAGTCGTCGGCCAAAGCATTCTTGTGCCCTTGGTTCTGGCGATCTTTATTACCTACCTCTTGAAAGCGCTAGCGCACGGCCTAGAAAAAATAACCGTTGGTGGCCGAACCCTACCGAGCGGACTGGCGCTGGCTGGGTCAATTTTCATCTTGATCATATTCATTGCGGTCCTGGTTCAACTCGTTGCTGGCAACGTTAATGCAATCGTCGAAGCTGCTCCCGCCTATCAAGAGAAGCTTCAAGAGCTGTTCTTGGACCTGAGATCAAGATTAGAACTATGGTTCGGCACTTCAGTGACCATAGCGGACCTAAATGAGCGGATAGACTTTCAGTCTGCCGTATTGCGGCTCGTAGGTGCCCTGCAGAGCATCGCCAGCAATACCTTCCAGATATTCCTCTATGTGGCCTTCTTGCTTTTGGAGAGCCGCACGATCGACCTTAAAATCAAAGCCTTCGCCTCGACGGCTGAGCGAGAATTAGCGATCAAGTCGACCCTTTCTGCGATCGGTCGCAACATCGAAATGTATATTTGGATTAAGACAGCGATGAGCCTGCTCGTTGGGGGGCTAAGCT
>WLXB01000106.1 GCA_012103295.1 Alphaproteobacteria bacterium | reverse complement strand
GTCCATCGGCGCATGACACACCAGTAGCGCCTTCTTCATGCCTTTGACGGCGTCGAGAACATTCTGACCGGCAATATCATCAAGAAACTGTTTTTTAATTTTGAACGTTCGCCCGGCAAGCTCCACGTCCGCCTCGCCGTCCTTGGCGATCTCGTCGAGCTTGGCTCCGAAATTATGCGCCACGTGTTCGGCATCGGAAGGTGCCCCAATCGTCACGACAGCTTTGGCCCCCTCAACATGAGGCGCTGCAGCCAACACTGCTGCACCACCGAGCGAATGCCCGATGAGGATCGCCGGTGTTTCATGGTCTTTTTCTAGATAAGCGACCGCTTGCAGTAGATCCTGAACGTTCGACGAAAAATTAGTGTTCGCGAACTCTCCTTCAGACGCGCCGAGACCTGTGAAGTCGAAGCGCAAAACTGCGATCCCTTCCGAACTCAATTCAGCGGCGATACGGGAAGCGGCGAAGATGTCTTTCGAACATGTAAAACAGTGAGCAAACAGCGCGAAAGCTTTCGGAATTCCATCCGGTAGGTCCAGACGTGCGGCCAGTGTTTCACCTGAGTGGCCAGGGAATTCTATTTTGCGGCTCTCTGACATAACGAACGATCCTTCTCTTGTGTCGGTAATGTGAAGACTAACATGTCCGCAAGCTCTTGGACGGCTCGCAGCGAGATCATATGGTGGGTCCTAACATCGCTCGAACTAGGACAAAACTATGAAGACCCCAGTACACGGAGATTTTATCGCCGCTGTCGGAAATACCCCTCTTATCCGCTTGAAGTGGGCCTCTGAAGTTTCTGGCGCTAATATATTCGGCAAGGCTGAATTCATGAACCCAGGTGGATCGGTCAAAGACCGCGCTGCCTTGTATATGATCCAGGACGCTGAAAAACGCGGCCTCATAAAGCCAGGTGGCACACTAATCGAGGCCACCGGCGGCAACACGGGTATAGGCGTCGCCCTTGTCGGCAATGCTCTCGGCTACAAGTCGATCATCGTCATGCCCGATACCCAGGCTCAAGAAAAAAAGGACACAGTACGTGCTTGCGGTGCCGAACTGCGCGAGGTACCCGCCGTTCCCTATAAGGATCCAAATAACTACGTCCATGTGGCACAGCGCCTCGCGGACGAGGTCGGTGGATACTTTTGCAATCAGTTCGACAACACGGCCAACAGAGACGGCCATATTCAAACGACCGGTCCTGAAATTTGGGACGCCCTCGACGGCAAGATTGACGCCTTTACAACAGCCGTAGGAACCGGTGGCACGTTGGCAGGAATATCGATCGCGTTGAAAGAACGCTCTAAGTCGGTCCTAACCGTTGCCGCTGACCCAGGCGGATCCGTCGTCCACGATTTCATCAAGACCGGCGAACTGACCACTGATGGCGGTTCCATCACCGAAGGAATCGGCCAAGGCCGTGTGACCCTCAACATGAAGGACGCGCCTCTCGACGATGCAGAGCGAATCCTTGACCCGGAAGCCCTCGACGCCATCTACAACATGGTCTTGCACGACGGCCTAGTAATGGGCGGTTCGACGGGCATCAATGTGGCGTCGGCTATACGTGTTGGAAAAAAACTTGGCCCGGGCGCAAACGTTGTCACAATTTTGTGTGACCATGGCAGCCGCTATCAGAGTAAGATTTACAATCCTGAATTTCTTCACTCAAAAGACCTGCCTATTCCACCCTGGATGGCCTAGCTCATACGTTCGATACGGATACTCCAATGGATTACGTGAACCCTCACGCACTGGTTTCGACAGAGTGGCTTGCCGACCACCTTAATGATGACGATCTTGTTATCGTCGACGCCTCTTTTTTGTTCCTGGCGGCACCGCCCCTGCAAAAGAACAATACGCGGCGGGTCACATAACAGGCGCTGTGTTTTTTGACATAAACGACATTGCAGACCCGGATGCAGCGCAAGATCACACCGTTCCGTCCGCCGCTGTCTTTGGTGAGAAAGTCGGCGCGCTTGGTATCAGCAACAACACTCAGGTTATCGCCTACGATGCGATGGGCGGCGGATGTGCTGCGGCCCGAGTGTGGTGGATGTTTCGCGCGTATGGCCACGACAAAATAGCTGTTCTCGACGGTGGTCTAACGAAATGGACAGCGGAAAACAGAACCCTATCGACAGACCAACCGCAGATCACCGCAAAAATGTTTGCTCCATCTGCAGAAGCACTAACGCTCGTGCGCAGCAAAAACGACATCAAGAGCAACATTGATGCCGCGGCCTATCAGGTAGTTGACGCCCGCTCGGCAGGGCGCTTCGCTGGCACAGATCCCGAACCCAAAGCCGGTCTGCGCTCTGGGCATATCCCCGGAAGTCGCAATGTCCCCTTCGGCGGCTTATTCGATAGTGCCTCCAAAACATTCAAATCAGCTGATGACCTCAAAGCGCAGTTCGACGCCGCCGGTGTTGATCTTGTGGCTCCGATCGCAACCACCTGCGGATCAGGCGTAACCGCTTGCACCGTCGCCCTTAGTGCCTATCTGCTCGGCAAAGATGATGTCGCAATTTACGACGGCTCCTGGGTAGACTGGGGCGGCGATCCCGAAACGCCGATTGCCACTGGCGCCGCAGACTAACCGCTTAACACAAGGACCACGTCATGCCCCGCATCGATCCACTCCCGCTTGAGTCCCTGCCAGCAGAATTCCAAGAGCGCATGAAGACTGGCGAAGAACGAATGGGGTTTCGCGCAAATGATGGCCTCACCCTCGCCCGGGTTCCAGGACTGATGGAGGGGCTTAGTGCCATGACCTGGGCCATCTACGGCAAAGACGGACTCGTAACCAACGAAATAAAGCGCCTGGTGTCCATCGTCACGAGTTCTGCAGCAGGCTGCACCTATTGTCAGTCTCACACGGTCCATGGTGCCGACATGGCGGGCATCGACGCGGAAAAAATCAAAGCAATTTGGGAATATGAAACGAGCCCCCTGTTTTCAGATGCCGAGCGCGCGGCCATGCGGGTGGCTCAAGGGGCTGGGCATGCCCCGGTCGAGTGCACAGATGCCGACTTCGACGAGTTGAAGAAGTATTTTGATGACAATCAGATTTGCGAAATCGTGAGCATCATTGCGCTGTTTGGTTTTCTCAACAAATGGAACGCCACCCTAGCCACCGACATTGAGGCTAACCCTCTTGCGGCACTGCAGAAGTTGGGTCCAGACGCCAACGCGGCATAACTGATCTCGCTTTTGTTTTAGCCCCTCAGGGGCCACAATGCGCCGCAGAAGTGTTGGGGGATCACGCAATGGCGGCCGACGGCGGCAAAAAACATCAAGACACACGGCTCGTTCACGGTGGCTCTCACCCCGAGCAATTTGATGGCGCCGTAAATCCGCCGGTATACAGGGTCTCGACTGTCGTCTCCGCTGACATGGAAGAACTGCGGCAACGGTCCAAGCATCCGCCGGAAACGCTAGCCTATGGCCGCGCTGGCACTCCAACGCACTGGGCTTTGCAAGAGGCAATCGCCGACCTGGAAGGCTATAAGCACTGTCTCGCCCTGCCGAGCGGCTTATCGGGGATACTGATTTCAGTCCTCGGCCTGTGTGCAAGCGGCGACCACGTTCTCGTCGCCGACAATGTTTACGGACCGATCCGCCTGGTTTGCTGCGACCGTCTAGCGGCCTGGGGCCTAGAAGCAGAATTGTTTGATGCCTCCGTCGGCGCCGGTATTGCCAATCAGATTCGACCCAACACCAAAATGATCATTGTCGAAAGTCCGGGTTCCCTCACTTTCGACATGACGGACATTCCCGCAATTTCAAACGTGGCTAAGGAACACGAAATCCTGGTGCTGGCCGACAATACGTGGGCAACACCGCTGCTGATTGATGCACCCGCACTCGGTATCGACATCTCAATTCATTCGGGAACTAAGTATATTGGCGGTCACTCGGACGTTGCGGTCGGAACGTTAAGTCTCAACGACGATGATTTGTATATCAGACTGAAGTGGACCGCCCTTCTTTTTGGCTACGGTTTAAGTCCTGACGATGCCTATCTTGCTCTTAGAGGTCTAAGAACATTAAGCGTTCGCCTTAAGCGCCACGAGGAGAACGCTCGGGTTGTTGCTGAATGGTTGCAAGAGCGGCCCGAAATTGAGCGGATGATGTGCCCAGGATTGCCATCCGATCCAGGTCACGCAATCTGGAGAAGAGACTTTAGCGGCATGAACGGGTTATTCGGTTTCATCTTCAAAGATTCGATTAGCCAAGACGCCGCAGACAGATTTGCCAATTCACTCAACGTATTCTTACGGGGTGTGAGTTGGGGAGGTTACGAGAGCCTTGTTGTAACCAATTCCAAAGACTCAATTAAACGACCAGTCTCGGGGTGGAATGCTCCCGGACCGACAGTCCGGCTCCATGTCGGCCTTGAGGATCCAGCAGACCTCATTGCTGATCTCGATCAAGCGTTCGCAGCTATGTCCGATGCGATGGCAGCGGAATAGTCGAATGCTCGGATTTTCATCCCTCGAGTTAGACGCTCTCCAGATCAGCCTTACGATATCGCTGTGGAGCGTCACCTGGTCCTTTCCCGTAGCGTTGGGAACGGCATGGCTCCTCGCCCGGAAAGAGTTTCGCGGCAAAGCCCTGCTTAATGCCGTAATCCATATCCCGCTGGTCGTACCGCCAGTTGTGATTGGCTACCTGCTCCTGGTTCTTCTTGGCCGCCAGGGCATTGTTGGGGCCTGGCTGAACGACTGGTTTGACATCGGGCTCGTGTTTACGTGGCAGGGCGCAGCGATAGCAGCTTCGGTTGTCGCTTTTCCTCTGTTTGTAAGGCCGATCCGCCAGGCTTTGGAAGGCGTTGATCCTCGGCTCGAGGAAGCGGCGATAACCTTGGGCGCTGACCGGCGCCAAGCGTTCTTCGCGGTCACTTTGCCCATCGTCATGCCTGGTATCATCACCGGAGCCCTTCTCTTCTTCGCCCGCGCTCTGGGTGAATTTGGCGCTACGATCACCTTCGCCGCCAATATTCCGGGGGAAACACAAACCCTGCCCTTGGCCCTCTATACCGCGACCCAGACACCGGGCGGCGACCCCATAGCCATGCGATTGGTGGTGCTCTCGTTAGTTCTCGCCCTAGCCGCCTTACTCGCCTCAGAATGGCTGTCCCGACGATCAAATTTCCGGCTGCGCGGGGGCTGACCGTGCTCACCGTTGAAGCAGGACATCGCTTTCTAGATGGCACCAACGTATTCCGACTGGATGCCAGCTTGAACACGCCCGACAAGGGTGTGACAGCAATATTCGGGCGATCCGGCTCCGGTAAAACGACAATGCTTAAGATTGTTGCAGGACTGCTCCGTCCCGACTTCGTAAAAGTACAAGTTGGCGACACGGTCCTTTGCGACACGCAGCACGGCGCTTGGGTGCCGCCAGAACAAAGACGGATCGGTTATGTCTTTCAGGATACCCGCCTCTTTCCCCATCTGAACGTCAAAAACAATCTAACGTTTGGGCGACGTTTTAACCCACCGTCGGACAATCAGGCCCTGTCCTTTGACGCTGTGGTTAGTCTTCTCGACCTCAGCGCATTGCTCGATCGACCGATCCATCACCTTTCGGGCGGAGAGAGCCAGCGTGTCGCGATTGGCCGAGCTCTTCTCGCCAATCCACGCCTTTTGCTCTTGGACGAACCCCTGGCCGCACTAGACGCCGACCGCAAAGCCGAAATCCTCCCGTACTTGGAAGGGCTCCGGCATAGCCTCGATCTCCCGATTCTCTATGTGTCTCATAGCTTGGCAGAGATTCGCCGGCTTGCGACGTGGCTGGCGGTTCTTGATGAGGGCCAAATCAAGGCCTTTGGGACCGTCGAAGACATTACCGGCACCATGGACCTCTCGCCCCTCGCTGATGACGGAGATACGGGCACAGTCCTTGCCGCCACAGTGACTGAGCAAGTTCCTGCCCACGGACTTACCAGGCTGGCTGCGGCCGGACAGAACCTATTGGTAACCAAGCTCGATCTGCCGCCCGGCGCACACGTTCGGGTGCAAGTCCGGCCGCAAGACGTAGCCTTGGCCCTGGAACGACCCGAAAACTTAAGCGTTCTCAATATTTTAGAGGGTAAAATTAATGCGATACCTGAATCGTCTGGGCGACCCGTCATAGACGTTCAAGTGAATATTGGATCAACCAAACGCCCGGTTCACCTTTGGGCGCAAGTCACACGACTGGCTGCCGAGAGACTAAGTTTGGGAGCCGACATGCCGGTTTACGCCCTCATCAAGGCCGTATCCCTGGATAAAGACCGCGTCGGTCTGTCTTAGGGCTTAGCTGCTTTTCCCATAGCCGCAATCACAAGTGTCACTGGGCTTTACAACACGTGCGACCAGTGGCGATGCCTTTACGGCTGGATTGCTGGGTTCCCAGCGAAAGCTAGCGCCGCACTTGCCGCACTCCTCAAGGCCGGGTAGTTCAGGGATTTCATTTTTAGGATCATCTGTCATGGCCCTTAGTCTCGATATCCTTGGCTTCGGAAGCAAGCGGAAATGGGCTTTTCAGGTCCTAGATCGCGAATGGATCGCCTTGGACATTGATATCCGTCGCATTGACGGCGGCGTCCGGCAGCTACTTTTTCAATGGGCCCAGGAATTCGGAGACCGTAAGGAAACCCTTGATCCAATTCTCATAGATTCTGCGACGTTCTCGGGGTTTCTCATGCTCGGACCGGAACTCGGGGCCCGCCCCCTTGGTTCTAAGGGCATAAAGACCATGACCGAACGCCTGGAGGCCGCTCTGGAGGCCGACGACGTGTCAGCAGAAGAAGACGCGGCAACAGTCGATGTCAGAATCGTGCGGCTAATCTTAGCTGCCAATCTCGCAGATCGCGATATCGAGGCGCTTGTTGGGTTAGAGCAGCAGGACGATTGAGCTGAATACAGGCCCTAATCCGTCGCGGCGCGCTCTTTAAGGCTCGCTTTGGTGCCAAAAGCCAGAGCCCGACACTGAACCTGCATTTTGCCCTCTTTGTCGGATTTGGGCATGCCCATCACGACTGACGGCGTGACCTCGTAGAGCCGGTCTACGATCTGCGGCAACCATAAGTCGTCCGACATCGGTCGCTTCGCGGTAACTTCAAAGCTTTCGCGCGAGCTAAAGTACGTGGCCGGACCACCGCCAATTGCAGGGTGACCAACAACGAGCGCGCGAGGCCAACCGGGATGATCTAAAAACTCATCTCCGGCGCGGATAACAATGCCGGCATCGTCCTCAGCATTTTCCACGACAACAACCCGCGGTATAGGACCGGTATAGCCATACTTGTCTCGCACAGCAGCAGCCGCAATCCACCGAACATTATGCCACGTGTATTGCTCACCCATTGGGTCAGCAAACACCCGCCATAGCTGGTCATGGCAGGCTTGATGCCGAATTTCAGGTGTATCGTCTTCTTCACGGGCCAATGCGATCGCTAAAAAGTGGTCGGCAGAGGCTGCGAACGCCTCTTCATCGATGTATGTGAAGCCGAAGCCTTTGGCGCCGGTAAAACGGACGAATATTGCGTCTGGATGTGCTCGGTCGGAATTGCCCATTGGACCTTCGGCGCCCCTTCAAAAGTGATTTGGTACACGGTAGCGGCGTGGGGCCGTTAGCGCAATTGGCTGATCGCAGGGCCCCGAAACCCTAGACCTCGGAGGTTTCTTCCTGGGCCGCAAGCCCCAGAGCAATCTTTATATCCTGAATAACTGGCGCCACCTCCGTCTTGAGGTCTTCGAAGTTCTTAATCTCTTTGTCCCTGGTCTTGGCATCATGCTGATACTTAAATTCATTGTTGAACAAGCCCGGTACTGTCTCCCACACTTTTACAGCCGCCTCATCTTGCAGTGCTCGGTGATAGTCCTCTTCCGATAGCTCTTCTTGCAGCAACTTGATTAAATCTCGTCCAATATCTGGATAATTCATCTGATTGATATACTTGGAGACTAGAACGTCAACGTAACGCGCATCACGGCCTAACTCTTTTGTGACATTTGCTGGACAATTAATAACGTTCTCAACAGCACCTTCTTCAGCCAACACTATCCAAGTGTCGTCCTGATATAACGGTGCCAGCGCGCGGACAACTGCTTCCGCACCGGCTTTATGACGTTCGACAAAGGCGATGCATTCAAAGTGATTGTTGAGAATGTCTGCGAAGACCGTTGCAGTGCGCTGTTTTATTTTCTCGGTCAGCGCCTTGTCGCGACGCAACGTATCGATTTTACGCTTGCGGACTGCGTCCTGATCGGCCTCCATCGCTTCAGCGAAGACCTCTGACTCAGCATAAGCGTGCGCGCATCCTTTCGCATTCGTCAGCCCATCCGGACTAAGCCGGCAGGCCGCTTTAAGGGCTGATGAGGAGCGCAAATCTTCGAAAATTTCACCGATTACGGCCGCACTTTTGGTGCTCAATTCCGCATAGTCGGGCACGTACTTAAACTGATCGACGTGTAATAGATAAGGCTTGATGAGGTCATAGAGCCCTAGTCCGGGGTACGTCGCGCGGACAGCGGCGACGTTGACCTTGATCTTCATTCCTACAATTCGACGCAAAAAATTGGAAAAACCACCCGTCGCGTCCTTGGCCAGGCCATTCGGATCATCGATCTTGGCTTTCACCCATTCGTTTTCTTTACGCATGATAAAAAGACGGGCCGCACCGAAAAGGTGAGACTGAACCGTATTGTCGTAGGTACGCATACAAGGGGATATAGGCTCATCTGAGCTCTCAACGATCGCTCCCACGTTCTCCACCGAACCAAAATAGGGCGTTAGCTGCTCTTTGCTTCTTAGTTGCCACACCGAACCGAGCAATGCACCGATCATCTCGGGCTTAGTCCGCATGACATCTTCGACCATAGGCTTATCGCCTAGGTCTTCAGCAATATCTGATCCACCGTGATCAGCAATCATCTTCCGCAATACATCGTAAGCCTGCTGCGCGCGCTGACGAAACTCAGGCGACCCGCGGCGTTCTTGCTCCGTCGGTGACTGTGTTGGCTTATCGGCCATAATCCCTTTCCCTGCAGACCTGAATGCAAGCCCAGCGGGTTCCCTCGTACCGTCAAATGCTCGCCTACAGCCCTAAAAAAAGACTTAAGGCGGCAAAGGACTATAGTTTCGACACTAAATCAATTATCAATTGTCCGCTAAATAACGCGCCTGCGACCAAATGGTTTCATAATTAGACTTGCGATTGACATTTTGCGGGGGAAACTGCGGCAAAGCTATGCTGGCTGAGTGTGGGTAAGTCACGATGGCACCGCTGTTATGCGGAAGCCGGGATGCACCTAAGAAGCGTACACCGCAACCCGAATGGTCCACAAAACGTTACTGCAGTACAGAGAACGTACAACATGTGGTGACCAAGATGAATATTTCGGCAAAACACACTGTTGCAACAAAAGAGGCTGCGAAGCGGTTTCTTTACGATGTCATTGAAGTCGTCGAGAAAACTTACCCAGTCTGGGAAAAACGCTTATCGGATTTCCTCGAAGACAGTCCGATGGATTTCGAAGAAAAACGCAAATTGCTGGAAGTTCACCCTGTTCGTCACTACTACTACGCGGCAATCGTGGGTTTGGAAGCGTCCAAGATCCGCTCTCTCTATCAGACAGAAATCGCTGAAGACCTGCTGGCCGATATAAATGAAATGATCGACAAACTGGCTGGCCGCTCGGATCAGCTGGTGTCAGATCTAGTTTTTGACATCATGCGGCGTGTCCGGTCGGTAGAGGCTGATGATACAAAGAAAGAGCATGACATTGCGATGAAGCGCATAAACGAGCTGCTACAGTTGACGACAATGGAAGCTACAAAGGATTTAACAAAGGACATCGTCTTTCGCCAAGAGATGGCACAACCCATTGCGGTATCTATGCGCCATTGGTGGAAAGCGTTCAAAAGCAGCAGGCAACTCGCACAAACGATTCCGGCACCCACTCATAGTTCTGACCAATCTCCCAACTCAGGGCAGACTATCAAAACCGCAACTGTTCACTAGAAAGATGCATCAAGGCGACCCTCTGCGCACTTCCTTTGCCTCAGCCCGTTTGAACATTTCAAACGAAAGCCAAGCTAGTATAGCCGCTCCAAACATGTAGAGCGCCAACGGGTGTGGCGTTCCATTTTGTAGGCTGCCAGACACCTGGGCGAATACTGCAGAAACTCCGAGTTGTATAAATGACGTCAAACCCGATGCTGCGCCGGCGAGTTCCGGGTAAACGCTTAACGCCCCTGCACTCGCATTTGGCAAAGCCATTCCGTTTGCCGTTCCCATCAATGTGATTGGTATAAAGACGGCGAGCGGGTGCCAAACCCCGGCCAGCATCAACACAACGACGAGGCCGGTTGTCACGACAGCGACGCCGGTTCCGATGCGAACCATGCGATCGATCCCCATACGCTGCGAGTACCGGTTCGCGAGTATCGTTCCACTTAAGTACCCAACTGTTGAAAGCAAGAAATACAGGCCGTAGCCAGTCGCGCTGACATCCATGACAACCATAACCGCGTATGGGGCCGCAGCTAGAAAAACGTAGAAGATTGCGATCATAAAAGCGCTTTGGAAGGTGTACGCCCGGTAGGCAGGCGACGCGAGTAGGGTTTTAAAACTCGCTGCCATACTGCCGAGTCCAAATGAAGCGTTGCTACGGTCAAAATGCGTTTCGGGAAGACCGAATACGACAAGAGCCAATAGCGCTCCAGCAAACAAGACTGTTGCCGCGACATTACCGCGCCAGCCAACGGCATCGACCAGGAAACCACCCAGCATCGGAGCGATCATCGGAGCGATGATCATCACAGCGACCAAACCCGCCAGTACGGCTGCAGCCCTTTCTCGTCCGTACAAATCACGTACCGCAGCACGTGCAATCACGACACCTGCGGCGCTTCCTAAAGCTTGAATGAAACGCCCAAGGATTAAGGTAAGTATGGTCGGAGCAAAAAGACACAAAACGGTTCCAACAAAAAACAACACCATGCCGACAATCAAAACCGGTCGGCGCCCGTAGCGATCCGACAACGGGCCGTAAATCAACGTCGCTAAAGCAGTAACTAGAAGCGGCAAACTGATTGTCAGTTGAACCTGTATCGCCGTAACATCAAAGGCTGCCTGCACAGCGGGTAGCGCTGGCAGAAAGATTTGTATGGTGAAAGCACTAGCAGCGATCGTCGTTGCTAAAACACCTTTTATGAGTCTCTCGTTTGGGATGCGTATTTGGGCATCAGAATCAAGCCGCGACGTATCGTTATTCATGCACAAACATTTCCGTGAACAACGACAAAGAACTTTCTACTCTGCCGCCTCTTGCGCAACAACGCAGACTTCGCAGTCACCACCAAGGTCTAAGTCACCCTGTCCTGCCACAAGCGCGCCTACAGCGCCAAGATTGGCAGAATCCGCTTTCGGATAAGCTTCATGACTATGCCGAACACCTAAGGACAACATCACCTCAACAGTCTTATATCCAGTTCGCATTGACTCAAGCACCGGTATCGATGAGCGGGCGGCAAGCTCTGGCCCGATTGGAGCCATGCAGGTACAGCCAAGCATTACCGTATCCGCGCCATCTTCAGACACGGCTCGTTCAATTTCTTTTAGAACGCGTTCAATCATCGAGGTATTTTTATCTTTGAGACTCGATACGGCTTGCCCCGCCCCCTCTACACCTTCGACATCCGCATCAGAAAGGACGTTTCTTATTGAGACACAACGGTGTTCCATTCCAGTACTGCGCAAACGTTCATGATAAATAAAGTTCATTTTTGACGGCCAAATCGTAACGATAGAAAATTTCCTGCCAATGTTGCAGGACATTGCCATCGTCGCCTCACCCGCGCCGACCACGACCATTCCAGTTGCGGATCTCATCTCATCAATTCCGTAATCGCCGACCGTGTTAATAAATACAGCATCGAATCCCGCTTTCTCCGCTTCGATGGCACAGTCAACATAAGCCAATACTGTTAAGCCACGGTCGTAAGGCGTCATCGGGAATGTACGAAGCCGGGTCTCAATGAGTTCTGGTTCAAAGCTAGGGCCAGCCAGTTCTCCTATTGGCGCGGGTGGTTTAGCGCTACCACTATGGCCTGCACCCGTTCCAATCACTCCAATTCGATACGACATCCGACTATCCCTTGTAGTATGTCCGCACGGCCTCGGCGAACTGACCCATTTGCTCAACCGTTCCCATGCTTACGCGACACCACGTCTCGTACGGCGCATAAGATCGTCC
>WLXB01000105.1 GCA_012103295.1 Alphaproteobacteria bacterium | reverse complement strand
TGTGCGCTCAATCCGGTTTCAATGGCCCGGATGATCCTCCCGCCAGACGAAGACCTACAACCCGCTCGCTTTGAAGACACAGAAACGCCAGAACGGCCCGCAGGCCCCAGAACTGAGGTATTTTGATGAATTCCGAATTGCCGCCGTCCTCTCGACCCCCCACCGGCGAACAAGCGCCATCGCTCGCAGGAAGACCTGCTGTCTCCGCCAAGCGTGGCCGAATCATCGCCGTCGCATCTGGCAAGGGCGGTGTTGGGAAGACGTTTTTCTCGATTACCCTAAGTCATGCGCTGGCGATGCGCGGTGACCGCGTCCTGCTTTTCGACGGTGACCTCGGCCTTGCCAATGTCGATATTCAACTTGGCCTGATGCCGCATTACGACCTAGGCAGCGTCATCGCTGGCAAGCTTTCGCTCAATCAAGCATCCATGCACTACGAACAAGGCGGCTTCGATGTCATCGCCGGTCGATCAGGGTCGGGCAGTCTCGCGAACATTCCCATATCTCGTTTACAAATACTGGGGGAAGATCTTGCTTTGATCGCGGCGCGCTATGATCGAGTCATTCTCGACCTTGGCGCTGGCGTCGAGAAATCCGTCAGACAGCTCGCCCGCGCAGCAGACACTGTTTTGGTGGTCACCAGCGACGAGCCAACCTCACTCACAGATGCTTATGCCTTTATCAAGGTCACAGCCTTGGAACGTCCCAACTTAGATATCCGCGTTGTTGTGAACGCTTCCAACTCAACACGAGAAGGTGAGCGCACTTATCAAACCCTTTTCAAGGCGTGCCAAGGGTTTCTCAAAATATCGCCGCCGTTGGCGGGTATCATTCGCCGCGACGCCCGAGTCCGCGAAACCATTCGCAATCAAACACCCATCTTAATCCGCTCACCAAATTCGGAAGCGGCTATGGATGTTGCAGCTGTCGCCGAAAGGCTGATCGCAAACTGAGATGTCAACCGTCCTCCCGCCGGGCGCGCAAGCGCCGCCGCCCCAACCCGCCACCACCGCCCAAGCGGTGCCGACAGCGGTGGTGCGAGAGCCTTCGGTAGAATTGCTGAGGGCCGCGGCAGGAACAAGAATAGAAGGTACGGTCCAGCAGCCGCCACCTGCACAAACGGACTCAGGGCGCGCCGCCGTCCAAAATTTACAAAATGCAGTTGACACCAACCGGGCAGAAACTCGAACGGAGGCTGTGCGTGTAGACGCTGCGAGGACCGCTGCAACTCCGGCGCCGAGTACGTCGCCACAAGCACCAGCGCCACCTCAGCCCTCCCGGGGGCAGCCGGCGCCCGCATCACCGCAAGCTCAAGCGCCTGTCGTTCATGTGCGAACGCCGGTCGGCGACGTTACTTTACGAACACCATTGCCACTACCAGAAGGCACGCGCGTCGCATTCGATGTCGTCTCAACGAACAACAACCAGGTCACCGTTCGATTTGCATCGCTCAATGGCCAACCCGTTCAACAAGCATTGGTCCAATTGGCCGCTGATCGCGCAGCCGCACCCCCGCCACCGGGCCTTCCGCCAGCAACCCCACCTGGCCAATCGTTGCCCCAGAGCGCTCTCACCTTCGGACAAGCCTGGACTCCGAACGGCCCGGTTTCGCTTACGCAGGCGGGCCCCCTAAATGCCTTCGTGCTCACGGGTACAACTACAGCCAGTCAAATTGCCGCGCAGGTAGGCACCCAACCCCAATTGCTACAATCCGGACTCGTGACCGGCTCGGATCTGACCATACGAGTCACGGGCCTCAATCAGACGCAACCCGGTGGGATAACGCCAATCGGTGCGACGCCCGTTACCAACGTCAATTCCGGTGCAGCAGCGCCAACTACACCGGGCGCAACTGGAACGCCGGCAACTCCCGGAGCTCCGGCACAATCACCCGCAACACCAGGAACTCTGGCATCGCCGACGACACCGTCAACACCTGGAAATGTCAGCGGGCCGTCGCCTCAGAACAATCCTATTCAAACTCCGCCACAAGGGCCTGGCAGCACGCTGCCATCTGGAGGTGCGACACAAACCGGCATTCGTCTGATCGGACCACAAGGTTGGCCTACGCCACCATTCGCAACCCCAACCCAAACTCAAGCCACGCCTGTGCAACTCGCATTGACAGGAACGGTCACCGGCCAATCAACAACGGCTCTGCCAACAATTCAAACCGCAGGAGGTACAATTCAACTCGCCACCTCCGCAAATTTGCCACCCGGTACGACTGTATCCCTGGAGGTCCTCGCTCAAGCTGCACCACGTGCCGATGCGGCCAGCGGCGCAGCTGGCACAACCCCACCGCCATCCGCCAGCGCGCTGCCATTTACCGCCGGAGCGGCGCCATGGCCGACACTCACTGAAGCCCTACAAGTATTGCAGCGGTCTGACCCTCAGGCCGCGCAAATGCTTGCCAATACGCTGCTAGACGGCGGGCCACGGACAATCGTTGCAGCAATGTCTTTTATTCAATCCATGCGCAGCGGTGATTTACGACAGTGGCCAGGCGACAACAATTTGCGCGCATTGGAACGCACCGGCCCGCGGGGTGCCAACCTAGCACGAGTGTTGTCAGGTGAAGTTGCACAACTCAGCGCACAATCTCGCGAGACAGGCGGTGAATGGCGGACAACACCGTTGCCCTGGAACGCCCAGGGTCAAATCGAAAAAATTAATCTCATCACCCGGCGAGAGGACTCGGACAACGAGGATGACGAAAAAAATGAGAAAAAAGGCAGCGGCGGTCTTCGTTTTCTTTTAGATCTAGAACTCACCCAACTGGGCGCCCTCCAATTAGACGGAATGGTACATGAGGACACCAAGGGCTTTGACATGATGATCCGCAGTCACGAAACATTGGCTGACGACATTCGCCGCGACCTAACGGGGTTATTCATTGCCGCCAACCAAGCAGTCGGCTTAACAGGCGGCCTGACATTTCAAGTGACGCCGAAATTCGCAGACCCCATAGGGTCCAGCGAACCACTCAAACTCGAAAAAGAAGGTGTGTGGGCTTAAACGCTTAAGCGTCAGCCGCTTCTCCACTATCGATGGTGTCATCTGTCGGCACCACACTCCGTCGGGTGACAATCCACACCGCTATCGGTGCCAGAACAGCGGACAAGATCGCAGACACCTGCCAGGACGATGAAGAAACGGCGACGATTGCCACACTGATCATCATCATTACGACGGCTGCCGCTTTAGCCGGTGGTGGAATCACGCGATGTATATGCCAGGCCCGCAGCGTCGCCCCAAACCTAGGATGGGTCCAAAGCCACCACCGCAAACGGTCGGAGCTTTTGGAAAAAGCCCACAAGGCAATGATGAGAAAAACCGTCGTTGGCAATCCAGGAAGGAAAGCCCCGACAAAGCCGAGGCCGACGCAAACCCAGCCCAATGCCAGAAAGACCGGACACAGGCTTGAATGTGTAAGCGGCGGCGGTGGAACGTCGTCCCAATCTTTTGGCCGGTTGTCGGTTTCTGGCGCGGTCATGTTTCACCCGATGCGAACGAACCTGGGTTGTAGACCAAGCATGCGTGGGGGAGCAAGGTTTGGCCGATATTCAGGGCCCGAGGGCGTTACGGAAAAGCGCCAAAGCCGCTCTCCGCCTCAGGTTATAGTCGTAGGGCATGGGGCATAGGACATTCCCCGAACATTTTGGGGCAAATACGCTCCCCATGCTCCGACGCTGGCCCACCTCGGGCAAGTACGCGACGGACCATATCCGCCAAACCTTCAATGAACGCGGTGCCGGTGGCCACTGCCGGCACACGCTCAAACCCCGGGACACCGACCTCTAGCGCAAGTTCACGCATTTCCTGTTCGATCTCGACCAATGTCTCGACATGTTCTGAAACAAAGCTAATCGGCGCAATTACGACCGGCACCTTATCCAGACCAGCCCGTTTAATTTCATCTTCTATGAACGGCCCGATCCATTTCACGGGCCCGACCCGACTTTGGTAACAAATGACGTGATCGAGATCAGCATCTCCAATTTTATCGACAATGGCCTTTGCAGTTTGCTCAACTTGCCACTGGTATGGATCCCCTGCCTGGATTGTCCGCTCCGGCAATCCATGGGCGGAAAGAAGGAGGCGCGGTTTTCCAGACCGGGCCGCAACAGCTAGTGACTGATGAATGTTCTCAACAGTCTCCGCCAAAAACCCCGCCTGATGTGGGAAACAGCAGAGGGAATCGATGGGCGCCGTCAAGCCTTGAGCCAGAGCTTCTTTATGAAAGGCCTTGAGCGATGTGCCCGCTGTCGTTGTCGAGAATTGCGGATAAAGTGGCAGTAAGACCACGCGGTCGGGTGCTTCTGCCTTGATTGCCGCGACAGTCTCTTTGGCCATGGGATGCCAATATTGCATACACACGTGCACGCTGACCTGATCCGCTAAACCACTGAGACTCTTTTGCAGGGCGTCGGCTTGCGCCTGAGTAGACGGTAACAAGGGAGATCGACCACCAACGAGCGCGTATATGCCCTGGGATTTTTCTTCACGACTGCGGGAAATAATCTGCGCGATCATCCAGCGCATTGGGTTCGGCATGCGAAGTATGGCGGGGTCGTTAAACAAATTGAACAAAAAGGGCCGCACAGACTCTAGAGAATCTGGACCACCGAGGTTGAATAAGACAACGGCAACTTTTTTAACGCTCACGGCACTCTTTCAGGACTCAGCGTGACCAAAACCGTCACGCGATGGGTTATCGGGCCTCTAATAAACCACATATCAAAGGCGCAGCGACAGTGCCCCGCGTCTTTCACAAGCAGTAAGTAGACCGACCAGAGCAGGACCATACCGCGGCCCGGTCAGACCCAAGAATACGGCTACCCGACCGGAAGTGGCTGCCTTACAAGCTTACAACTGAATAAATGGAGAGCACCTTGACTAACGGGCCCACAACCTCAGAACCTGATCACGCCGGACTCAAATTTGGCCCGGTATGGATGATGCCGGGCATCTCGCCGCTCAATGTCTACACCCTTCTCTACATCGCGTTTTTTACCATCGCCAGCTCGGTATTTCTTAGCGCGACACAGCCCTACCTGTTCAACACGGTACTCAACATTCCGATTGATATTCAGGGATCTCTGTCGGGGCGATTGGTGCTGTTCAACGAATTGGTGGTGATCGTTCTGATCGGCCCGCTCGGTTTATTAGCCGACAAAATCGGCCGCCGGCCCATTTACGCCGCAGGGTATGTCTTCCTGTTCATCGGCTACATGCTCTACCCAACCGCAGAGAGTGTTCCGGAACTGACCTTGTATCGCATGGTTTTCGCAATTGGCGTCGCATGCAACACAGCGATGATCGCAACTGTGCAAGCCGACTACCCGCAAAATGCGTGGCGCGGAAAATTGTTGGGGCTATGCGGTCTGCTTCAAGGGATCGGTGTTGTCATTGTTCTCGGTGTATCGCGCAGCCTTCCGGGCTGGTTTGTGGACAGCGGAATGGATCAAATTGCGGCCGGGCGCTTCGCGTTCTGGACCTTCGCCGTTATTTGTTTGATTAACGCGGTCATCGTCCGTCTTGGCCTGAAGGGCGGTGTTCCGTCGGTCAAGGCTGAGAAAGAACCGCTACGAACTATCCTCAGCCGGGGCGTTAAGGCAGGCCGCAATCCTCGCATCGCTTTGTCCTATGTTGCGGCCTTTGTCTCCCGTGGCGACCTTACCGTCGTTAGTACGTTTTTTTCTCTTTGGCTCGTCCAGGCGGGTATTGCCAATGGGTACACTGCAGAAGAGGCGCTCGAGAAGGGACTGTTGTTCTTCATCATTGTGCAAGCCATCGCGGTCCTCTGGGCCCCATTCGCTGGCCTGATCATTGATCGGTTCGACCGAGTTACGGCCCTGAGCATTGCGATGGGTATTGCTGCTGTAGGGTATCTGTCGCTCGGCTTTATCGGTGACCCAACCCAACCGATCATGTACGGCGCGGCGGTCATCCTCGGCATGGGTGAAATCAACGCTGTACTCGCCGCCCAGGCGCTCATTGGCCAGGAAGCCCCGAAAGACTACCGTGGTGCCGTGGTTGGTGTGTTTGGATTCTTCGGTGCTATCGGCATCCTGCTCGCCGCATCAATCGGCGGCTACCTGTTCGACGCCTGGATGCCCGCCGGTCCCTTCGTACTTATGGGTGCCGCCAATGCCACCCTCTTGGTCATCGCCGTATGTGTTCGTATCCTTGCAAAACCACCAATACCGAACGCAACTACTGAAGAAAAGAATTAGAGAATGAAAGGGAGCCTCTTATGAATTTCCATTACCCCATATCACGTCCGCTTGCGGCTGATTTAAGTCGTCGCCACGCCCTTCAAACCTTGGGCGGGCTTGCCGGGGCAGGATTTATGGGCGCCGCTTCTGGTGCTGGAGAGGCCCATGCGGGGCTAGTAAAGGGCAGCGACGAAATCAGCATCGACCTTTCAGACCCTGCACAGAATTTGAGATCTTACATTCGGCTCCAGGGCAATTTGGACTCATCCAAAGTCTCCGTCGGCTACTATTCGGGTACCATTTACAATGTCGTGGGTGATTGGAAAAAGGTTACCCCGTTGTGTGGGCTTTCAGGCATCGGTGTCCGCCGCATCGAACCCCAACCGGAAAACAAGTATCGCGTCTTCAACCGCGAACTCGCGTTCTATTCCGATATCAAGACCGGTGAATTCGTCGATGTCTGGGACAACCCCCTGAACAACGAAACAGTTGAAGTACTACCGATCCAGAACATGACCGTTAACGCCGAGATCGCGCCCATATTCGAATTCGATATGGAAGGCACGATTGTTCGGCGTCCATTCAATCCCCCATGGGAAATTCTCAATGGCTCGGCACTCGCACTCTTCGAAGTCCACCAGGAACTCAAATCAGAACTTCAACCCGATGAATGGCCGCGTGAGAGTTCTGGCCCAATGATGCGTATTTCAGAATTGTTCCACCGCCATTGCCGCGCCTCTGATTTAGAGAATCAGGACCTTACGTCTATTCCATACGTTGGCACTTGGATGCGCTTGGCCCCCTACTTGCCGTGGATGCTGATGGGGCAGACCGAAGGGCACTTGTTTTATCGCTGCTCAATGCACAAGTTCACCCGCGTCGAAGACCTACCGAAAGCTTTCCTGACCAAAGCAGAACGGGAGTACCCAGATTTCTTGGAGCCTCCGAAGCCAGAAAGCTGGGGCACCCCCAATAACTCAAGTTTCAACGTCTACAAGGAATTGCGCTCTCCGGCATCTAGAGGCGGCCAAGGATAATCTTAGAGCTGGACCGTTGTTGGCGTATGGTCTGGCACGCCTGCGCCAACATCGATCCACTCGACCTCCGGAATACCCAAATAAACTTGCGACTGGTCACCGTATTTCAGTTTCTCGACCACTTCGGAGTATGAAACAAGCCGATTGGGTTTGCCTGCTTTGACTTGTAGGGGAAGCACGACTGCCTCGACAGAGAACTGGGCACCCGTGCTGGCTGCGAACTTCATGTTCATCCGAAAGCCGCAAGGCTTGGAGATAGCCGACCAGGAATTCCGGTAAAGAGATTGCTGCATTTCAGCAGGCTGCCCGTCCCCCACAATCTCCCCCGTCTTGTCTCTCCCCCAACGTTCGACCAGTTTGGTCCCGATCAAACGAAAAATAAGACGTCCATTGCGGAATTCCGCAATGTGCAGGTGCGGTGCAAATCCGGGATGGGGGTTGTCCAGAAATTCCGATTGCTGAGGAACGACATCCCCCTCTGCCCGCAATGACTTCCAGTGGGTAAAGAAGCCTTTGCATTGCTCGGTCTGAAACGTCGTCATCGTGTCCCAACACTACTTTGTCTATGGGCGAAGACTTTAAAGCCCTATATCGCGTAAGCTTATCCCATACAGATCAGCTTACCACCCTGCCTTGAGGCCAGAATGACTCTCGAAAGCGGATACACGAACACCCGCCACGGGCAGATACACTATCGCAAGACTGGCGATGGCCCACCGCTCGTATTGCTGCACGCTACACCAAAGTCATCACGCTCCTTCGCTCTGGTCTTACAGCATCTTGCTGCGCATCACCGCGTAATCGCACCCGATACTCTCGGCTTCGGGGAATCTGATCCCCTGCCCCCACACCTAAAAATAGAAATCTTGGCCGAGGCCATGGCCGACTTGATCATCGCGCTGAACGCGAAACCGGCTGCTGTTTTTGGACTGCACACAGGCAACAAAATCGGTGCCGCACTGGCTGCGGGTTGGCCCGAATTGGTGTCGCACTTCATTCTGTGTGGCATGACTCACTCAATCATCTTGGAACGCAGCGAGCGAGAGGCTGCCATAAAAAGCTTGGTTGCCACGCCGTTCGCCAGAAACAACATTTCGGACGATGAGAAACGCGACCGCGAGCAAGGCGCAGCCAGCATAGATGCCATCTACAAAGCTAACTACGGCTTCGATCTAGCACCTGTACTGGCGTCGGTCACGACACCGACATTGGTACTAGAACTCGCCACACCGGAAGAAGATCATCTAGGACGCCAGGCCACCGCAGTTGCTGCCCAGATTTCAAAAGCGAAAGCGTGCACTTTTGAAGGCAGCGATCGTGATGCCTTGGAGCAAAGACCGGATGAACTCGCACAAGCTATTCTTGATTTTACCCGCGCGTAAGAATGCCAGATAATTGAATGCGAATTAAGAAGAACGGGATGAGAGAAAAGAACTAAACATCCCTCTCCCGCTCCACTGCACCCGCGGGCCACATGCGCAGTAGAATGTTGTCTTTGCGGGCGAAGTGGTGCCATAGAGCGGCAAACAGGTGCAGGCTGAGGATTACGCCGCCCGTGTACAACGCGTAGCGGTGAATCTGAGCGAAGAACACGTAGCCGAAGGTATGATCCAACGGCAACTGCGGCAGAATGGGCGGAATGATATCCCAGGCAAAGAACCACAATTCGGTCTCGCCAAACTGAGGCGAATCTCCCAATACAGAATTAGCCGCCCAGCCGGACAACGGCATAACGAATAGCAACGTGTACAGAAATGCATGCGTTAGCCGTGCGAGAATTCTCTGATAAGTCTCCAGAGAGGCCGGCAAACCAGGTGCGGGGTTTCTGTAACGCCACGACAGGCGATAACTCACCAGCGCCAATATGAGGATACCGTTGGTAATATGAATCTGGGCCATTAGATTGTGCAAACCGAGCATCGTCTCGTCTTTAAATGACGCGCCATAGGTGGTCGACATGACAAAACCGACTGGCACCTCGACCAAAATCATCAGTGCGATCAGCCAGTGCAGCCACTTAGCCCGGCTGCCCCAGGATGTATCTGTATTTGCCGTCATTGTGCCGCGCTCCCCTTCTCTGGACAGCGTCATGGTTCCCCTATCGACACAAGATGGCAATAGCCAGAATCTATAGATCAAGTCCTCCCGAACCTCCGGCCAGTGGTCACGAGCAGCGATCGCGGTTCTCGTGCTTACGATGGCCGGTCTAGGGTTTGCACTACTTGTTTTAAAGGAGCCCAACCCAATGCAATCGAACTTCGTTAACGACCTGATGACCAACCGTCGATCTGTTCTTAAGAGCCTCGGTGCAGGGGCACTCGGTGGCCTGGGTGCAACCTTCTCATCAAACCCTGCGGCGGCCGCTATCGACAATACGGAAGGCGGACTCGATTGGGGCGACCCTAAAGACAACCTGTGGGCCTTTGGTAAAATCTGGTCGGGCTACGACGAACCGGTGATCGGTGGATTCTACGGCTTGATGTATGCCCGCATCGGCAACCAACGCATGATCCCCTTGTTCGGCTACGAAGGTACGGGCTGCATGCAGTGCAAATGGGATCCAGACGGTTTCTTGAACATCAAATCACGCGAAACGGGCTACTTCACGGATCTGCAAACCGGTGAACCCTTGAAGCACTGGTACAACCCCTTCACCGAAGAAACCGTTGAGGTGTATGACTTCTACAACAACGTGCTAGGTGGTCGCTTAGGGACCCAGATTCCGAAATTTGTCATGGGAAGTGTCGGTGACAGCCCGACCTTGATGAATGAAGGTACTGTGTTCCCAGATGAAAATGGAGAATACCCGTTCCTGTTACCGTTCGAACAGTTCGGTGATGATCTCTTACTCTCTTGGGACTACACCCACGACTACACCAATCCGGTCACACCGGAGGGTTGGCCGAAGTCCTCTACTGGAAAAACAATCACGCCGTCTGAACACTTTGTCTTCTACGTTGATCGCGACGAAGTTGAAGACCGCAGCATTCCCACCGCCCGCTTCCGGGGTGGGTTTTCTCGTCAATGCAATTGGTGGCCGTGGATGAAAATGGGCGGCAACGAATACCAAGACGGAATCATTTTTGGCCGGATGTTTAGCCAAAAGGGCTTGCCAGGCACCCAGTCCGTTCGACCCAAAGTGCTCGACTATATAGAGAAACATGCACCAGAGTTCCTGACTCTGCCTGACGGCTGGCCCATACAGAATGATCGGGTCGGCACATGGGAATGCTATAGCCAGGACATCCCGCCGGAAAACCCAAATTACGAATGGACAAACCAACGCAAGGACGAGGTTATCGTGCCGCCAACAGGCTCTGGGGCGACCGCAAGCGCTGGGTGAAAAGATGGCGGTCTTCACACTCAAACCTGCCCCTCACCTGAGTAGACGAGACGTTATAAAAGCGTCGGTCGCAGCATCGATATTTCCTCTCGTATCAAATTCGGCTGCGGCTGCCAGCAAACCCATGTCAAACGATCCGTCGGTGTGGAGCGATGACGAACGGGTCTGGGCCGTCGCGCGGCAAGCAGGTGCTGTGACCGAACAAAAAATAATCTGGCGCACGCGCGGTGTGTTGTATGCGTTTAAGTATCCTGACTCCCCGCTCCCTCTTGTCCGCTTCAAGGGCTGCGAACAGCAATGGTGGCGACCGCAGGATGATGGCTCTTATTTGCGGACCAAGTCCTTTCTCACCTTCTTCACGGACTACGAAACTGACGAGATTCTGGAGGAATTCACCAACCCACTGACGGGGAAAACGTCTCGACCATCGCCGAACTTTAACCGTGTCCCTGACGGACAGGTTCTATCGAAACGGGGGTGGTCCCATAACATCATCGAAAAGGTTTTTCCGGATTATTACGACCAATTCTCAATCAAGGACATCAAGATCAACGTTGTTGCAGATTCAATTTCGTTTCATTCAAAGGTGAACTGGCCGGAGCCCCTGGTGCGCCGCCCCTATAACCAAGACAACACCCATTTCGCCAAAGTCTCAGACTTGATGAACCCAGACATGACTTGGGTTCCATCCCATGGAGCGGGTCAGATTCTCATGCCCGAGATGCCGAACGTCGGCATGACTGACCCGGCCATGGGCCAAGTACTTTGGCATGTCGAGTATTATAAAGTGCCGTCTTTGGACGATCTGCCAGAGGATTATCTGAGACGCGCCGCCGCCGAATACGATACCTTTGCAGTAGACCCGATCAACGACACCGGTGAATCCCGGCTCGAACGCCGCCTCAAGCGCGCCGAGGTTTGGAAGGACTGAGGAGAAATTCATGAACGCATACGTCGGCCTGACACTATCTTTGCTCATCACAGCTTTAATGACAGGGCAACCTGCTTGGGCGCAAGACGGTACAGAAGAAGAACCGGACTTTGTGTTTTTCAGTCTGATTGATGACAACGGACAGGTGGCAGCAGATGTCGTTGCGGAGCATTGCGCCGACTCTCCCCGTGCCCTTTCCGTCGAAACCAAAAATATAGTGCACACGACACCTCATCAGCGGGTCTGGTTCTCTGGCCGTCAGATCACCAACGTCAATGCCAACCCAGGAGAATGGAACGGCGCGCTCTACAAACCCCTATGCCCAGGCCTTTACAGCTTCAACGTCGATTACATGACCAACGCCGAAGACGGCGCCACTGACGGTGAAGTCGTGGTCCACCTCCATACATGGCACCGCGGTGGTCGAGACCGACCCGGCGAATTGACTGCACTTGCGGTGAAGGCTCCTGGCCAAGATCGTGGCGTTGGGCATGCCAGTGTCATCGTCGAAATGGCGACCGGAGACGAATTTAGTCTCTTTACGCTATCTCCGGGCGCAGAAAAACGTCGGTTCGAGCGCCTTCAACTAACCGCCTATCGCGTCGATCACATACCTAAACTTGCGCGCGCATTCGACCGAAAAGTGTGGGACCAAGAACGCGCCGACTCAGATGCCGTCCCAGGAGCAATGCCATGAAGAAATTAGGTCTCGCCGTTGCAGTGAGTACCTTCGCATTCGGACAAGCGTATGCGCTCGATACCGAACTTCG
>WLXB01000200.1 GCA_012103295.1 Alphaproteobacteria bacterium | reverse complement strand
GCCGAAGATGTGGCTAATCCGATCCTCAGGGTCGCGGCCACGGAATGTCGGGCGCTGCCAGTACACTTCGGACGACCAGCTGCCACCCTTCACGGCCCGGTTGTCACAGGTCCCAGTGGCTTGCACCGCACGACCATCCGTTGGCTCAAGCGGAACTGGCATAAAATAACAATCCTCGGTCCATTCCCAGACATTGCCTGTGACATCGTAGAGACCGAATGCGTTTGGATTTAATGATCCCACAGGCGCGACGGTGGCATGTCCATCATCACAGCCGACCGGATCGTATGGCCGTTTCGGATCAGTTCCCGACTGGTCATAAATGTTGGCAACGTCGCAGCCGCCATTGGGATCATCGCCCCAGGTATATTCGCCAATGGTGCCGGCGCGTGCGGCATGCTCCCATTCGGCTTCTGTTGGGAGGCGATAGGATTGTCCGGTCTTTTCTGACAGCCATGCAGCGTACGCTTTGGAATCCAGCCAGGTCACACACGCGACCGGCTCATTGTCTGCAGGGGGGCGGCCGTAGCCAGGGTCACGCCAATCGCTACCTTCAGTGTGCAGCCACGTTTCGCCGTTCCAAATGGCACATTTGGTGCCCGACACATACCCTGTTTCGTCGACAAATTCCCGGTACTGGGCTTGAGTCACTTCCGTCCGTCCAAGAGCATAGGAATAATCAATCGTTACATTTCGGACAGGCCCTTCGTAACGGGCTTCTATGCCTGGCCGGTCCAAGAAAATTCCGCCGTCATAACCCATGACAAATTTGCCGGGCGGCACGACAACCATTTCCGGACAATCAGCGCAATCTTGGAAGACCGCGCCCGCGTTAACTTTGACGTCAGCCGCCTGAGCAGACCACGTCAGCGCGACGGCACAAACGGACAGTGTAAGACGAACGAAATTTTGCATTGTGTGAACCCCTTATTGAATGTGATTGATCATGACGACCAAGGGCGCAAAGAGGAAGGGGTGTCCGACGTATGTTCCGCCTGTGAACAGTTTACTCTAAAGCGCTCTGGCCAAACGGGCACCCTCTTGAACCGAGGCCCAAATTCCCCGCGGAGCCACGCAGTCACCAATCGGGTGAACCCCTTCTGGAACAGGTCTAGCCGCCGCCCCCATAGATAAAACGATTGAATCAAAGGGGCCCAGTATGTCGCCATCTGACGCGGTGGCGAAGCGGTCATCGACCGACTCGATATACACGTTGTTAACGATCGTCACGGGCGCATCCTTTAGACGTGCCATAAATAGGGGCAGTTCCCCGGTGGTGCCCAAGTCAGGCAAACCGAGCACGGCACTATTGGTCGCAACAGTTATATGCGTGACGTCGTCATGCGCGACCAAAGCTTCAACGAAATTAAGCGCGGGCCACCCGCCTTCTTCATCGATGATCAGGACTGACCCCGAAACTTGGGCAGCACCAGAAAGAACCTCACGACTATGGGGCAGACTATCGGTGCCGGGAATACCGTCGACCAAGGTGGGGCGAAACCGCATTTGCCAAACCGAAGCTGGTTCAGCGCCCACAGCCCAAACCAACTCATCTGCATCAATAGAATCCGCTTCCTCGATACACGTATTGAGCCGCACTTCGACGCCAAGATGATTCAACTCCGACGTCCACCATTCTATAGGGAGCTTGAACTCATCTCGGTTTGGACAATGTGCAGCCATGCGCAACTCACCACCCAAATGGGCTGTCGCCTCATAAAGAGTCACGTCATGTCCGCGCTCTGCCGCAACGCGCGCGCATTCCAATCCAGCGGGCCCACCGCCAACGATTGCGATTCGTTTCTTCGTTTTTGCTGCAGTCA
>WLXB01000104.1 GCA_012103295.1 Alphaproteobacteria bacterium | reverse complement strand
AGAACAGCATCAGCGCCTTTGACCGCATCGGCGGCTGACTGAGCAATACTGGCGCCCGCGTCCGCGAAGGCAGAGTCAGATATATGTGATGACTCGCCAGCACCACTTTCGACAACGACGCCACACGATAAACCAATGAATTTTTTAACCGTCTCCGGGGTCGCGGCGACGCGGGTCTCCCCTGGTCGACGTTCCTTCAACACTGCGATCTTCATGGCACCCCTGCACCTAAACTCTACACATTCCGTATGCCCTATCCCCTGCCCTTTGTGAAGGGGGCTGAATATCCAGATTCTAGCCCGCCACAGGGCGATCAGCGCGATACCCATAGGGGTGTACCCTCCATAGAAATCCAATACAGTGCGCTCTTCTTAGGCATTAGTATTGAGCGACAGGACACCCACCCCGTATGCGCTACTCCGCCTCACTTTTAGCCGCTGGACTGACGCTTAGCCTTTTTTCCGAGGCGTCCTCAGCCGCGTCTCTCAATACTTTGTCGGAACGCCTGGCCTACGATCTGAAGGTCGGCGGCCTACACGTGGCCGATTTTCTCGCTGAATTCGACGAAAATGAAACCGGCTACCGGACAACTTTGACCATGGAAACACGCGGTATGGCGCGTTGGTTTCAAGACTTCCGGGCAGAAGTCAAAGGTGATGGCACCTATGTTATTGAAACCGGTCAAGGGCCGACACCAGTCCCCCGGCAATTTGATCGCGCCTGGGCCGCAGAACAAATCTCATCCTCACTAACAATTGCCTATGATCCGGGGACCGGGTTAGCGCGCCCTTTAGAACGGACGTTCAATCCACAAACCGGCGAAGACATTGCCCTCGATGATCTGGACTGGAATCGCGGCAGAAAAGCCCCACTCCCCGTCCCGGACGACATGCGCGTCGGTGTATTTGACCCGATGGCCGCCTTCGTCGCTGCCCGAGGACAAATCGTCCATCATCGAGAGAAAGAATTTCGCATCCCGATATACGATGGTCGCCGACGCTATGATTTAGTCGGGCGTGTTGAAGCCCCCCGGTTATTTTGGATCGGCGGAGAAGATGTGGAGTTGGTGCCCGTCCTTGCCGGTATTGAGCCCGTATTCGGCTTCGACCGCGAGCGCACGGAAACGATGCAGGATAGCGGTGGCAAAATACTCTTTAGCCCCGACGATCGTTTTATCCCGGTCCAAATCATTCTTGAGGGCCGCGCCTTTACGAGCGTGATGAATCTTACGGCGGACTGTCGGGTCGATACAGAGACCTGTGCCCAGATTGCAGAGGCCGGTGCCGCGGCAGCGGAATAACAATGGACCCCAACTTGGTATTTCCGACCCGGGTATTATTTAGTGAGCCGTGGGAAGTCCGCTTTGTCGTCAGCGCGATGGTTGTTTTGGTCATCTTAGGACTTTCGCTGCTTCGGCTAAATCGCCGCCGACCAGCCGACATCTATGATCCACAACGGGCCTGGTTGCGCGCCGGACTATACTTCACCAGCTGTTTTCTCATTTCGTGGGCGGCCGGTATCCTACCCACACTCCGCTCTTCTCCCATCGCCAGCGCCGGCCAATTGTCAGACCCGGTCTGGTGGTTAGCAACAGTCGCCCTCACCGCCGTCATTGTGTTTGGCTATGGCGTCGTCTGGCGTAAAGGAACCGTTCCGCACGGCAGACCATTGTTCATCCTTCCTGTTCTTGTTTTTGGAATTCTCTGGGGACTAGCAACTGGCGAGTTGTTATTGAGCGTTTGGTCCCTGATCGAGAAAACCGGATTCGGCCCGGTCGCGGCGGCTGTGGGCACGTTTCTGGTTGGCGGTAGCTTGAACGGTTTATGGCACTCTAAATATTGGGACAGCCGGGTTTCGCCAGAGCACAACATCCTAGAAACCAACAAGAAAAAAATTCTGCTGGCCCATTTCCCGAACCTGATCTTCAGCTTGGTCCATCTTGCCGTGTTCTCAAACCCGTACGTATTCGTGTTCGGGCAAGTGCTCGCCCTAACCATCTCGACATGGGTTATGCACTTTCCCCCATTCTGGGGACCGAATTCGGCTATGGTGCCTCAGCACAATCCAGAAGGCAGGCCACGGGCTGAGATAACCAGCCCCTAAGAAAGTAAAACTATGACGGAGAGATTCCCAGTTGGGTCCACTGCCTACACCAAGGATGGACACCCCTACACAGTTGAAGAGGTTGCGGGCGGAATTGTCTATTGCTCCCTACCCAACGGCACTGAAACTGATTTTCCCGAAAGCTCTCTCTTGACTGAGCAAGAATGGGCTGGGCGATCTGGTGGGCAGGACGATGTTGTTTACGGCCGAATTAAGCGCGCCAAAGCATATGAGGCACCAACAGCAAAATTGAACCGCGCAGCATCCGAAAAAATTCTGACGCGAGCGGAAGGATTGTCTCCCGGCCTTCTCGATTTCGCCGCCTTTTCAATCGGTGCGCGCAATCTGTCTGAGAGCGGTCATGAAGACCTTCTCGATGGCTTATCAATTGTAAAATGCCGTGATGTTTTTGACTCTCATACACCAGAGATACGAGCTGGCGCACTTGCCAACTTTCTCGGTTCAAAAGCCGACGTCTTCGTCGGCATCGCAGATCTTGGCGATAACTTGATGCGGGCAATGATCGACAAAGGAATGGCCGGTCATGCAGCTGCGTTTGAGGAGTTCTGCGACCGTCCGCGGCGATAAGAAAAACCCCGCCTCAATCAAGAGACGGGGTTTTCCAGTTAGACAAAGGTTTTAGAGCTTAGCGCGCCATGGCTTCTTGTGATGGTGCGTCACCGCGAATTTGTTCCGGTGTCCACTCCCACGGGTACTGTTTCTTAGCTGGCTCACGGACAATAACCATCGGGGCTGGCCCCGGGGTGGCCGTCATAAACGCCCAAGCTTTCTTGGCAAACTCAGGGTCGTTAACGTCAAGCGCCTGTTCCGGCATGTCGACGTAAGGGTCAGTCTTGTCATCCCCGCAAACCGTTATGTTCTTGAAGTGCATAACCCGGCCCACATCCTTGGGAATGGTTCCGCGAAACTCAAAACTTGCCCAACCGTCAGAGGGCACGGGATCTCCTATCTTGGTCCAGACAATCTCACCGATCACTTCGCTGACTTCCCGACCGTGAAACATGATCGGTGTTTCAAGCTCTTTCATTTTGTATTCGATCTTCCAGCCAACTTTGTCGTTAGCTTTAGCATCGGTAATGCCATCTGGTACCTGAAGACGGGCGGCAGTCACGGGTGCGCCTTTGCAGCCGTGATTGACGTTGAGTACCATCGGGAACAAATGCCCAGCCGGTGCTTCGCTAACATTCAGCACATTGTGGGCAGAAGCCGTTCCGGCCGCACCCATGGACAGGCCAGCGCATAAAACCGCGCCGCCCAGCGTCGTCATCAATCGGGTCTCGAAAGTCATTGCATTCTCCCCTGTGGCCCAAATCCGCGGCCAAATTAATTGAAATACGGGTCTCACCTATCAAACTGAACATACCTTGAGACCATCTCCGCTCGCGGTACACCTCTAATATTAAGGCGAGATCGTATCACGACCATGGACAATGAGGCCGTTTGGACGCTCAACAGCAGCGATTAACTGTGGCGATCCGCCATATATTCTGGGAAATCATCCCGCGGCTCGGTCCAATTGTCCGTATCAAAAATCTCCGGAGTCTGGTCCTCGAGGGCTTTGCGGTAGGCCGCCGGGATTTCTTCCGGCCCACTTATTTTAGCACCATAGGCCCGCCCCCATGTTCGCCCGTCTTGGCCGCCCATGCCCCACCAGGGGTGCCAACTCACAAGGTTCTGGAATTGAATGTGAGATTGAATACTGGTGATCTCTCGATTCACCACGTCTTTCAAGTTGGCAAAGTAAACATAGTGGGAATCCCACCAATACGTATCGCCGGCCGATTCCTTGGGAAACTCTTCAGGACGCATCGGGTTTGGAAACGAAAAGGCTGAAGCACTCGGGATCATAACCGTATCGCCAAACACCTGCAGTTGCAGCGGCTTTGGTTTCAGGGTCGCCAGGTCACCAGTGACCATACCGTCCGGTCCTATTTCTACAGACAAGGGCCCACCGATAAATCGCCACGGCTTACGCTTCTCGCCGGTCACTGGGTTTTCCCAAACCTCGAGCACTTCATCGGAGTCAAACTTCGTATAGACGCCCGTCTCAAACACTTTGGCCGCTTGGTTGCCGTTCGGCAGTGTCCGCCATTTACCGACGTTGAAATTGCTCATGGTCGCAAACGGAATCAGATTGCCCGCGTGGGTGTAGCCATAGAGATGCAAGCGGAAAAAAGAATAGATTGTCTCTTCACCGGACGACCCTTTCATCGCCGATTGAATGCGCACCCGCTCAGCCGGGTCTTCCCAATTCAATTCAGCCGGAACAGAGGCGGCCATGGATGGCATCGCCGGTGTTGCTGCGGCCGCAGCGCTGGCCGCAAACAAAAAGGTGTCGCGGCGGCTCAAGGTCGATAGGTCTGGCATCGGTCTCTCCCAAAAAAGTTCGAGAAAACCTAGACCAGCGACGCAAGCAGACACGAGGCCTTAAGCCCCTTCCTCCAGCCAGTGAACAAGATCATTGGCTTTCAGCGCTTTCTTTTGCCGTTTAGCCAATATCTTGGGGTAAAACGACGCTATGGTGTCATGAAATAAGCGATGCCAATTGACCTCGGCACCAAGGCGCAAGAATACGGACCCGAGACCAATGGCAGCGCGATCCATCAGCACAAATTCACGCGGTGGCTTTACGCCGCCAAGACGACGAAGTTCGCTGTGTACTTCCATAGCAACTTCGCGGCCATAGTCAGTTGCGTTCGTTTCTTCGATGAGCCGTGGACGATCTTCCAAAAGCGGTGCGTAAATAAACGAGGCCCAGCGACTTAAGGTGTCGATCACTTCATCATCGAGCCCGACAAAGCCCCACGTCTCATAAGCATGGACAGCTAGATCACGATCACCACTTTCGACAGCGCGATATAGGTCAATAACACCGTTTATGAACTCAGGCCGGAATACGCGGATACAGCCGAAGTCCATCAGGTTGATTGAGAGGTCATCGCGGACGGAGTAATTGCCCAGATGCGGATCACCGTGAATAACGCCGTACTGGTAGAGCGGCACGTACCACGCCCGGAACATGTTTTCGGCGATGGTATTGCGGTCTTCCAAACTTAAGTCTTGCAGATCCGCTATACTGGTCCCCTGTTCCCAACTCATGGTGAGAAGACGCTCGGTAGAAAGATCATCATGAACCGTGGGAACACGCACGCCGTCGGTTTCCGACAACATATCACGATAGAGATAGAGATTTCGCGCTTCGTTGACGTAGTCGAGTTCTTCCCGAAGGCGCGCTGCAAGTTCGGCGTGAATTTCTGACGGATCAATGGCTTCATCATAGCGGCGATAAAGCGAGAAAATGAGTTTGAGCTGTTTAAGATCGGCTTCAACGACGGACGACATATCGGGGTATTGCAGCTTGCACGCCAATGGCTCGCCATCGAGTGATTTTGCTTTGTGCACTTGGCCAAGCGAAGCTGCTGCAGCCGCCTCTTTGTCAAATGTTTTGAAGCGGCTTTGCCAGTCCGGGCCCAATTCAGCGGTCATGCGACGCTTTACAAAGGGCCATCCCATATGCGGTGCGTTGGCCTGTAGCTGCGCCAACTCCCTGGCGTATTCTTTGGGCAAGGCGTCAGGAATGGTCGAGAGTATTTGCGCCACCTTCATCAATGGCCCCTTCAACCCACCGAGGGCAGCCCGCAAATCTTCCGCCCCCTTTGCAGGATTAGCCTTGAGGCCAAAAACCCGTTGGCCAGCAACGCGCGCCGCAAGCCCACCTACAGCACTGCCGACCTTTGCGTAACGCTTGACGCGCCCCGGTAAGCTGTTGTCTTCAGATGAGCTTTTTCTATTTGGCGCCATGATGGCTTATGCGACCGTCTCGAGTTCATCAATCAGACCGGTCAGCGTTTCCATCCCGCGTGCCCAGAATGCTGGGTCTGAGGCGTCAAGGCCGAATGGCGCAAGCAACTCTTTGTGGCGCAACGTTCCCCCAGCCTTAAGCAGGTCGAGATATTTACTCTCGAAGTCTGGCACCGTTCCCTCTGTGTAGACCTTGTACAGAGAATTAACGAGGCAGTCCCCAAAGGCATAGGCGTAAACGTAGAATGGAACGTGGATAAAGTGGCTAATGTACATCCAGTAATATTTGTATTCGTCATCAAATCGAAACGCGGGGCCGAGGCTTTCAGCCTGTACGCTCATCCAAATTTCGCACATTCGGTCGAGCGATAGCTCACCTTCGCGCCGCTCATCATGAATAATCTGTTCAAATTGATGAAAGGCGATCTGCCGGATCACAGTGTTGAGCATGTCTTCAACTTTTCCGGCCAATAGGGCGCGACGTTGGTCGGGCCGCTCCTCTTTCTCCAGCAATGATCTAAACGTCAACATTTCGCCGAAAACGGACGCTGTCTCCGCTAGGGTCAGCGGCGTTTCGCAGAGCAGCGTGCCCTGATCTGCTGCCAGAACCTGATGAACGCCATGTCCGAGTTCATGAGCCAACGTCATCACGTCACGCGAGCTGCCCAAATAGTTGAGCAATATGTATGGATGAGCGGACGGCACTGTCGGGTGAGAAAAGGCGCCTGAAGCCTTACCCGGAGATGCCGGTGCATCGATCCACCCCTTATCAAAAAACGGCTCAGCGATTTCTGCGAGCGCTGGGGTAAAGTCACCATACGCGTCAAGCACCGTGGACTTCGCCTCATCCCACCGAATAACGCGATCCTCAGCGGTTGGTAGCGGTGCGTTTCTATCCCAGTACTCGAGCTTATCTTTGCCAAACCACTGTGCCTTTAGCGCGTAATACCGGTGGGACGTATCCGCGTACGCACCCTTCGCAGCTGAGACCAAGGCATCAACAACATCGTCTTCAACCAGATTTGCTAAATTGCGAGAAGATACAGGCCGTGGATACGTGCGCCACTCGTCTTCAATCGATTTGTCTTTGGCCATCACATTTGTGATGTAGGCAAAAAGACTGCCTTTATCACCAAGAGCTGTGCCTATGCCTTTTGCTGCTATCTTACGCCGCTCAGGCTTAGGGTCGGACAATCGATTGAGAGCTTCGGTAAGGGTAAGTGTTTCAGAACCGACTATGCATCGAATAGAGGCCTCGGTTTCATCGAACAGACGCGTCCACGCCGCCCGGCCACTAACATATTTTTCGTGGAGCAACCGTTCAAGATCATCACTAAGCTCATGATCCTTGTAGACCCGTAAGTCTCTTAGCCATGGTCGGTACCGCCCGGCAGTTGGATTCGTTAACTTTGACTCGAGCTCTTCGTCGCTGAGTCGATTGATCGCCAACGTAAAAAATAGAGTTTTACTCGAGAGCGTGGTCATACGATCTACTGTATTCTGATAGAATCGCCCCCGCTCAGGGTCGCCAACGTTCTGGCTTTGATATAGCTGTGCAAAAGACCCGATCCGTCCCAACAAATCGCTGATTGACTCGTATGCAGCGATAGCCAGGCCAAACGCTTCACTATCGAGGTCCGAGACCTTGCCAGCGTAGACTTTCTCGAAGGACTCGATCTGCCGTGCAATCTGGCCAAAAGCGTCCTCGAGATCGTCTCCCTCAGGACCAGAGTAGAGGTCCTCAAGCGACCAAACCGGCAGCGAACCAAATTCCTCAGTCTCGGATGGGGCCGCGGACATATCGTTCATAGCGTCTCCTAAGCCGCCAAGAATCGGCGGTCGTTGAAAAGAGATATAGGCAGAGTAAAGCATTTCGCCAACCAGGAGTTCGCGCATACTGGTTTCCCCTGCCCTGGCATCGTAGAGTTGAGCTTCGACAGGGGATTCTTTAGGCAACGAGGGGAACGCGGTGGCCGAACGGGCGATCGACGCACGAGAAGTGCGCAATCTTGTGACTTTGTTTTTCGACCAAGCTGAGCGCTTTGCCGATGAACCCTTTGTGTGGGCGAAGCGTGATAGCGCGTATTCAGCCCTAACCTGGCGTGAAACCGCGGACAATGTATTGGCGGCGGCGAATGGTCTGGTCGCCTCAATGGCGATAGAGCCCGGCGATCGCGTTATTATTGTTGGCGAAAACAGACCCGAATGGTTGATCGCGGATCTCGCGGTAAAAGCTATTGGCGCTATATCAGTGCCGACTTACACAACCAACACAGCTGTAAACCACCTTCACGTCATCAACGATTCAGGTGCAGAAGTCGCAATAGTATCGACCCCTGCCCTCGCTGCACCCGTCATTGCTGCAGCGGCTGAGGCAGACCACAAACTGAAAGTTATTGTCTTTGACGATGCAGAGTCGGTCATTGATTCAGAGATAGAAACCAAAGCTTGGTCTGATGTCCTCGACGCTGGGCGTGGTCGCGGCATACCCGAACACGTCGCTACCGCCAAGCGCGAAGATATGTGCAGCATCATTTACACCTCAGGCACCGGCGGGCTACCCAAAGGCGTGATGCTCACACATGGTGGCATTCTGTGTAATTGCGATGGCGCAACTGAGATCGTCAGAGAATTAGGGCTAGGAGAGGAAGTTTTCCTATCTTTCCTGCCTCTATCCCATGCCTACGAGCACGTCGGCGGAATTTACTTCCCTATCTGCCTGGGTGCGCAAATCTACTATGCAGAGCGCGTCGATACGCTGATCAATAATATGGCTGAGGTGCGCCCTACCATTATGACGGCTGTACCACGCCTGTACGAAACTATGAGAAGCCGTATTCATCAAGGCCTAAAAGGCCAGAGCACTTTTCGTCAAAACTTGTTTGAAAAAACACTGGCGCTCGGAACTAAACGCTACGAGAACCCAAAGGGCTTATCCTTATGGCAAAAACTTACGGATGCCATCTGTGAACGTCTCGTCCGCAAGAAAATACGAGAACGGTTTGGCGGCCGGCTTAAAGCCCTGGTATCCGGCGGCGCCCCGCTGAACTATGAAGTTGGCCTATTCTTCACCGCCCTCGGCGTTCGAATTCTCCAAGGATACGGCCAGACGGAAGCCTCCCCCGTAATCAGCGCAAACGTGCCGAGCAAGCTCAAGCTTCATGCTGTCGGGCCGCCAGCGCGCGGGGTTAGCGCTAAAATCGCCGACGATGGCGAAATTTTAGTCAGCGGTGAAATGGTGATGCTCGGATACTGGAATGACCCTGATGCCACCATCGCGACCCTCAGCGAAGATGGATGGCTCCATACCGGGGACATCGGTCATATCGACGAGGATGGCCACATTGTCATCACCGATCGAAAAAAAGATATCATCGTCAACTCAGGCGGCGACAATATTTCGCCTCAGCGCGTCGAGGGTATCCTTTGTCTCGAAGAGGAAATCGAGCAAGTAATGGTATTCGGCGACAAGCGTCCCTACCTAACAGCCGTAATCGTTCCGGACCCGGATTGGCAAAAGCGATGGGCGAAAATGAACGATGCAAGCGGTGATCTTGCGGAACTTATAAAAGACAAAAGGTTCAAATCAGCAATCAGCGATGCCGTTTCTAAATCCAACAAAAACGTGCCGGTGATCGAGAAAGTCCGGAAATTTATAGTCGCGTCACATCCATTCACAGTCGACAATGGACAAATGACACCCACGCTTAAAGTAAGACGCCACGCCGTGATGCGTGAGTTCAGGGAAGACCTGGAAGCCTTGTACTAGGCCTCGCCTAGGGCTCGGAGATAGGTATCCAACAGCGCTTCTTGCTCTTGCCGCTCGTTCTGATCCAGTTTCCGTAAAGCGACGACCTTGCGCATGGTCTTGGTGTCAAAACCCGAAGATTTTGCCTCGGCATAGACCTCTCTCGTGTCAGCGGTCAGGTTCTTTTTTTCTTCTTCAAGCCGTTCGATTCGCTCGACAAAGGACTTAAGACGGTCTGCGGCTAAACCACCGGTATCGGCCATGAGGCGCTCCTGAATAATTCATACGGGGCTCTAATGGCCCTTAAGGCGGAGGATATAGCAGGTCAGCCCTGTGAAAATAAAGAGGACCGAAGCAAGTTATTTTCCACTCCTAGGATAGAGCCTTCTGCGCAAAAAACGGTTACGTTGCATTGTCGACTTTGCCATATTCAAAGCTGTTGGCCGGGCAGCAATACGATTCCGGTCACTTAGGGGAACGACAAAGAATGACTGAGGCGCCGCGACTGGGACAGGATCAACTAAAAATCCTGCTAGTCGATGACAATATTTTTATCCGCAACCTGATTTCCCATTGTCTAGGACACATGGGTTTTCGTGGCTTGCGTGGATTCTCAAGCGGCATTCAGGCAATAGAATTTATTAAGCCTGCTGAAGAGGACGACGATAGCCAACTCACCAAGGAAGTGGGGCAGGCAGACCTCATCGTGTCCGACCTCATAATGCCTCAGCTCAACGGCATTCAATTGTTGCATTGGGTGCGCACCAACAAAGATAGCCCCAATCGGTTTATGCCCTTCATCATGATTTCTGGCGCAGCTGATCAGAAACATGTCCACGAAGCGCGCGATGCTGGCGCCAACGAATTCGTTGCCAAACCATTCACAATTGGGTCTGTGTTCAGCCGCATACAGGCTGTCATTGATCGACCGCGGCAGTTTGTCGCCACGCGCAATTACTTCGGGCCTGACCGCCGCCGGGTGAAAATCGAAATCCCCGCGAACGGCCCCAAAGATCGAAGACGGCCGGGCGAAGACCACGCGACCGTTGTCTACTCAGCCGACAAAATAGAACGTAAGCCCAAGGGGTCAGATACCTACCTTTTTAAGCTCCCAAATATCCTTAAGCAGAAGATGGGTCTTCATAACTCCACTAAGCCGTTTGAAATGCCGACTGAAATCTTGGCTGAGGCAGAAGAAACGCTTGAACGCGAGGCCGAAGGATTCCTCGACTGGGCAAAAACCTTTCTGGATGATTTGTCTGATAAAGTTGCCCAGGCTCAAAGTGATACGGCGAACCGTGCTGAACACTTGGCTGAGGTAAACCGAATCGCCCATGAACTCCGTGGCCAAGGCGGCACATTTGGCTATCCGCTTATAACGCTATTCGCCAAAAGCCTTTATGAGACAACCGAATATCCTTGCCGTGAAGATGACGCTAATCTGAAAATATGTGTTGCCCACATTGATACGTTACGGGCGGTGATTCGTGAGAAAATCGAAGGAGATGGTGGTGCAATTGGCCGCCAATTGCTGACGTCTCTCAACCAAGCGATTGCAAAATACAGTCGGTAAGTGGATACATGCGACAATGACGGGCGCCTAACTGACAGCTGAAAAAAGCCAGAAAACTGCCCATGTCCGTGAACCTGCTTGACGATTCGGCATAGCGCCGCAAACCAGTTTTGCGAAATTCCAAACAAGAAACTCTGATACACGCTTTCAGGAGGCTCCTGTCTGCCCTAAAACGTGTGCACCGTCGTTTTTGAGAGGTTTTACTCACTTGGTCGACTAAGTGACTGGTCACCCAGAATCTCCCAAAAACTGTAAAAATCTGCGGCACATAAACAGGAGGCAATTTAATGGCCACAAGCAAACTCAAAACCGATCGCCCGACCTATGCATCTGACTTCATTCCGTCAGACGTTGAACGGGCCGTTTTCCTCGGCAATCCGGTTCTCGACAACATGATGACCAGCCTGATCGCTCTTGGCGCTGAAGTGTGGTCGAACCGTCGCCGCATGAAGGTCGTTGAAGCCCTGCTGGCAGAAAAAGGCGTGACCGCCGAAATGATCGAAACTTACATGCCGACGGCCGAGCAAGACGCTGAATGGCAGAAAGACCGTGATCGCTTTATTGATCTGACCTATTCGCCGCTGCTGCGCGAAGGAGACCTTCCCGTCTCCGCCGCCTTCACACGCGAGAACAAGTAAGCCGCACGGCTAGACATCAGGAGAAACACTTATGTTAGATCGTCGTTCCCTTTTTGCTGCGACAGCCGCCGTTGGTTCCTTCGTCGGAGCTGCATTTGGTAGCCGCAAAGCGAATGCAGCAACGCACACCAGCGTTAATCTCACACCGAAAGGTGATCTTGAGCCACGTGGATCGAATGGTCGCCTCGAGCGCCTTCCAACCCTTGACCTTGAGAGCAAGCACGACTTCGTATCGGGCTTTCGTACCTGGCACAACAAGTCTAACCGGGCCGTCAGTCAACGCGTTGAAAAAATTCTCACGGAAAATGGACTTGACCCCAAGGGCAAGTACAGCATGGAAAAAGTCCTGCCGATGATTGAAAACGATCACATGGTAGGGACAAGTGGCCGCACCTGGATCAGCAACCAGCAGGTCACCTGGAAAATCCTGCAAGATCATTTCCACGAAAACGCCGATGCTTACATTGCCGAGATGGAAGCAGCCGACAACGATGGCCCAGGTACACTAGAACTCAACCCAGATATGGAAATTCCCAAGTACACGAAGCACGAAATC
>WLXB01000103.1 GCA_012103295.1 Alphaproteobacteria bacterium | reverse complement strand
ACTTTCTGGTCTGGTTTCAGCAGCAGGTTCTGGCGCTGGATTTCCTGATTCAGCTAGGAATATTGCTACTTACTCTCCTCTTTGCCTATTTCATTCAGAAGCCCATACGGCCCCGACTAGCTGCTGGCATCTCAAATTTGCGATTGCTGTCGCCTCTGCGACGTGTCCTGACAGCTGTTTCCCACCAACTGACCGCTATCGTGTTCCTGTTCGTATTGTGGTTGGCGACCGGAATCGTCGCGCAGATCGAGGACGGCACTGACAGCGGTATGCTTGAGGTCATCGCCAGCTTGATGACCGCTTGGATTCTCATTCGGCTCACGTCCGCCCTGATTGCAAACGCATTCCTGTCCCGCCTGGTCGCAACTATGGCCTGGACAATCGCCGCGCTGAATATCATTGGGCTACTAGATCCCGCTATTGGCACACTAGAATCGGTCAGTATACCCCTTGGTCAGACACGGGTTTCAGTGCTGACTATCGTCAACGGGGCATTGCTACTTGCGGCACTAATGTGGGCTGCACTAGCCGTCAGCAAGTTAATCGACAACAGACTTTCCCAGGTGGCTGAGATAACGCCGGGGGCACGCGTTCTAATTGGCAAGACTGTCCGCCTCATCATGGTCGTTGTCGCGGTGATGGTCGCCTTATCCTCAGTCGGCATTAACTTCGCAGCCCTGGCTGTCTTCACGGGTGCCGTCGGTGTCGGCGTCGGTATTGGCCTGCAGAAACAAGTCTCAAACCTGATTAGCGGCGTCATTCTATTGCTTGATAAGTCGATCAAGCCCGGCGATGTCATTGAGGTTGGCCAGACGTTTGGCTGGGTTAACACAATGAGCGCCCGCTACGTCGGCGTGACTACGCGGGACAATAAAGAGCTACTGATTCCCAACGATGATTTCGTCACCAATCAAGTCATCAACTGGTCTCACAGTGACAACGATGTCCGCATGGAAGTGAAATTTGGTACCAGCTATGACAGCGACCCCCATATGGTGCGCAAACTTGCCGTTGAAGCAGCGTCAAAGCCGGAACGAATCGTCGATCACCCGCCGCCCGTCTGCCATCTGGTAGAATTTGGTGACAGCTCAGTGAATTTTGTTCTTCGATTTTGGATTAGAGATCCGGCAAAGGGCGTGACAAATGTTAAAGGCGAAGTCCTGCTCGAGCTGTGGGATATTCTCAAGGCAAACAACATCGATATTCCGTATCCTCAGCGCGTGCTCCACATGACGCCAGGAACAGTACTGCCAAGCACACAGGACTAGGACGCTCCCGCCTCCGCATCCCGATCTCTTTGAAACTCTTCTGTTGTGTTGGTCTTTGGAAAGGGACCCTCGGGAACGGGCACGCCGAGGCCGGCACATAGCGGTTCCCAGCCACTACCGACCTCATAAACGATTAGCCGATCCGCCGGGACGGATTCCTTGACCAACTCTGTATGGCGGTCAAACACCGCTTCGCAATGGGCGCGGTCATCAGGACGGTTGCTGAAGGTGTCTTGTAGAACGATTTTGTCGACCATCTCCTTCCACACGTCACGCGATCCATCTTCCGGTTCCTTGCCCGCAAGATGGCTGAAGATGGTGTTGGTCATACTGGTGTACCACTGATCAGCGGGTCTCACCGTCAGAAGAACCTTGGCCTCAGGATATCGCTCTGACAGCGGCTGCCAAAAGTGAGACAAAGGCCAATCAACACCCGACTCATAGTCGCCAAGAAGCTCGTCCCAATCGATATCCTGACCGAACGCAGCTTTATGCCAGAGCGGAATACCCTCAGGCTTCGCGAATACTTCAAACATGTGATAGCAGGGTCCGAAACCAAACTGCTCGAGAGCAAGCTTCATAGACTTAGTGCCGGTGCGGCCAAATCCTGCGCCGATAATCTGCATCCCTAGTAGTCCTCTTCGTATTCAACCAAGTCAAAATGAGCGTTCATGTACCCGCCTACCGTAATCTTAACAAAGAGAAACCCGTCGGTGGTGCACCAAAGATCTTCCGTCGGGTGGTGATCCAGAACAAAGCGATAGTGGTCGGTTTCAAAGGTCCCGGCTGGCACGGTGATCTCTTCTCGACCGAGATACTGCAATCCGAACTGGGTCGTACATAAGTTTGGTCCGGAGCATCCGTCATGTTCACGCGACGACATCAAAACGCCGTTGCAAGGTTGAATTGTCTTTGGCTCTCTATGATCAAATCGTGCGCAATGCAGCATGTCGCAGGAGACCGGATGAGCGCCGAAGGACAGCGGCGGAACATCGAGGTCCATACGTTGGCTAATCCGGCCCGATGTCACATTGACAGCCTCACACTCTGCCCAGCCGTCGGTGAAACGAAACCAGCCACTGCCCAAAAATTTACCGCTCTCATGCAATCGGACAAAGCAGTCTAGCGGGTGATACTGCTCATCAGTCGTGTAGACCGTTTCCCGCAGCACGGAACGGTCTGCAACAACGCCCGGGTCAATTTCGCAATGGGCCCTCAGGGTCCGCTGGCCATCTTCGTGAAACGTGACGGACCACCACTCTCGCCCAAAGTCCCTTCGCTCGCCTTCCGGATCAAAGATATACGCGATTTTTCCGCGTACATTCCGATGCTTCATGACGGGCCTCTAGAACTCGGTTTCGTACTCAACAAGTTCATAGCGCGAGTTTTTGAGGAAGCCGTCGACAGTGACTTTGACGAAGGTGTAGTCCTCGGGAATACACCATACGTCTTCGCGACGAGGTGTACCGTCCGGCTGCGGCTTTAGAACAAAGTGGTAGTGATCGACCTCGAATGTACCCGCCGGAACGGTGATTTCTTCCCGGCCGTCATACATCACGGTGACTTGTCCAACACTGAGAAACGGGCCACTCGCCCCGTTGGGCATGGGCGATGTCGACAGCACGTTACTCAATGTTTGAGGATTCTCACTATTACTGTGGTCGTATCCGGCGCAGTGGAATACATCACAGGTCAGCGGGTGCACGGTCAGACTCTTGGCAGGACCGTCCATCGTGACTGTCTGTGAGACACGGCCGAGCGTTGTGTTAAGCACTTCACATTCCGCTTCATTGCCGAAAGCTCTCACCCAGCCTGTCCCAAGGAACTTCCGCTCGACGTGGAGCCGGTTAAAGCAATCTAAAGGCTGCCAATTTTCGTCCATGGTGTAGACGGTCTCGCGCAGAACTTCAGTATCGTCGATTTCGCAGTGAGCCCTAAGCGTGCGCTGCCCATCTTCGTGAAAGGTCATGGAAAACCACTCCCGCCCACGCTCTTCGTCGTCGCCGCCGATGTAAAGAATTTTGCCTCGGATATTGCGATGGTCCATCAGATCCTCCCCAAATTAGATGTGCCAGAAAACCATGATTAAGCCGCTATGAACAGCCCTGGCCGAAGGTATACGGTCTGCCTAGCTGTCTGATAATCGCGCGTGATTTTTGGTGCGGTTCAGATATGATACGCCCCGCGCTCGGCCGCACCGGCCAGGATGCTGTTGAGACCCCAGTTTTTTAAGAGGATATACGAACAATGAAAGTTTACGGCGCCATTCTATCACCCTTCGTCTGCCGGGCTCTTCTCGCCCTCCGCTACAAGGGCGTGAAGCACGAAGTGATCATGCCCAAAGACGGCATGAAGACCCCTGAATACCTTGCGATGAACCCGATGGGTAAAATGCCGACCATCAAAGATGGCGCAACGGTTCTCCCAGAATCCTCGGTCATTGTCGAATACATCAACGCTAAGTATCCGAAGAAATCGATCATTCCAGGCACGGCGAAAGCCGCCGCGAACGCACGCCTGATTGCGACGATTTCAGACCTATACGTTCAAGGCGTTGTTACAGGTTTGTTTGGCCAGCGCGATCCGAAAAAACGCGATAAAGCGCTGGTAAAGGAAAAACTCGCTGAAACGCAAAAAGGCTTGGCCATTCTAGATGGCTACCTCACCCCCGGTGGCCCCTGGGCTACGGGCAAAAAGTTCACAATTGCAGACTGCTACGCCCTACCCGCTCTGTTTTTCGTTACCTTGGTCACGCCGAGCTTTGGCGTGAAAGATCCGCTCAAGGGGCACAAGAACGTCAAAAAGTACTGGGCGGCATTGAAACGTGATCCGATGGCCAAGCAAGCCATCAAGGAAATGACGGTGATGGCCAAGCAATTCTTCGGCTAGTCGACAAACATACTGGAGGCACAGACGATGCACATTTATGGCAGTCCGCTTTCCCCTTTTGTCGCACGGGTCATCTTGGCCTGTGAGTACAAGGGACTGAAGTACACGATCTCAATGCCTGAAGGCGGTTTAAAAACACCGGAATATCTCGCTCTCAATCCCTTCGGCAAAATTCCGACGGTAAAAGACGGGTCTACGGTTATTTATGAATCCAACGTCATCGTTCATTACCTGGATGAGAAGTATCCGAAGAAAAAGAAGGTCATTCCGGCCTCCGCATCTGCAGCTGGTAAGGCCCAAGTGATCGCAAGGGTGTGTGACCTGTATGTTCAGGAGCCGGCCCTTGATTTGTTCCGGCAAATCGTTGGGCGCGCCCCGAAAAACAAGGCCGCTGCCGACAAAGCCAAAGCCGACATGGAAAAGGGCTTAGACATCCTCAACGGCTACATCAGCCCGGGACCTTGCGCGACCGGTAAGAGCTTCACCGTTGCAGACTGCTACGCCATCCCGGCGCTGTTGTTTGCAACGTCTGCTGGGCCGCAATTCGGCCTTAAGGATCCACTCAAGGGCCGACCGAATGTGAAAAAATATCTGGCAGCGATCAAAAAGCACCCGGCGGCCAAAGCCCATATGGTCGAAACTCAGAAAATCATGAAGGACCGGCTAGGCAACTAGCTGTCAGTCTTTAATACATCAACAATCAACGGCGGCTCCGTAACGGGCCGCCGTTTTTGTTACACGGTCTCCGACTTGCTCTACCAGGTCTCCGACCAGGGTCTAACGTCGAGCTCATGAGTCCAGTTGGTTTTGGATTGCTTGTGCAGGCCGTAATAGGTCTCGGCGATTTCAGACGGATCAAGCTTCGAGCCATCGTCGGACTCGCCGATCATGCCGTCGATGTTGATCTGCGCCACATGAATACCCTCAGGGCCTAACTCACGCGCCATGGATTGCCCCAAAGCGCGAAGTGCGAACTTGCCCGATGCAAACGCACCAAAACCCTTGCCGCCGCGCAGAGACGCCGTTGCTCCTGTGAACAAGATGGTGCCATGACCGCGCGTTAGCATGCGTTGCGCTGCAGCCCGGCCACAGAGAAACCCGCCAAACGCTGTGAACTCCCAGACTGCGCGAAAGCGCTCTGCGGATTGTTCGACCACCGTGGTACGACCGAAGCCACCGCCAGGGTTGTAGACCAGCACTTCGACCGGGCCGTGCTGGGCTTCAATGTCAGTGAACATCTTCTCAACAGCGTCTTCATCGGTCGCGTCGCAAGGATAGGCCACTGCGCCGTCAATACTTGCAGCCAGATCATTCAGCCGGTCCGCGCTTCGCGACACTAGAACGGCGGTCATGCCCGCTTCGGCAAAGCGTCGGGCAGCAGCGGCGCCCAGGCCTGGCCCCGCGCCCACGATCACTGCGACGTGTTTTTCTTCACTCATGACGAAATCCTTTGATCCTCAGCCTAAGTCGTAAAGTTTGTGGCGGTTGTCGGCGATGATCTTGTCGACTGCCGCCCCGTCATAGCCCGCCACTTGGTCCTGAAGCATCTGGCCCATGGTCGGCAGCTCTGACCGTTCGATATGTTTCTCTGCGTTCCACAGGTCGGCCCGCCAGACCGCGCGGGCGCAGTGCAGGTAGGCTTCCTCGACGGTGATCACAATAACGGAAATCGGACTCTTACCCTTGATCGCCAGGCTGGCGAGGAGGTCTGGATCCGTCGACAAAACAGCGCGGCCGTTGATGCGTACGGTTTCATCCATCCCTGGCACCAGCAGCATCAAGCCGATATGAGGGTTGTCGAGAATGTTCTCCAGGCTATCGAGTCGATTGTTGCCCGGCCAATCAGGCAACAGGATTGTGCTGGCGTCTTGGACACTGAGAAAACCCGGTTCACCGCCCTTGGGCGAGGCATCAAGGCTGCCGTCAGCCCCCGACGTTGAGAGCACACCGAAAGGGCAACGGGCAATGAAGGCGATGCAGTGCTGATCGAGCTGCGGCAACACCTTCTTCACGGCCCCTTCTCCGGGCTGCTTGTAGACCGCGCGCAACTGGTCGCGGCTGGTGATCTGATGCTCTAACATGATGCTCAATCCTCAAGAATGAGGACGCAGTGTGGCAAGACGCGTCGGCTGGCGCAACGCACACAGACGTGAGCGGAAAAAGAAAGTTCAATGACCGAGGAACGAGCCCATGCACCACGGGGTTTTCGAAAATCTATGACGCGCGTTCAACCGCTTAGACCATTTTCAAACGAGTACACTTGAAAGAGGCTCAACAACACTGTTCATTCATTCGCAAAAGCGTCCGTTGCAACTCATTCTAGTAAACCTACCCCTCTATCGCGCCGTCGATGTCGGCGAGGATATCGGGATTGTGCTCGGCCATGAAGCCGCGCCAAGCCGGTGGCATGCCCTCGATCGAGCGGCTCTTACGGCCAAACCCACGGGAGACAGAATTCGCGGTGACACCCTGCATGCCAATCCAAGGGTGATTGAAGGTGTTGATGTCATTAAACGTATGCGTTGCCGAGGCACTTATGACATCTGGGTCAGACACTTCCGAAATGGAGCCGTGATAGGTCGACCAATCATTGACGTGGATGGTCATATCCAGGTTATTTGGCTTTTCGGCTTTGACCACCAAATCGCCATTGCACCAGACATCATCATTGATGACCCAGGCTGGACCGATTTCATTATTGCTGGTCACCGCGCCGACCCCCTCTCTGGGTTGCGCGTCTGAAATCACACCCGTGAGACCATGTTTACGCTTGGAGCGTGCCACACCGGGTTGCTGCACGGGGCGCTTCTGGCCCGTATACGGGTTATGAAAAGTCTCAAGCAGTTTCCCAGTTTCCAAGTCAGAATAGAAAATCTTGATCATGTGAGATGACTCGTACAACCGCTCGCCAATGTCTTTGACCTTAAAGACCATACCCACATGCATTTTCCAGAATGGGGTGAATTCGTAGTCCTTCAAACCAAAGCGTGTCGCCTCGATAAACCAGAACACCGGCTTTTCATCCATACTGAAATTCAGCTTGCGGTGAATGGTGTGAAGGTCTTCAGGCTTACTCGGGTCGAGAAGACCAGCCGCACGCGCCGACTTTGACCCGATGATGGTGGGAAATCCGGCGGCGACGCCCAATAGTCCGAGTGCAGTTCTGCGTTTCATGGTCCCCCTCCTTTGTTTTGATAACCCTAGGTTACATCAGCATCGGGAGAACGATAGTATGAATTGAGACATTGAGGGGACGACGACATGCGCAACGTACTTTTAGCTATCGGTTTGGCAGTCAGTTTAATGGCTTGCGAAGCCGAGACCATTTCAACACCAGTCACCGCGATTACGGGTGTCACGGTGCTGGACGCGACACAGCAGACTGCTAATGCAACTGTCTTAATCTCGGGCAATACCATCAGCGCCGCGGGTACAAACGTCGCAGTTCCTGATGGGGCGACAGTTATTGACGGCAACGGTAAATTTCTCATCCCCGGCTTGTGGGATGCCCATGTCCACCTGTCCTACTACCCCGATCTTGGCGTTGGGACGTCTTACCCACTTTATATCGCCAACGGTATCACCAGTGTGCGCGACACCGGTGGGCTGATGGACATCGTGCTGCCGTTGCGTGACGCCTCCGAAGTAGATGGTGCGATCGCGCCGCGCGTTCATCTCGCCGGACCGCTGGTCGACGGCGCCCAGCGCGTTTATGCGGGCCTGATGGGCCGCCCGAATATTTCTGTCGGGGTCGCCACGCCAGACGAAGCCCGCGCTGAGATCGACCGGCTGCATGCAGCCGGTGTGGATCTGATCAAGCTTTACGAGATGAACACGCCAGAGACGTTTGCCGCGGCAGCCGCCCGCGCCAACGAACTCGGCCTGCCGATCACAGCCCATGTGCCGTTGAGTATGGACGCGGTGGCTGCGGCAGAAGCCGGTATCGACGGTATGGAACATCTACGCAATTTGGAACTGTCCTGCGCCGCCGATTACCAGAGATTATTAGCGGAGCGCACGCAAGTGTTGGCCGACAGCACAGATGAAGACGGCGGCACGCTCCGCAGCACCCTGCATAGGCTCCAACGCAACGCAGCCATTGAGGCGCAAGATACAGAGCGATGCAACACGGTGATCGCGGCTCTGGCGCGGGAAGAGGTTTTTCAAACCCCAACCCTCACCGTGCACACCTTCATCTCAGCCCCCCTCGCCGCTCAGCCCCGCTGGCGAGAAACATTCACCTACCTGCCGCCGAAGGTTCAAGAGCAATGGGTCGGCGGTGGAACCCGGATGGCCGAGTCCATGAAAACGCGCCCGGTCAATACGGTGTTTTCGGACTGGAGCTTTGCCATGGTCAAGAAACTCCAGGACGGTGATGTCAAAGTCATGGCGGGCACCGACACCCCTATCGGCTTTCTAACACCGGGTTTCGCACTTCATGAAGAGCTGGCGTTGCTGGTCGGTACCGGTTTGACCCCGATGGAGGCGTTAACCGCTGCGACCCTGCACCCGGCTCAATTCATGCGCATGGATGACCGTATGGGCACGGTCGAAGCGGGCAAGCTGGCCGATTTAGTGTTGCTCGACGCCGATCCCCGCGTGGACATCCGCAACACGCAAAGCATCAACACCGTGTTTAAAGATGGCCGGGTGTTTGATCGTGCTGCGTTGGATGGATTGCTGAAAAAACTAGAGGCTAAAGGTCATCGGCGGGCGAAGAAATCAGAGGCCGCCACCTTGGATGAGCAGAACGGTGGCATGTTGGTCCTCGGCGGCACTGGTCAGCTGGGATCAGAGATTGTCAAAGATTTACTGGCCGCTGGGGAAAAAGTAACCGTGCTCGCGCGCCCCACATCAAACCGCGCCCGGCTTGAGGGTCTTGATGTAACATATGTCACCGGCGACATGCTCAACGCGGATGACATGGAACGGATTTTCAACGACATCCCCTATCGTGTGGTTATTGATGCGTCGGGCTTGCCCGGTACGGGCAACCAAGATTTCTATTTTAAGAGCCAAGAAATACTGTCCGCCCTAGCCGTAAACACAGGCGTGAAGCAGATCATTCTTCACGGGGCCATCGGTGCAGGAGACAGTGCGGAAATGTTTCTCCCGGAGAACCTACCGGAGTTTCAACGCATCTCCATCGCCGCTAAATCGAAAGCAGAAGACGTGTTGAAAGACAGCGGAGCCCCCTACACGATCATCCGGCATATGACTTTGCTGCCCTTGGAGACCAAAGAATCTGGCAACGCGCAGTTGATCGATGATCACACCGCCGTTGGTGCCGTTACGCGTGATGGCCTCGCCCGCCTTACAATGGAATGCTTGGCCGCTGTTGCATGCATGAATAAAACCCTCCACGCCGTTGATTTGGACGTGGAATTGACCGGGCGCTACACCCGCATGTGGGACCGCTACAAAATGGTGCTTAAGCCGGAGTTTTATAACAGACCTGAGTGAACATTGGGCCGTGACCTAAATCTCACCATCAAACATCACCATGTCGGTCATTTTGAGACCGACGGACCTATACAGGGCTTTAGCCGCCTCATTGTCAGGTTCGGTGCCGACCCAAACATCTTCACAGCCAAGAGATTTTCCTACGGACACAATCTCGGCCACCAGCATCTTGGCGATGCCCTGGCGCTGAAAAGCCGGGGTGACGCCCGCGTTATCGATGTAAAGCTCAGGCGGATTGTCAGGATGGCGGTGAATGATCGCCCGGACCTGCCCAACCACCACACCATCGGCCAAGGCAACGCAAAGGGTGTGGTTACTTTCTTTTAGATAGCCTTTGAGATATTCGGGATTGATAACCTCATCGAAGACATCCTCGGCCACTGAATCGAGGAGATCGGCGGTATTCTCGGTCACAATTTCAATGGTCACATTCATCGGACCAGTGTGCCTTTTCTCGTCCCGTTGGCATAGAGTTGTAGATTAAGGCAGCGGGAACAGCGACGATTGGTCCTATGAGCACAACGGACAACGCAGATTTCTACGAAACCGTGCCCTCCATGAGTGCCGTCGCGGATGCCTTTGATCCCGACTACTTTGTCGCGGTACCAGACGGTTGGTTCGTCGCCGTTTCTGATATTGAAGGATCGACTGCGGCGGTCGCTGAGGGTCGGCACTCAGACATCAACTTTTGTGCGGCTGCGATGATCGCAGGGCTGTCCAATCACTGCGGCTCCATTCCCTATCAGTTTGGTGGCGACGGCGCGGCAGCTTTGATCCCGCCGCACCATGCTGATGAGGCTCGACGCATTCTTGCTCGCGTTCGACGCTTTGCCATGCGTGACTTTAATTTGAAACTTCGCGTCGGCCTCGCGCCGATACAGGCGTTGCGGGAGCGCGATACAGATGTGTTGGTCGGGCGTTATGAGCCGTCACCAGGCAATGCGTATGCGGTGTTTCTCGGTGGTGGGGTCGAACTGCTTGAAACTTCGGTTAAAGCCCGCGGCGACGACGGACTGCTAGACCTTTGTGCCATTCCTGAAGAGGACGATGACGGCGATCCGCCCGACCTGACCGGCTTATCCTGCCGATGGACTCCGTTGACCTCAACCAGGGGCGAAATGGTGGCGCTGGTGGTGCGTGGGCCAGATCATGGTGAGCTATATGCCGCTCTCAAAAAGGTTACAGGGGTTGATGCTTTAAAGGCGGCCTCGCTCAAGGTGCTGAAAGGTCGGTGGCCACCCTCAGGCTTAATGCGCGAGGCCAAAGCCCGGCGCGGCGCGGCCTCTCTATTCACATGGACAATTCGTGTTGGGCTTGAAACCCTTCTGGCCTATCTCATCTTTAAATTCAAAATACGGATTGGACCATTTGACCCAGAAGGGTACCGCAAAGAGATGATCCAAAACGCGGTCGACTTTGCGCGATCCGACGACATGTTATGCCTGACCTTCGATTGCCCAAGCGATCGACTGGCTGCGTTGGAGTCTTATCTTGATGAGCGTTACCAGCGCGGTGAGTTGCACTACGGCATACACAAATCAGACCATGCGGTGATGACCTGCCTGGTGGCCTCAGCCGTCGACAATCAACACGTCCACTTTGTTGACGGCGGCGACGGCGGCTACACAAAAGCCGCCACCCAAATGAAGGCTCAGATTAAGGCCGCAGGTTAACCCCCACTCCGCCTGCCCTACACCACCGCGCACACGGTTTTGGTTTCGAGGTAGTTCTCGACTGCCTGCGTGCCGGAATCGCGGCTCCAGCCGGATTCCTTAAAGCCGCCGATGGGCAGGCTGGCATCAAACATCAGATGGCAGTTGATCCACACGGTTCCGGCTCTGATGTCAGAGGCCAAGCGCGTTGCTTTGGAAATATCCTGGGTCCAAACACTTGCAGCCAAACCGTATTTGCTGTCGTTGGCCATGGCAGGCACATCATCCATGGAATCAATCGGCGCAGCGACCACAACTGGGCCGAAGATTTCTTCCTGCACCACATCCATATCCTGACTGGTATTGGCAATCACCGTCGGTGAAATAAACGTACCGGTGTCGCCAAGCTGTTCGCCACCGACGACGACTTCAGCACCAGCAGACACACCGCCATCAATGAAACCTTTAACCCGGTCGGCCTGAACCTTACTGACCATTGGACCGATTTGCGTGGTTTGTTCTAGGCCATGGCCCATCTGCATGCCCTTGGCGATATCGGCAATACCGGCGACCACATTGTCGAAGGCTTTCTTTTCCACATAGAGGCGTGAGCCCGCGACACAGACCTGTCCACCGTTAAAGAAGATGGCGTTGGCGGCTCCGGGAATGGCCATATCCATTTCCGCGTCGGCCATAACAACAGAGGGCGACTTGCCACCCAGCTCAAGCGCGACCTTTTTCATGTTGCCCTTGGCCGCTTCGATGATCTTGCGGCCGGTTGGGGTCGAGCCAGTGAAGGCGATCTTGTCGACATCCATATGTTCGGCCAGCGCCTGCCCGGCTTCCGGCCCAAGACCGGTGACGACATTAAACACGCCTGCCGGTACGCCCGCTTCCATGATCAATTCAGCCAGACGAATGGCGGTGAGCGAGGTGTCTTCCGCCGGCTTCAGCACCATTGAGCAGCCGGCCGCCAAACATGGCGCGATCTTCATGGCTTCCAGTACCAGCGGACTGTTCCACGGTGTGATCGCGCCGACCACGCCGATGGGCTCCTTCTGGGTGTAGGCGAAAATCTTTTTGCCTTCGGGCTGATAGTTGATCGAGGTGTTGATCGTTTCGCCCTGAATCTTGTTGGTCATGCCCGAGAAGTAACGGAACTGTTGTGCTGCCCCGGGGATTTCTGCCCAGCGGCCGACAAACAGCGGCTTGCCTTGATCAAGGGTTTCCAACTCGGCCAACTCATCAATGTTGGCTTCCATCAGTTCGCTGATCTTCCACAGGATGCGACTGCGATCATCGGGCGTCATGTTGCGCCACACACCGCTTTCGAAACTGTCCCGCGCCGCTTTTACGGCGGCATCGATATCGGCCTTGCCCCCCTTGGGAATGGTGGCGAGCACC
>WLXB01000102.1 GCA_012103295.1 Alphaproteobacteria bacterium | reverse complement strand
CGGTGACGTGGGACCAAACGGAGGGTGCAGATTACGCGTGGATTCAAATGTCAAAGGCGCGCCGCTTCATTTGCACGGTTAATTATAATCTCGATGGAGATATGACGAAGACGGAGTTTCTTACTGAGATTGAGGTTCACGACCAAGGTGGGGCAACGGATATTGATTGGCCGGATGGGCGCACCTTGGAATTTCAGCTGCACACGCGAGAGTTCTCCTCTCCGTCAGAGCGTGAGTTTCCGCTCTTTAGAATCCACGAAAAGGGCAACCATATACCTATCGCCTATGGGTATGCGGTCGATGATGCGGATCGCTTCGGCCTCAATCTCGGCTGGTTTTACACGCTGTGCCGGCTTAAGGAACAAGGTGCGCCGCGTCCTTAGGCGCCGCGTATGCCAGCATAGACATGGATGGTTCTAACCGCATAGAAGACGTGATCACGACACTGCAGGCGCAGTTCAGCGAGCGGTGCACCGTCAACCGAGACGTGCGGGACCGGCATGGTCGTGGTGAGTCTTGGCATCCTTCTGCAGCGCCAGACGCGGTGGTTTACCCCCACGCGACAGAAGAGGTGGCTGACATTGTTCGACTGTGTGCCGAAAACAATACGCCCATCGTTCCATTCGGAGCTGGCACGTCATTGGAGGGGCAAGTGCAAGCGGTGCGGGGTGGTGTGTGCGTCGACCTGTCCCAGATGAATAGTGTTGTTGCCGTCAACGCAGAAGATATGGATTGCGTGATCCAACCGGGTGTGATGCGCGGGGAACTCAACGCTCAACTTCGTGACACCGGACTGTTCTTTCCCATCGATCCCGGCGCGGAATGCACTATTGGCGGTATGGTCGCGACCCGAGCGTCGGGTACTAACGCTGTCCGCTACGGTACCATGCGGGAGAATGTCTTAGGCCTCACCGTTGTGCTGGCCGATGGCTCTATAATCAAGACTGGCGGTCGAGCAAGAAAGTCAGCGGCCGGGTATGATCTGACCCGGCTTTTTATCGGTTCGGAAGGAACGCTCGGCATTGTTACCGAGATAACCGTGCGGCTGCATGGCATCCCAGAAGCCACTGCAGCGGCCGTGGTTTCCTTTCCATCAATCGATGCCGCTGTTGAGGCCGTGATTCAAGTTATACAAGTGGGCGTGCCAATCGCCCGCATTGAATTGATGGATGACGTCAGCGTCGATGCAGTCAATCGCTACTCGAATCTTAAACTATCTGTGGCGCCGACGCTGTTTCTCGAATTTCATGGCTCGCCAGCAAGTGTCAGAGAGCAAGCTGAAACGGTTGAAGCCCTGGCGATCGAACAAGGTAGCGCCTCGTTCTCATGGTCGGACAAAGCGGAAGATCGATCTCAGCTTTGGCAGGCGCGACATAACGCGTATTACGCGGGCCTAGCCCTTAAGGCCGACTCAATTGGCTTGGTTACTGATGTCTGTGTGCCTATTTCGCGGCTAGCCGATTGCATTCGCGAGACCAAGGAAGACCTTGCGGATTGTCCTATGCCTGCGCCGTTGTTGGGGCATGTAGGTGACGGTAATTTTCATGTCTGTTTCATCATGGACAATGACTCGCCGGAGCAGGTGGAAGAGGCCGAGCGTCTTCACAGTCGTATGGTTGCGCGTGCCCTTGCTATGGGGGGTACATGTACGGGTGAGCATGGTATTGGCCTGGGCAAGCGGGACCTCTTGAAAGAGGAAGCCGGTGAAGGCGTTAGCGTGATGGCACTCATTAAGAATGCTCTCGATCCGGCTAATATTCTTAATCCCGGTAAAATATTCAAATCGGACGAGCCCGCATCGTGACGATTTCTCGCATATGCATTGTCGGACCTGGCGCAATTGGCGGCATGATGGCTGTGAAGATGGTTAAGGCCGGTTTTGATGTTTCGGCGTTGGTGCGTCCCGCCAGAGTCAAGGTGATGAGTGAGGCAGGCATAACGCTTCATGATGACAGTGAAGTGCTTCACGCTGTGCCGAAGGTGGCTTCAACCGCTGATGCCCTCGGGCCACAAGACCTGGTTATTCTGACGGTCAAAGAAACGGCATTGAAAGATGTGGCGCCAGCTTTGGGGCCACTATTGGATGATGATACCCAGGTCGTTCAAATCACGAACGGAATCCCTTGGTGGTTTTTTGCGGCTTTCGACGGACCTCTGCGCGGGGCTCGGCTTGCGAGTGTTGACCGAGAGGGCTGTATATCCAGTCATATTGACGTGGCTCGCCATGTCGGCGGGGTTATCAATTGCGGCGTATCCTGGCGGGAAGACGGCGCGCTCAGCCACGATCATTCCAACCAACTGTTTATTGGCCGGCCCGACAATAGCAACGAAGGCACGGAAGAAATTGCGTCGGTATTCCGGGCGGCCGGTTACAACACCGAGGTAGCGGAAAGCATTCATCAACAAGTTATGAGTAAGCTGCTCGCCAATATCAGCTTTAATCCGGTGAGTGCCCTGACGATGGCGACGATAGACCTATTGCTCAACGACGAGATGGTGGCCCACACCCTGATTGGCTTAACGAATGAAGGCCGGGCTGTGACACAGGCGTTGGGGCTTGATCCTGGTCCAGACCCATCAGAGCGGCTCAAAGGCGGATCTAAACTAAAAGCGTCAAAAACGTCTATGCTTCAGGATATGGAACGCGGGAAGCCCTTGGAGATCGATAGCATACTGGCCACTGTGATTGAGGTGGCCGGATTACTTAACGTGCCTGTGCCATTAGCACGCACCGTTTACGGATTACTTCGGGTTCGTCAGCAAGCGGCGTTGGTGGCGCGGGCATGACTAGCCTGGGGCCTGATAGCCGGCTTCGGCCGCTCATTGAAGAACTTGCCGGCGGACGCTACAAAGTTCTTTCGCTTGATGTGTTCGACACACTGCTCTGGCGGCGTGTTCCCGAACCAATAGATATGTTTTACCGCGTCGGGCGTGTTCTGATAGATGGTGATTTCCTTGCGCAATCGGTTGCGGTTTCGCAGTTTGCACACCTCCGCGCCGCCGCCGAAAAAGCGGCGCGAGCCCGGGTCGAGGCAAAAACCGGATCACGAGAAGTGTTGCTCGCTGATATATACGCCGAACTGCCTGAACACATATGGCAGAGCCAAGGAAAAACGGATTTGGCTGCTTCCATTGAAGTGTCGACCGAAGCCGAGTCTATGGTGTTAGACCATGACGTTGTCGCTGTGATGGATGCGGCGATCAGTGCTGGCGTGCGGGTTGTGCTAACGTCTGACACCTATTTTACGCGAGACGAGCTGACAGGGTTTCTTGTTGACGCTGGTCTCCCTGCGGATCGAATCCCCGAGAAGTTGTACATATCCAACGAGCAGGGAAAGCCGAAATGGCGTGATCTCTTCGATTATGTTCTCGCTGATCTTTCTGTTGCGCTGGAACATGTTGTCCATGTTGGCGACAATGTTGATGCGGATGTAGCGCCCTGTGTCGCGCGTGACATTGTTCACGTTTTCTATGACAAGTGGGGCGGGTTGCCACGCACCCGTGATAGAGAGTTGCCGAAAGAGGTGGCAAACCGTGGCAACTGGATTATGGCTGGAGGTGATGCTGGCCTCACGGGGTTGCGGTCGCGTTTGGCCAATCGCGCCCCTGTTGATTTACCAGACGACCATCGTCCTTACTGGACTTATGGTGCGACGACGCTTGCCCCGTTATTCGCCGCCTACGCGTCGTGGGTTGTGGGTACAGTCGCAAGCCAGAAAGGTTCTGGTGTTCTTGGCATTATGCGGGAAGGCCGATTTCTAGCGCGGTTGGTTTCTCATGTGTCCCAAGCATTGGGTCAAGAGGTGAATCCTGGTGAGGTTTGGTTGTCCCGCCGTGCTGTGGTCCGCGCAGCGCTGTGGCCTGACGATCTCTCGATGCTTGCGCAAGCGGTGTCTTATTGCCCGGGCCCAACGTCAGATGACGTTTTGGCACAGCTTGGTCTATCCCGCGCTGACTTGGCTGGTGTTTTCAAGGATCCAAATCTATTCGATATCCACGCGACTGGTGGAATGGAAGCGTTTCTCACTGGCGTGTCGCGTTCCGAAGATTTGCAAAACAAACTCACACAGTTCAGCGCGAACCGGCGCCAAAAACTACTGCTCTACCTTGAGGGTGCGCTCAGTACTAAGAAAGGCATCCCTACATTTCTGCTGGACCTTGGGTATGCAGGCACGATCCAAACAGTGCTGCAGAAAATTCTAGAGCGGGAAGGGGTGGGGCACTCTCTCGTCGGCCTCTATGTGGCCGTAAATACTAAGGGTCGGGACAACGCGCTCGCGGGGACAGATCTCCGCGCTCTCATTGATCGAGACGGTTACGATTCCGGTTTGACCCGCTTGCTCGAGCGAACACCTGATATCCTGGAACATGCTTGCATGTGTCCCGAAGGTAGCCTCGACGATATTGGCGAAGATGGGCAACCGGACCTGCTACCGAGCCAGAGGCCAGCGTCTCAGATCGCCCAGATGGAAGCCATGCAGGAGGGTATTCTAGCTGGCGCTGGTTCGATTCTGGAATTGCTTGGCCAGGGCTGTGTGAAGACTACGGCGTTCGTTGATCACGCTTCTGAAATCGTGAAACAGTCGATGCTTTATCCGACACCGGCTGAGGTGGCGACAGTAGGGTCCTGGTTGCATGAAGCAAACTTTGACCTATCCGATCAGCGTGCTTTGGCTGATCTCCGTGTTGATCCGGCGCATTTGGAATTCGGCGGTGCGGCCGCTTGGTCGTCTCTAGCACGCCATGAGGCCTATTGGCCGCAGGCGGCATTGGCGAAGTTGAATCCGGCCTTCGCCGGAGCAGCTTCTGCGGTTGCAGACAATAAAATAGAGGTCGTCTCTTTATCGTCCGGGTCTGCTTTGGGGGTCCTGACTCTGGTTTCTGATATTGGTGTCGGGGTTGATGATCGAAAATCCATGCATGTTCCGCTCGAGGTCTCCGCACTTGGTCGGGGTGAAATTCAGGCAGAGATCAAACCGTTTGGCCCAGAAGCCTATCAAGTTCTCCATATGCAATGGCCGAACGCCAAGGCTGTGGTGGTTGTTGAGCGGTGTGCTGTCCGGTATCGCGGCGAATCTGAACAATCCGTAATCGATATCACGTCAAAATTATCCATTGATGGCGGAACGCACGAAGGCCCGATAATGGTGGGTGAGACGGGCGCTTCAATCACGTTTGAGCTTGGGTCTACCTTGCCGCCGTGGCCGCATGGACTGGACCTTTTGCTCCGCTTCACGTACGTCCGTTTAGACCGGATCTTTTGAGGATCACAACCGTGACCACTGCTCATCAAAACCGCCTATGCATGGTGACCGTCAATTACAATTATGCGTCCTATCTTGAGGATTGCATGACATCGATCATTAATCAGCGTGGGTTTGACCGGGTCGACTATGTGGTTATGGACGCGGGTTCTACCGACGGTTCGGTCGAGATCATAGAAAGCCACAAAGAAAAATTACATCACTGGCAGAGTGATCCGGATGACGGCATGTATCACGGCATAGAGGCTGGGTTTGCGAAATCTGACGCCGAAATTATGGGCTGGCTAAACTCTGACGATATGCTTGCGCCGTGGGCGATACAGACGGCGCTCGATATTTTTGACCAGCTGCCTGAAGTGCAATGGATTACATCTCGCTATCCGATGCAGGCGCGGAAAGACGGTTTGGTTATGAAAGCCGACTTCATGCCGGGTGTGGATCAGTGGGGATTCTACAACGGTGAACACATTAAGTCATCGGGGCTGCCAACGTCCGGCTGGATTGTTCAAGACTCAACGTTTTGGCGTCGCTCGTTATGGGATGAAGTCGGGGGAACCTTCGATCACACTCTCTCGTTAGCGTGTGACTTTGAATTGTGGGCTCGCTGTATTGAAAAGACGGATTGCTACGTCGTGCCAGTGCCGCTGGGTATTTACCGCTTCCAGGGGGACAATAAGGCCGTGGTCAGCCGCGACGCGTATCGAGATGAGTGCGTAAAAGTGCTGCAGCGGTATACGCCGATCATTCCAGAAGATGCCGATCGCTTGGGTGAGAGAGTATTTGCCAAACACCTAAGTGCGTTCGGGTTCGGACACCTTGTAGATCCAGCCCGTTTGCCAAAATATAAATCCGTCGTGTTTAGCCATGCGGACGAGCGTTACCACGCCATCGAGCCTTAATATCCCGGTTTTCAGTGTCGTAAATGGAAACGGCGGCTCCGAATAGAGCCGCCGCACTCAATTCGTCTGAGGTAGACGATTAGATCGCGCAGGTCTTTTCTGCGCTGGTTAGGTCGTAGCCGCCCTCATCGATGTTGACCTGTTCAGCAACGCCGTCGTTTACGACGACGGAGAAACGTTTGCCGCGTGTTCCGAGGCCAAAGCCCGACGCGTCGAGTTCAAGGCCCAATGCCTGAGTGTAATCACCATTGCCGTCGGCCAACATGACGATCTTGTCGCCGACGCCACGATCTTCACCCCACGCTTTCATGACGAAAGCATCGTTGACGGCCATACATGCGATGGTATCAAAGCCCTTGGCCTTAATCGCATCGAAATTCTTTAGGTAGCTGGGTAGGTGTTCGTTTGAGCACGTCGGCGTAAAGGCGCCAGGCACGGAAAAAAGAGCGACCTTTTTTCCGGCGAATAATTCGTCGGTACTCATGTCGTTAACGCCGTCGCTGGTCATCACCTTGAAGTTGCCGGCGGGCATCTTGTCGCCATTACTGATGGTCATTTAATACGTCTCCTGTTTCACCTAAGTCTGGCGCGCCCCTCGCGCCGGATCCAATGCGTGCCTTTTCTGGTACGCGTCTGTTGCCCGCCTAACCTAAGCACTGTGGTCCCGCTTTCCAATCGTGGAATCGCGTCTGGCGGAATAAATCTGATGAATATGCAGTGAACGGCCTAGTTCTTATACGTGTCGTGCAGAACGTAAATCCCATCATCCACTTCTTCGAAATAGTCTGGAATATCAGGATGCATAACGGGGTCGCCGGTTTCATCCTCCAGTAGGTTTTGCTGTGAAACGTAGGCCACGTAGTGGGACGATTCGTTCTCGGCAAAGACGTGGTAAAATGGCTGGTCTTTTCGTGGTCGGGACTGTTCCGGGATGGACTGCCACCATTCGTCGGTATTGCTAAATTCAGGGTCCACATCGAAAATGACACCACGGAACGGGAACAAGCGGTGCCGTACCACTTGCCCAATGCGGAATTTCGCTTCCCTCGACTGATTGACGGACCACATCGCCGACATCAAAGTTCCTTTCGGGTCCTAGGTCCTGTTCTGACAGGTTAAGTCTATCAAATGGGTTTCGGCAACGCTCTACGCAATGCCACCCTTTTCTGAACGGGAGGAAGCTCCTAAACTATTCCTTCGCTCTTGAAAACAGGGGGACTCGATGCCCGATTCACGGAGAAACGACGCGGACATTCTTGAAGTCCCGGAAAGCCGGGATTTTCGCGCTTATCACGCATTTCTGAGGTCTTGTCGGAATTTCATGGAAGGCCCCTTGGTCCAGCAGATGGGCGCTACCTATGACCAATCCGTGGGAGAAGGCCAAGAGCCTCAGACTATCGAAGAAGCCAACGTGGTTCTCGACGACCTTCTTGAATTTCAGCTCTACTCTTGGTGTTTTCGTCACTTTCAACGGTTCAAGTACCACCGACCTGATTTTGGCATTTTTGACACTGTTAACAGAGACCGCGATCACATTGTCGCTGAGCTAGAAGCGGCGGCAGCCACGGCGGGGGCTGACTTGCGCCTCGATGAGTCGTTAGAGCTTCCGGAGTATTATCGCTTTGTCGATTTCCATCAGCATTCGGGTGGTGTCCACTCGGACCCGCTTGATGGCATGTCCTACGAGTTTGGCCGGCGAACGACCAATCCGGCGCACATGGATCCCAATCTCATCTATCGCTTGTCCTATAGCCAGTTTCCGGATCGGGCGTTCGACAAAGTGCTCGATTGGGGTACAGCTCACGGCGCGGGTCTCGTCGAGTGGCAAAAGATTCATCCAGAATCGGAATGCTATGGCGTTGATTTGTCCGCGCCCTGTTTAAAATTGGCGCATAAGCGAGCTCAGGAGCACGGTTTTAAGTTCAAGCTGTCGCAACAGGATCTCGAACATTTGGATTTTGAAGACGATACATTTGACTGCATTTTCCATCTCTTCATGTTTCATGAAATCCCGCCAGTTAATCTCAAGAATGCATTAAGAGAAGCGCATCGCGTTTTAAAACCAGGTGGAATTTTCATTGGCCCGGAATTTGGGCAAGGCGATGGATCGCCGATGTTCAAGGCTGTGCAACAGTCCCATGCGTGGAATAATAATGAGACTTACACAGCATCGTGGATAGAATTCGATATGGATAAGGCGGCCCGCGATGTTGGTTTCCGCAAGGTTTCCATCGAGCCCTTCAAGCCGTATCACTCGGACAAAGTTAAAAAGGGGTCGCGGGTGACGTCGTGGCGCTTTTATCAGCTTGAGAAGTAGTGTCTGCCTTGTCTAATCCACCATTCAAAACCGTTAAGACTGGCCCAGTCACAGGCGACGAGCCGGATTGGATTCATGACCTCCCCGTCGACAATATGGTCGGAGCTATCACGGCTCTGTCGGCGGAGGTCTACATCTTGAAAGAGCGGTTGCGCGCCATGGAAAGGGAGTTGGTCCGTCGTGATTCTCTAACGCCGACGGCCGTCGAAGACCACGAGCCGACCGAAGAAGAGCGCGCTGACGATCAGAAAGACTTGGACGCTTTCGTGAACCGGATTTGGACAGAAATTATGCGCGACCGAAAAACGGTCGCTAAGGTTGACTCGGGTGCCGTCGACTATTTCAAGCAGCCTGACTAAGAAATCTTACGCCTTTTCTGCCCATGCCTGGGCTTCATCAGCCGCGCCTGCGTAGTGTTTCAGCCCCCACATGATGAGTAGGATTGCCGGGATGCCGACCACTAGCGGAATCACAGCCATTGAGTATCGAAGCATGGTCGGGTCGCCCATAAGGTCTGTCAGGAAACCAACCGACGTGGGGCCTAGCATTAATCCCACCACGTTGATGATTAGCCAGTAGATCGCTGTTGCCTGACCGCGGACTTGGTTCGGGGCTATGTGAACCACGGCGGCAGCACCACAAGCGGAGGCCATGGCGCCACCGATAATTGAAGGGACGTAGATGACCATCGCCCAGGTGCCCGACGGCATCAGTGGATAAGCGATGTTGGTGATGACAGTGATGACGACGCCGTAGTACATCGCTCGCATCGGGCCATCTTTGCCGCCCATTTTTGTCAACTTGTCGGCTAGCCAACCGCCACTGTTTGCTCCGATCGGGCCGAAAATGAGTCCGGCTGTTCCCAGTGCGACACCGATGGTGCCGATGTCCCAACCCCAGGTGCGTTGAAACAAGGGCGCATTCCAAAACCCGGTGTAGCCAACCAATGTGACGACTGACATGCCGAAAAAGAGGCTGCCATAGGCGCGCCACCGTTTCCCAAGAAACGCCATGCTATCTTTAAACGACAATTCACCTGTTTTTGCAGTCGACTTGCTTTGGACTTCGATAAGGCCTCGTCGTAGGGGTTCTCTCACTGTGATCATAAGGAGAGCGACGATGAGACCCGGCAGGCCAACAATCATGAACGCTGATTGCCAGGCCCGGAGTTCGCCAACGACTGGGATAACGAAAGCAGGCATCGCAAGTAGAACAGCGATTAGCGGCCCCCCGACAAGATTAGCCAATCCCTGCCCCAGCGAAATTCCAGACATGTACAAACTGACGGCGCGCGCACGTTTCTTTTGGGGAAAATAGTCGCTGATTAGGGAAAGAGCGCTCGGTGTAAGCACCGCTTCGCCAGCGCCAACGCCAATACGGGCGAGAAACAGTTGAGGAAAGTTCTTCGCCAGACCGCAGGCGGCGGTCATGAGGCACCAAACTGTTATGCCGACCCCAATAATGGTGCGGCGGCTCTTACGATCTGCCAGCCAGCCGATGGGAATTCCCAGAGTGACATAAAAAATGGCAAAAGCCGGCCCGAGGATCAGACCAATTTGCCCGTCGGTAAGCCCGAGATCGGCTTTGATCGGTTCGATAAGCAGACTCATAATCTGCCGGTCTATAAAGGATAGGATGTAGGCGAGGAGAAGCAGGGTGGTGACGTACCAAGCGTACTTTGAATTCGGATATGCCGGTTCGCTTGACCGTGTTGAGTCCGCCACGTCGCTCATGTTGGGCTATCCTTCCCTGGCTTTCTTTTCTTAAGGCTGAGTGTTTCTTGATTGACTTCGCGTGACAAGGATTGCTTTCAATTCTGTGACGTTTGGCTCCAGCCCTCGGCCTCAATAACGCTTGCACGATACGGCTTTAGATTGAAAACGAGTATCCAGATAAACGAGCCCGTTACAGCCGACACCAGTGACAGTCCGTAGCGGATATCCGCCGGTCCATCAAAGAAGACCTCGGACGCCAAGGCGACTGCTGTCGGCCCGATCATCAGCCCCAATATGCTGAGTACGAACCAGTATACGGCGGATATTTGGCCGCGCATTTGATTGGGTGTGATCATCATCAGGGCCGTCGGTCCACAAGCGGTAGGGATGCCCGAGCCGATAGCGTGGGGCACAAGCAACGCTAGTCCCCACCACGGATTAGGCATCAGCGGTACCAAAACGGCTGCAATTACGAGCATAGTGGTGCCAATGAGAACGGCGCGCATGTGGCCGTCTTTAATCCCGCGCTGATACATCTTGTCGCCCATCCAGCCGCCGAGATTGACCCCAATGATTCCGCCGACACTGATCACTAATCCGTAGTACAGGCTGATTTCGGCAATGCCCCAGCCCCATGTTCGAATAAAGACGGTTGGTATCCAGGCCAAATAGGCGTTGCCGATGATGCCCATGATCGAAAGGCCGAGGAAATGGCTGCCGTAAGTCCGCCAGTTCGTAATCAGAAATCGAACGACGTCACGGATGGGTATCTGTTCCGGCTCTTGCCCGTCGATAGTGATGCGATCCCGACGATGCGGTTCCTTAACCGTGAACATCAACCCGGCGACCAAGAGTCCGGGTAGGCCGACGATCAGAAATACAATTTGCCAGTTATAAATCTCGCCGATAAGCGGCAAGGCGATTGAAGGACCATCAATGACAGCTGCAACGACTTGTCCACCCAGCACAAAAGCCAATCCGGCGCCAATACCAAGCACCATGGAATAGACACTAATTGCCCTGCCGCGTTTCTCTCTTGGAAAATAATCGCTGATGACGGAGGTGGCGCAGGGCTGCAGCGTTGCTTCGCCGACACCCACACCTATACGTGCGAGAAACAAATGTGTGAATGTTTTCGCTAGGCCGCAGGCCGCGGTCATGACACTCCAGATTGCGATACCAATGCCAATGATGGTTCGGCGGCTGCGTCTGTCGGCGAGCCGTCCAACGGGAATGCCGAGCGTGACGTAAAAGAACGCAAAGGCCGGCCCAAGCAACAAACTCATCTGAAAGTCGGTAACGCCGATATCTCGTTTTATCGGGTCGACCAGTAACGCAATGATCTGGCGATCCAAGAACGCGAACACATAGGCAAGCATCAGAACGGTGACCACGTACCAGGAATATTTGGCGCTAGGGTAGGGTGGATCCATGTTTGGTGGGGTGGTTCGGTGTTCTGCCATCGGTACAGTCCTTACATGTGCGGCCCACACGAGAGCTATCAACAGACCATAACCCTGGCTTGAGGCTTCAAAAAGCCCACGCCGGGTTGAGGTGATGTCCAGAATCCGACAATGTTGGTGCTATTCGCGGTGCGGGCAGTTGATGCCGGTCGGCCTCAGGGGGCCGCGGTGAAGAATTAGGGGTTGGATCATGGATTCGCGAGGCGTATCCGGTGCGCAACTAAAACTCTGGGCAGTAGCGGTATTCGCCATTTCAATGCTGGTGGTGGGTGTCGCGTGGCAGCTTGTCCGAGACAGAGCGGCGGAAATGGACGCTGCAGAGCGTTCCGCCGTACAAATGGCGCTGGCTCTGGAGGCTAGCACGTCAGGGACATTGCACTCAGCTGAACTCATAACGCATCACGTTGCGACGATTGCGTTGGCGAATCTTGACGCCGAAGGCCTGCCCACGGGGGACGCCGTGTCGCAGTGGCACGCAATCTTGTCTGGAAATACGTTTCTTCACGCCGTTGGTTTTATTCAGCCAGACGGTATCGCTCCTCTGTCTGTCATGCGACGACGTGACGGATCGATTTGGACCAACAGAGACGCGCTGGACCTGTCTAGATGGTCAGGTTTCAACGTCGATGCCACAAGCCCATATATTACGGACCCGCGTCGCAGTGACTTCACGGGTCGTTGGTTGATTTCACTTACTCTTCCGCTTCGCGATGCTCAAGGAAGCGTCCATGGAATAGTTTACGCGAATATTGCCGTAGACACGTTCTCCGACTTGTTCTCTGAAGTGCTGCCGGATGACAACAGTAGCGTTACTCTATTTCGAACGGATGGCCGCCTTTTGTTCGGCGACCCATTGGTGGAACAGACCGTCGGCGAATCTATGGCGCACCTCGGTCTTTTCACTAAACATTTTGCGAATTCTCCAACCGGGACCTATGACGCCATCGCCCCACGTGTCGGCGACCGGCGTGTATTGAGTTATCGCAAGATTGCCGGGTGGCCTTTGCTTCTGACGGTCGATTTTCCTTTCAGCGAGATTTTAGCGGCCTGGAACCAGCGTGCTGTTTTCTACGTTCTCGCGGCGCTGACGGCGTCGACCGTTATTCTCACCCTCACTGTGTGGCTCAGCCTTCAGTTTCGTCGAGATGGTGCGAACCGCCGAACTTTGTTGTTGCG
>WLXB01000101.1 GCA_012103295.1 Alphaproteobacteria bacterium | reverse complement strand
CACGCGGGCGGGCAGGTCTGGCTCAACACGCAACCGTTCAATGTCGGTCACAAGATCTACGACGGAGCTGCCATAACCTTGTGGGACCTGGAGAAGAACTGTGCCCGGGTCCGTTGCCCCAGCTGCCGTTGTTCCAAGAAACGCGTTGATTGCGTCGGCCATGCGGCGCGCCGTTGTAAAATCAGGATTGTGCAGGCCGATCTGCATCGAGACGAGTTCAGCCAAAGCAAAGTCGACTTCCCGCTCGACGATACCGCCGCTGGGAATGCGTCCGTTGGTCGGCACACCGCGTGAGACCGTTGCGCCGGCACCCTGAGCGACAAATCCGCCGACTTGGACGGGGCCTTGGGCAACGGCATAGACTTCACCGTCCGCACCGATCAGCGGTGTAACGGCAAGCATGCCACCCTGTAAGCTATCGGCATCGCCCAGCGAACTAACGGTGACATCCATCCGATTTCCCTGGCGGGAGAACGGAGGCATCGTCGCGGTCACAAGGACGGCTGCGATATTGTCCGTATCCAGATCACCATCGCGGGTGTTAACGCCAAGGCGTTCCAGCATGCCGATCAGGCTTTCCCGCGCCGCAGGCATGGAATCGAGTTCGTCACCCGTGCCTTGAAGGCCGGTTACGAGGCCGTAGCCCACAAGCAGGTTGTCGCGAACGCCTTCAAAGGTGGCGATATCCTTAATCCGGGAAGAGGCCTGGGCGTGGCTGGTATAGGCCAGGATGAAGCCCGCCAAAATGACGTGCATCCCGACCATCCAGACCCGATCCACCAGGCCTTCCGGTTTAAACTCTCGTAGTAGGTGGCGCAGATTCACCATTCTGTCCTCTTTTTCGCTCCTGTCGCCGATCCCATTTCTCGTGTCATGGACGGACCGGTCGTACGTTTTCCCAACCCCCACTATGCGAAAACCGTGCCACCTGGGATTCGGGCCTAACCCTATGGAAATAAATGATTTTCTGAGGATGAAAGACGGTGTACAGTGGGCTCAGACATCCCATTTACGGTCTTTGCCCGGCAGTTTTTGCCCAGTGGCGAAGCGGGTCGAGCGTGGTATGGAAGACGGTATGACTATTAATTCTCAGCCCACGATCGGATCACTCCTATGGCGATGAAGGTCGGTGGGCCAAGCGGCCCCTCGCGCATTCAGACCAGCAAGACGGAAAAGGCAAAAAAGGCCGGAAAACCGGGCGAATTTGCTTCCCATCTGCGCCATGTCGATGCCAGCACAGGCGAAGAAATCACCGCCGCAGACCAAGTGTCTGCTGTCGCCGGTTTGGGCGGGATTCTGGCCGCCCAGGCCGCCGACCCAGAAACCGGCCAACCTGACTACCAAGAGCGTAAGCGGCGTGCACGGCGCGGAGAGGACATTCTCGAGCGCCTGGACGAGATTCGTAAGGGTTTGCTGCTTGGGACGGTGCCGAAGGACCGGCTCGCAACTTTGGCCCGATTGGTTCGAGAAAAGCGCGAAAAAGGGGCGGATCCGCTGATTTCTCAGCTTCTGGACGAAATTGAACTGCGCGCTGAGGTCGAGTTGGCCAAGTTATCCAGACGCTAGGCATAAAATTCTTTAATAATCCCAATACCTTACAAAAAACTCCGCCGATCCGTTCGGTCTCAGACGATAAGGTTGTGAAATCGGCTCTTTCCCTATTGCCGCGGAAAATCCGTGTCCCTATAGTCCCGCGCCATTGATACAGACACCCATGGTTAGGGGCCTATGAACGTTAATCTTCCACCAGATTACAAGCCGACCAAAAAAGAAGAGTTCATGAATCCGAAGCAACAGGAGTACTTCCGGCAGAAGTTGCTCGGTTGGCGGACTGAACTCATGAAGGAAACCGAGGAAACCCTCGAGAGCCTACAGGATGGCGGCTTGCAAGAACCCGACTTGGCAGACCGTGCGACTGCTGAGATGGAGCGCTCCTTGGAGCTTCGGACTCGCGATCGGGCTCGCAAGTTGATTTCAAAGATTGACGCCGCACTCAAGCGCATCGATGACGGCACCTACGGGTACTGCGAAGAAACCGACGAACCGATCAGTCTCAAACGATTGGAAGCGCGTCCCATCGCAACTCTGAGTCTGGAGGCCCAGGAAGCCCATGAGCGTATGGAGCGCACTCATCGGTCTGACTAGCAGCCTGATTAGTGTGAACAAGAGTAAGGGCACGTCCAGCGGGGCGTGCCTTTTCGTTTTGCTATTCCTCTAGCGCCAGCGTGTGATAGCGAATGAAGCCAAATGGAGCGTCATAAGTTTTGACCCGGCTGGTTATTCCATCGATGTGCACGTTCTCGTACAGGTAAATACCTGGCGGATCGTCGTGTAGGTCCTGCAGAATTCCTCGCACGATATCCCGGCGTTTGTCGGTGTTGAATTCACGATCGGCCGCAAGGGTGCGTTCAGCAATATCTTTCCGGCATATCCATGGCCAGGGCCATAGGCACGAGTGATATCCCATGGACGACAAAGGATCGAGCGACGGTAAAGATCCGTAGTTCATGTTGAAGGCTTTACCGTCCCAAGGTGCGCCGTAAACGCTTTGTACCTGTTTCGTAAACGGTACTTGGATGAGGTCGACCTCAACACCGACCTGTCTTAGGTCCTGCGCCACTTGAACATATACGGATTCTTCCTCGGCACTCGCCGCGACAACTTGAAAAGGAATGGTAAAGCCGTTTGGATAACCAGCCTCGGACAACAAGGCGCGAGCTTTGTCTGGGTCATGGGGGTAAGGCTTAATCTCGGGATCAAACCCAAAAGTTCCGCGCGCCGCAACCTGGCCGGCTGCAACGGTGACACCCTGGAGTAACGCCGCGACAATAGTTTCTATATCGACTGCGTAGTTCAACGCCTGCCGTACGCGTTTGTCTTGCAGCGGACTCTCAACTTCAGTGACAAATTGCCACATCTGTACCGCGGCGCGAGTGCGGTAGTCGATGCGCACGCCAGCGCGTTCAATCTGAGGAATATCAGTCGCGCCAAGGTCATAGGCGATATCAACCGCGCCGGAGAGCAGGGCTTGTGTCCGTGCAGTTGAATCGGGTGCAGCTGTGTAGTCGATCCGGTCAATCTGAGGCGGTCGCCAGGCGTAGGGGTTTTTGATCAGGCTGGCCCGTCCTGTCTCCCACCGTTCAACCATATAAGACCCGGTGCCATGAGGCTTCAAAGCGAATGCCTCAGGGCTGACCTCAGCAAAATACTTTGGTGGCAGAATGCGCACCCCGGCTAGCCGCCCAGGGATCATACTGTCGGGCTGTGTGGTCTTAACTTCGAGGGTCAACCGGTCTCGCGCGGTTGCCCGGGCGACGTTGCGTACTTCCCGGTGGGCCGAGAATACCCGCCCTTCGTCCGATAAGAGGTAGTTGATGGTCTCTGCCGCTGCGGTGGCGTCAAACGGTTCACCGTTGGAAAATTGGATACCGTCCTTGAGCGTAAAGACCCAGGTCGTATCATCTTCATAGCCCCAATTGTTTGCCAGCACGGGCTCGAGCGTGCCGTCGTCCCCGATACCGGTCAGGGCCTCAAATAGGGCCGGCCAAATGAACAGGGGTGGCCAGCCGCCCGACGTGTGCGGGTTGGCGTTACCGGGCGGCATGCTCCGCAAAGTAATCCGCAGAGTGTTGGCGTCTGCGGTCCATGCTTTGCCCATCGATAAACACACGATGGTCAGCGTGAGCAGAAAATTAGAAAGTGCTCTCATGGTTTAGTCAGTGCCACATCTGGAAACGACATTCAGGGCTTATACGCGACGTAAGGCTCTAGTGGTTCATCGAGGTAGGCGGCAATAGTCTCCGCTAATTCTTCCGCATGTAATTCATAGATACCGAGCTTCATATGGGACAGCATTCGGTAGTCTGACTCTTTCAAGAACGCGTTTGCGCGAGAGGTTGGCTCGGTCAACATGGAATCTGTATTGATGACTAAGATTGGTTGACGAATGAGTGGCAGTCGGTCCTCCGCTGCATAGGTAAACACAGCATGAAAGCCGTGCCAGGAATTCGCACCACCTTTTAGATCCTCGATGAGATTCTCAACGCCACGGTGTAAGGGAACACCTTCGGCGCGTCGGCTGATATTGGTGGTCCACTTACCTTCGAGAGACTCCAGGTCATCTTCTAACCAGGTGCTGTCGGCAATTTCTTTGAGACGCTGTTTGCGGCCCTCTGGCCCTTGATAAGGATAGGTAACAAACGCCAGCTTTGCGACCAGATCGGCACGCAGGATTGCGAGTTCGCCGGCGAAGGTTGACCCACTGTGATACCCCATAACATCCACCCGACCGGACCGAGATACGCCGAACCCCATGTCGTCTAGTGCGTCCCCGATCGCCATGGCATGTTCTGGCGTGGACAGAGGTTCGTCGCGCTTGGCTGAATTGCCGTATCCAATGTGATCAAGGGCGATAACGTCGCGGCTGCCGTCGAACGCCTGCATGAAGGTACGAAAGTAATTGCCGGAGTAGGGCGATGGGTGAAGGCAGATGAGAGGCCGCTTTACCGAGTCAGCACCGCGCTTCCGTGTGTAATGCATGGCGCCGTAACGGGTGGCCGCATAGCCAACTTCGAAGCTATCTTTGTTGTCGCGGCTGTGCTGTCCCAGACTTTTGCTCCATCGGCGTTCCGCTTCCAAATCCTCTTCAAACGGATCACGGGGTTTACCGTATTCATGGGGCTCGAAGCGCTCTTCGAATCCTATGATGTGTCCTTCCGGCTCCACACAAATGCTTAAATCGGCGCTGTTCCAACGGAAGGAGTCGTTGCAGAACGGGACGCCAGCTGATTTGACGGCCGCATTAAAGGTATCGTGGTCTTCTACGCGGACGATGAATTGATTGCCAATTTCTCCACGATCTTGCGGTGGAGTTTGGGTTTCGCCACCCGATGTCAATTCCAGGTGCACGCCTTCGCCGAGGTCAAAAAGATGCCGGTCATGGATTTCGCCTAAATTCTTAAACCCCATCACGTTGGCGTAAAACTCAACCATGGCTGGCCGATCTGCAACAGGCCGCAGGATCGACCGTAAGCCAATCAAATCATCCGGCAAGGGGGCGCATCCCGGGTTGTAGGGCGATACAGCTGACCGTCCAGTGCTACGTTCTCCGTCCACCGGTTGCCGTATCCCAACAATTTGCTGATCAGGATCGAGAACAAAGGCATCTTCACCGAAGGCTGTTTCAGTTCTGGAAATGAGCACCGCACCTCCACCGAGCAGACGGTCCAATGTGATTTGCATGTCACGGCTGTGAAAGACCGGCGTGCAAGGGTGAACCGCTGGATCTGTGACTCGGCCTTCCCTAAGCGTGTCATCCGCCTTGAGCTCAATGACATAGGTTTCCCCGGCCCATAAAAAGTAGACGGGTTCTGCACCACGGATAACGGATGTGCCCAAGGCGTCGCTGTAAAAAGGTAGTAGAGCGGTCGCGTTCAACGTCCGTCGCATGTACCATCCAGGACCCATATGCATGTCTTTGGTCGAGGGCACGGGTTTGAGGTGCTATTCCGCCTGTGGCTTAAATCGCCATTCACGCCAGCGCTTGCCATCGCGGTGCTCGAAGACGACCAAAGTTTTTACCGAATGCTGTCCGCCGTCTTCGGTCGTGAAGAAATCTTCCTCGATTTGCACCAGCGTGTTGTCCGTCAGGCCCCACTTATACACATTGGCACCAAGCCATTTGCCAGTGCCAAAGGACATCCCGACGGCTTTGCGGACAGCATCAATGCCTCGGACACGCTCCTCAGCACCTTCCCCAGTGACTTCGTACATGGTGAAGTCATCATCCAGGCTTAGAATCGCCCCTTCGATGTTGCGGTCCATGAAAAACTCTTCGGATTCTTCAATGACGGTGACATAGCGATTGTCACGTTCGTAAAATTTGCTGAAGCCACGTTCGAAGCCGTCTTCGGCTATGTGGTCTCCGGTGCTTGACGTGCCGCAGGCTGACAGCATAAGGCTGGCTGCAGCTGTCAAGGCGATGGCGGCAACGTGGTTGTGGGTCGCCTGATTAAATATCGACATCGAACTTATCCTTTGTTTTTCTTTTGTTGAGCTAAGAATTTATCGATCTCAGCCTGCGGATTCATAACGGTGTCTGAGTACATGCCGATGGCTGTGTTTAGAAACTCTTCGCCCACGAGGTGATCGAGAATGAACGCTGCAAAGTCTTCGTACGTGATGACCCGCGCGCCTGGTGTTTCCCCGGTGGTCGAAAATTTCATGTCATGGCGTGCTGGCTCTTCGACCATAAACCCAGGCCGCAATAGAATATGGTCGAGCCCGCTGGCCACGATCATTTTTTCCATCTCATACATATCGTTGTAGAGGTACCGTGCATTCCATCTCCAACCCGCAGACATATCGCCAGGCGGCGGTTTTGGACCATTGACGTCGGCGCGATGTTCGACGCCAGTCGAGCTAGCCATAATCAGGCGCTTGTTGCCTTTCGCTTTCATCGCTCCGATTAGGTTTGTGGCCATCACTGTATAAATATCGACTTCGCCGATCTCGGCCATGGGGTCAGCCGGAGGTCCTCGCCCAACCATCGAGACGACCACTTCGTCACCGGTGAGGATTGCGTCGATTGACGCCCGGTCTCGGATGTCACCTTTGAACATTTGGAGGTTCTCATGCTCGACGCCAAGTTTCGACGGCGTGCGGGCCATACCTTTAATTTTATAACCCGCGGCCAAACCTTGGCGAATGATCTCCCGGCCCGACCGTGCGGTCGCGCCCATTAGGGCGATGGTGGGTTTCTCATGGCCGTCTGCCAAGCTGAATCGCGAAGTCAGCGCAGTAATCGCACCTGCTGCTGTGGTCGCCATAAAGTGTCTGCGGTTCATTCGTTGTCCCCTCTGAAACGGTCGCGTTGATATACTTGCGTGATCTTAGGGGAAGGAGAGGGGGAATGACGAGGCCAACATGGCCGCCTACTGGCCGCCGTGTGACTGCCCGCGAGGATCCAGGGCATTAATAGCGCGGACCCGGCGCATTAAAAAAGGCGCCTCCTTTCGGAAGCGCCTCTTTAGAGGTTCGCGGACCTGTGCGTTAAGCAGAGTCTTCGTTAGAAGCGCCGCTCGCGGCCAGGCAACGAGCGCTGATTAAGCGCGTTTGCCTTCAAGCAAGCCCTCGGCGATCTGGAGATTGGTGTTAGCCAGCGCCTCTAGGGTTTTGTCGTTAGAACCGTCCTGCATTTCGAACGTCTTATGGGCCACAAAGTGGCTGAGACGGCTCAGGTTTTCTTTGACCTCGGCGGGAAGCGGATTTTCATCACGCTCGACCAGGGTGCGAATTCCGACCCAAAGCTGCAGGTTATAGTCGAGAGCCGCGGCGAGACGTTTCTCGTCGTTGGCTTCCTGCGCCTGGGAGATTTCGAGCGCGGCTTGAGTAAGAGCAAATGCATCTTCTTCAAGAAGGCTCATTTCAGTTTTGATATTAGACATGAAGGTCATCCGTTTATTCCCCTTACAAGGATCGTTGCTGTTCAGGTCCGCGGCCTCTTTGGTACCTCTACAGTCCCTTTTATGAGCCTGGATGGTTAACAAATGGTTTTACCCGGGGTTGAAATCGCGGAGAGCCGCTATTTCGCCCATGTGAAGTAAAAAAATACAATAAAAACAATGCTTTAAAAATATTCCCTTCGACTCCCAACGGGCCATTTTTTGGGCTGTTACAGGCCTATGAAGGGGCTTCCGAGCCTCTAGTTAACGCAGAATCGAGGGACTCGGGAGGCTGGATTCGGGTCGATTCTAGGGTGGAGTCGTGACCTCATGCCTGATTCTCTAGGGCTGACTATCAGGGGGTTCTGCGCACTTATCTTACCCGTTCGTTTTAACGGTGCTTGGGCTCGTTTGTATTTTTCTGGTGCATGGGGTCGTTTGCGCCAACGCACGTGCAAGGGCTCGATGCAGCGAACGAACAGTGCATGGGCTCGTTCCTCTCAAATTCAACCATATTAATATGTGTCGGCACAAAAAAAGACCGGCGGGACACTGTCCCGCCGGCTAGTTTGCTTCTGCGCCGCAATAGGCCATGATTTATTGCGGCAGGTATGACAGACCGGGGCTAGGGAGGACGGTGTCCTCTTAGGCTGATCCGATCAGCGTCAAACCGGAAGTATTCCGGGTGGCGCCTTGGCGGGACGAACGTCGTTGGTCGTTCTGACCGTATCCGTCCCGCCAACGCGTATTAGAATGGAAACACAATGTCGAAGATCTGCTGGCCATACCGTGGCTGTTGCACATCTGACAGGCTGCCGCGGCCACCGTAGGAGATACGAGCCTCCGCGATTTTGTCCCAGCTGATTGTGTTGGTTGAACTGACATCTTCCGGTCGGATAACCCCGGCAACAGTGAGTTCCCGTAACTCATCATTGACACGGACTTCTTGACGACCGGCGATAGCCAGGTTGCCGTTAGGCAGAATTTGAAGAACGACAGCAGCAAGGCGAATGTTGATGCTTTCGTCCCGAGTGATGTTGCCCGAGCCGCGATAGTTGCTGCCGCTGCTGATATCGAGGGCCGGAGCTTGGTTGCTGCCCGGCAGGATTCGGTTCTGCGCGTTGAACAGGTTGTTAACAGTCAAAGTTTCAGAAACGTTGTCGCGTGTTCGCTGAGACTGATTGTTAAGTGTGGCTCGTTCATTCTGGATGTTGACGACAACCGTCAGAACATCACCCACGTTGCCAGCGCGCTGATCCTTAAAGAAGGCGCGTGCACCAGGCCGCCATAACGAATTCGAGTTCGGTGCGAGCACCTGGGGGCTCGGCATTGGCATGCTAACAGGGCGATAGCTGCTTTCCATAGCGGGGTTGACCACCGGCGTTAGAGCTGGAGGTTCACCGACGCGGGAAAGGCGTTCGAGATTGCTGCAGCCGGTGAGGGCGGTTGCGCTGATCAGCACAGCTGCGAGTGTCTTGAGGGTCGATCTATGGACTGTCATGGCCTTTGTCCTTTTTGCTTATTGCTTGCAGTGGTTTTTCTAACCGGATCGTGGTTTGCGCGATGCGTTATTTCATCGCCGTTTGTAGTGATTCGACGCGTACTGTTTCGCTATCGATGATGGTCGCGAGGATGGTCTTGTTCGAAAGCGTGTTCATAACCTTGATGGTGTCGCGAGTGCCGCCGTTTTCCATCGCTTTGCCCTTAGCGGATAACCGCATGTGGGGTGTATCCAGGAGAATCGTGACGATCTTGCCGCGATCAACGACGACTGGAGTGCGGAGGTCACGGTTACGGAACACTTGGCCCGAACGAATTGTTCTCCGTGCCTGCAGACCTTCGACGTCGACGTCATCAAACATGATGTCTCCGCTGAGCTCATGTTCATTCATTGTGACCCATTGAAAATCACGCTCGTTGATCGTGCTACCGCGTCGAATATCCCGAAGCGCAACTGCAACCTCGACCGGTACAACGGCGTGGACATCTGAACTGCGGATCGGCGCTCCCGAAGCGAGGAAGCGGCGGGGTGATAGGCCGACAAGGCGGTTGGCATCAGTGATAACGTTGTCGGATAAGTCGGCTCCGTTCATAGTTACCCATTGAATGTGAGCAGACGTAATCTCAGTATCTTCGCGAAGGTCATGCCGGAGGACAGGAACGTCGACCAAGTTGACCTGAATAACGTCAGAGCTCCGCACTGGGTCGCCGGCTCGGAGATAGCTGCGCGGGCTTTTCCCGACGAGAAAGCGAGCGTCCATAATTGTGTCGCGGCGTATTTTATCTGCAGCGATGTCGGTCCACTGAATCATTGCATCCGTGATGATGGTGTTTTTGCTGACGCTGCGATCGACGGTAGGTACCATCACAGTTGGAAATGCTATTCCACGAACCGGAATGAACTGGGCATTCGGTTCGCCGCGTGGAACTTCGACGACCGCTGAAAACAGTCGTGTCTGAGCATCAAAGAACGCTTCGCGGACGCCAATCTCCGGAATGACTTCGGTAGAGACAGTGATGTTGCTAAGCGGCGTTGTTAACTCAACTCCAAAATCGCCGGGTAGGCCCTGTTCGACCAGTGCATTTCGCACTTCGTCAATCATGGCGTCCTGACCAATGGTCTGACCAGGCCGGTATACAGTGGCTCGGTCGTAGGCATTTGATGGACGCCAATCGATGCCGTACGTCCGTGCGACATCCGCCAGCCATTTCGCTCCAAGGATGAAACGCTGGCCGGGTTCTGGTGCTTTAGCGATGGCCTTTTCTGGACGCATGATGTCGCCCTCGAAGAGGTCGCCCAGCGTAACGATTGATCCCGCCACTGTGACAGAGGGTCTAAGATCCGCCGTGTAATCATTGATATCTGCACTTGCCGCCTTAGAAGCGGTAAGACCAAAGCCAATGATCGCGATCGAAAAAGCTATGCCGTTGAGTATGTATTGTGCCCGGTTCATGGGTCTGTTCCTTGAGTTGACGTTAAATCATCTGGTTGACGGTTGATGACATTTCGTCGGCTGTCTGAATGACCTTGGAGTTCATCTCGTAGGCCCGTTGTGCACTAATCAGATCAGTGATTTCAGACACAACGTTCACGTTCGATGTTTCAAGGAACCCCTGGAGAATGGTGCCGAACCCGGTGTCACCTGGCACACCCGTCGATTCATCGCCGGATGCCGGTGTCAGAAGGAACAGGTTATCCCCAATGGCTTCTAAGCCTGCTTCGTTGGGGAAGATCGCCAGTTGTAATTGCCCAGCAGATTGTGGGTCGGTGACGCCGTCTTGTTTATAGAAGACTTCGCCTTGCTGGTTGACGGAGATCGAAATGGCGTCGACAGGTACGGCTGATAAGCCTTCGACTAAAAACCCGTCGTGGGTCACGACTTCGCCGTCGGGACTCAATTGGAACGAGCCATCTCGGGTGTATCCGGTTTCTCCATCCGGCAGTTGAATTTGGAAATAGCCGCGGCCTTGAATGGCCAAGTCGAGACTATTCTCAGTGGAAAGGACGCTGCCTTGTTCGGTGATCCGATACACGGCTGCGGTTTTCACACCAAGGCCAAGCTGCACCCCAGCAGGGACGACTGTTCCGGCATCAGATGATGTCGAACCGACGCGCCGCAAATCTTGATACAGCAGATCGTTGAATTCTGTACGCCGCCGAGTGTAGGCGGTGGTGTTCATATTCGCGATGTTGTTGGAGATGACCTCCACATTCGTTTGCATCGCTAACATGCCGGTGCCGGCAATGTTTAAAGCTCGGATACTCATGGCGTTTCCCTCGCTTCCCTAATGGTTGTCGTTATGCGCGAACTTGGCGCGTGAACACGTCGTTCGCTTTTTTCTTACGGTCGTGTTCGGATTCGATCATTTTTCCTATGTCTTGGTACGCGCGGTTCAGCGCAATCAGTCGGGTCATTTCTGTGACACCGTTAACGTTTGAATCTTCAAGCGCACCTTGGGCGATGCGTGGTCGTTCTACGTCGATCGCTGGCATGCCTTCGGATGAAAACAATGTGCCGTCGACCTGTTGTAACTCTCGTGGATCTTCGAAGTTGACGACGCGAATACGGTCGACCTCTTCGGCGTTCACAATAATGGCGCCATCACCGTTGATGACGATTTCATCGATGCTTGCATCCAATGTGATCGGTGTGTTGTTGGTTGAGAGAAGGGGGAGCCCTTCCTGGTTCACGATCCGGCCGTCGACGTCCAGGGTCAGGTTGCCGGCTCGGGTGTAGTTTTCGCCATTCGCGCCCTCAAGGACGAAATAGCCCTCTCCCTGGATTGCCAGGTCGAGCGTATTGTTGGTGTGGCGCAAGGGGCCCTGGTTCATGTCTCGGATGAGACCGAAATCCTGGGTGAACGCGATCTTGTCTTTAAAGGGGCGCTCGTCGTTGCGGACCTTCACCAAATACTCGGAAAACAGGACGTCTGAACCCTTAAACCCGATCGTGTTGACGTTGGCCATATTGTTGGCCACCACCTCGAGTTGGTTCCATAACGCGTTCTGTCGCGATAGCGAAACGTATGTTGTATTATCCATGGCCTACTCACTTTGCGCTTTTTGCGCGTTTGTTCGGGCCATAGGTATGCACAAAGCGTGCCAGCTCTATTAAACAAGCAAATACAGTGACTTATGAAAAAAATGAGGGGTCCGCGGGAGGGTAAAATGGGCGCGTTAGGTCGTGTGGACCGGGCAATACTTGCCTCGTTTACCGGCAGCGGCCTGATTCTTGGTGTAGATTCAATATATTATTAACCAAAGCTGCCTAGTTTGACCTCGAAAGCCTATATATAGGCTGATCTGTGGGGCCCGATTAGCGGGTGTCGGCCAGCGTATCGCGACAGCTAGGTTTTCTGTCGCTGCGTGACTGGGCCAAGGGAGAGTAGGGATGGCCGAAGATCAAGATGAAGATTTTGACGATGATGTCGATTTTGACTCTGGTGGATATGACGAGGGTGGCGGCAAGAAACGTCTGATCCTCTTTGTTGTCTTGCCCTTGCTGCTCGTTATCGGCGGTGCGGCTGGCGCTTATTTCTCCGGTTTGGCGGACCCGCTTCTTGCGATGCTTGGTGGTGAAGAACCGCCACCAGTCGAGGAAATGGCGGAAGGCGAAGGCGGCGCCGAAGGTGCGGACGTCGCTCCTGGTGCTGGCGGTGCGCCTGTCGGGTCGGCGATTTTTTATGACCTGCCAGAAATGCTGGTCAATCTCAATACACCGGGCCGTGAGCACAACGTTGTCCGGATTACGCCAGAAATGGGCGACGAGGTGATGATTACGGCCGACCTGCACGGCCACCGCCGCAACTACGCCAAGATCCGCCGGATCGCGGATTTGGCGAATAATCCCAAGCGGCATTTGGTGCTACAGGAAGTCTGCCACGGCGGCCCAACCTATCCGTCCAATGGTGGTTGCATGTCGCACACCATGTTGGAAGACGTGGCCCGGCTGAAG
>WLXB01000100.1 GCA_012103295.1 Alphaproteobacteria bacterium | reverse complement strand
CTTTTTCGTCTTCTGACAAACCGTTCAAATGCTGGACCGAGCCTTCGTGTTCGAGAATCGAGGTCCAAGTTCCCGGCGTGTTTAGGCCCTTGCTCTCGAGTACTTCGGTCAGATGTTTGTTCTTAACCGTGAACGAACCCGACAGTGTTTTGTGGGTATAAATATTCGCTGGGATTGGCTCAATACACGGACTCACGCCGCCACAAATAATGCTGATTGAGGCTGTCGGCGCGATCGCCATTTTGTGACTAAAGCGCGCCATCAAGCCAACCTCGGCCGCATCCGGGCACGGCCCGCGTTCTTCCGCTAGAGCGACCGACGCCGCATCGGCTTTCTGGCGAATGTGTTTAAACATACGCACGTTCCAAGACTTCGCCATCGCCCCTTCGAAAGGCACGTCGCGCTCCTGTAAGAACGAGTGGAATCCCATAAGGCCCAGCCCTACCGAGCGCTCACGAGCTGCTGAATATCTAGCCTGGGCCATGCTATCCGGCGCACGATCAATAAAATCCTGCAGTACGTTATCGAGGAACCGCATGACGTCACCAATAAAGCCTTCGTCCTTTGACCACTCATCCCATTTCTCGGCATTGACCGAAGACAGACAACAGACGGCGGTGCGGTCTTCACCAAGGTGGTCAGGACCGGTGTGCAACATAATCTCACTACACAGATTTGACGTCGTAACTTTGAGACCAAGATCGCGCTGATGCTTCGGCATCTGGCGGTTCACGGTGTCAGAGAAAATCAAATACGGCTCGCCGGTTTGGAGACGCAGTTCCAGAACCTTCTGCCACAGTTCACGCGCGTTGACCGTCTTACGCACTGAATTGTCTTTCGGGCTCAACAGATCAAAAGGCGCGTCCTCGCGCACCGCTTCCATAAACGCATCGGTGATGTTGAGACCATGGTGCAGGTTCAGGCTTTTCCGGTTGAAATCGCCCGAGGGTTTGCGAATTTCCAGAAACTCTTCGATTTCTGGATGGTGAATATCTAAATACACCGCCGCCGAACCACGGCGCAGCGAACCCTGAGAAATTGCCAGCGTCAGAGAATCCATCACCCGTACAAAAGGGATAATGCCTGAGGTGTTACCGCAGTTTTTGACTTTTTCGCCTATCGATCTCACGTTGCCCCAGTACGTGCCGATACCGCCACCGTTCGAAGCCAGCCAGACATTCTCCATCCAGGTATCGACAATCCCATCGAGATCATCGTTCACCGAATTCAAGAAGCAGGAAATAGGAAGGCCGCGATCAGAGCCGCCATTGGATAAGACCGGCGTAGCCGGCATGAACCATAGACGGGACATGTAGTCGTAAATGCGCTGGGCATGATCCAGGTCATCTGAATAGGCCAAGGACACACGCGCAAACATGTCTTGATATGATTCACCGGGCAGCAAATACCGGTCTTCCAGGGTCGCTTTACCGAAATCGGTCAGCAAATCGTCTCGAGATCGATCAACTGTTATGGACGGAACAACCTCAAAGGCCTTGTCTTCAGAGGGTTTTCGCTCAGCGGGCTGGGGTGAGCGTGCAACAGTTTTCTTATCAGCTTCCAGCGCGTAGGCCATATATTCCCCTCGTTGTTCAAGCGCCTGGGTCAAATTCCAGTCGCGTAAGTCACAGTCCAGCGCTGGTGGGGAACGGCAGAGACTCGAATACTGTTCGTCGCCACATATTCCTTGAAAAACAAGGACTTAGAAGCGCCGCTCCGGCAACAAACCGTTGCGAGTCTATGTTTTTGGCTGTTTTGAACCTAAACCCTCGGTCCGTGTAACAGCCCCCTCTGTCCCCTCATGCCCATGATGTAGTGGTCACAGGCAGAAGCGCCACGAGATATGGTGCTAAAATGCGCGGTTTTCGTCAACTACATTTTGCCCATCAGGAGTAAATATAACACAAGATATGGTGTCTATTGGGCTTGACACAGCCCCGGAAGACTCAAGGCCCGCAGAAATCTGCGCTTCAGAATCAAGGCGGCACCCTATGCGAATGGCGCAATGCTGCGATGCACAAATAATAGTTGCGTACGGTTATGCAATGCAGCATATTGATGTTGTACACTTACAAAAGGATAAAGACGATGGCCTACAGCGACGTAAATGACTTGATCCGGTTCTTGGGTGACTCAGCTCACGATCTCTCGGTCCGAGCTGTAATGGCTGCGCCATCGATCGCACAGACCCTCACCGACGAAGCCGAAGAACTAATGGTTCTTAGGACGCGCCTTCTGCAACGCGTATGGACAGAAGAATTGAGCGCGCAAATGCCTCTCCCCCTCAGCATTAAAGAGGCCGCATAACGGCCCTCAAGCGCTGCTCAATGAAAACCCGGCTATTCGCCGGGTTTTCTTTTGCCTACTGGAATACTAAGAGGTTAGCTGCCGCGGTAGCCAAGTCGCCGCGCATTGGCGATACAGTCTACCCGCGACGCAAAAGCTTTATTGCTGGCACCGACAGCCTTGCCGTCAGAGCCCTTAAGACGCCAGCGCCATTTCTTAGATTTATCCGTATAAAACTCCCACGTGTCGTCACTGCCCGCTTCGTCGGGCATAAGTCCACGTATGCGCTCTTTTGCGGCGGGAATAACCTTCTCTGCGGATTTATCGAGAAGAGACTTGAGGTCTTTAAGTTCTTCGTCCAGCGCGCCGCGCACTTTGCCAAATTGCTGATCGGCAGATGAGATCAATCGCCCGACATCTTTTTCGAGCTTATTGATCCGCGATTTGTTCTTCTCGGATGTCAGTTGCTGTTCAGCGATGTCTTCAAACGCCGCAAGCTTCGCCGCAACAGTGGATGAAACCGCCTTGAGACGTGACTCAACTTTGGCAGACGCCTTCTTAAGCCGATCCAGCTCAGGTCCGGCGGCTTTGCGCGCCTTCTTAGCCGCTGCGGCCACGCGGTCACGAGCGAGCGCCGCTTTCGACGCTTTGGGTGCGGCCTTTGCTTTACCTTTCCGCTTAGTCTTAGCTTTGGAATTGGTTGCACGAGCTTTGGGTGTCGCAGAACGGGCGGATTTCGGACGGGTATTCGAACGGGCCATGGTGCGTTCCTCTTGTTGGTCGAGGCAAAATAATCGGATGCGGTAACATACAGGGAGTCATGAAAAATGGCGATTCTTGATCACTGGCCCAGACAAGGCGTTTCTGGCTTTAACTCCTGACCTATAATCGCTGCACATATCATTTTAAGGACATCGACCATGCCGAACCGCATCGCTCTTATTGGATCTGGCCTTATTGGCTGTGGCTGGGCCGTCGTCTTTTCCCGGGCGGGATGGGACGTCACATTGCACGACCTCAAACCCGGACGAGCCGAGCAGGCCGTAAAAGACACCAAAGCCTCTCTTGCCAATCTCGAAGCCTGTGGTTTTTTGGAATCCGCCGACACATGCGCTCAGCACCTCATACCAGTCAGTTCGTTGGATGAAGCGATTGAAGGCGCAACATTTGTCCAAGAGAACGTATTGGAAACGCCCGAAGAAAAACTTGCTGTCTTTGAAGAATTGGATCGCAAAGTACCGAGCGACATCATTCTCGGCAGTTCAGCCTCGACCATTCCAGCGTCGAAGTTTACGGAGCACCTAGACGGCAGAGACCGCTGCATCATCGTTCACCCCTGTAATCCGCCCTACCTTGTTCCACTGGTCGAAATCGTCCCCGCGCCATGGACGGCAGATGCAACCACGCAATACTGCATGGACCTAATGACCGACGTGAACTTAGTTCCGATTCTTCTGCACAAAGAAATGTATGGCTTTGTGCTCAACCGTTTGCAGGTGGCGTTGGTCAACGAAGCGATGCACCTCGTTGGTCAAGGTGTTGCCTCACCGGGTGATGTCGAAAAGACACTCAAAAATGGACTGGGATTGCGATGGTCGTTTATGGGGCCATTCCAGACGATGGATCTAGCAGCTCCGACTGGCTTCAAGGAATACGCGACTAAGTTCGGCCATTCCTACCGGAACATGGGCAAGGAGCTGGGCGTGGCAGAGGAATGGTCCACGGATGCCATCGATCAGGTTGATCATTTTCTACGAGACGAAGTGCCGCTGGATAAGTTGGCCGAACGCGGGCAATGGCGGGACCGTAAATTGATGAAGCTCGCTTCAGACGCAGACGACTAAATCTCAAAGCGATCCGGCGAATCATCCACGGCGGGGTCACCGGTTGGCAACCCCAAGACCCATTTGCCAACAGGGACAGCAGCGCGATCCCATATCAATGAGGTATGAGCGGCGATCGCCTTAATATCTCGATAGTGGCGTTGGACGGGATTTTTGCCGATCTGGCCGGTCGCCCCCATCATCGAGACCAACCGGTCAACAGCGCCGACACCCAGCCGCGCTGCGTAGGTCAGTGTCATGCGCTGCATGACCCAACGCTCTCCGGCAACGACCCGCCCCGCCAAGCCATCCTCATGTAGCCCTGTTAGCACATGTTTGATCAGACGGTCAGCGACTTTGATATCCATCACGGACTCTGCGACCCGCACCTGAACCCCTTCCTGTTCAGCAACTTTCTCACCGAACTCACGGCCGTGACGGGCTCTGGTAATTTCCAGGTAATCAGCAAGAGCCCCCTTCGCAACGCCGATCAGTGGACCGACGAAACTGGACTCCAAGTACGGAACAAATTCCACGCCATAAATGTAGGACTCATGCAGTGCCGCACCAGCAGGCGCAGCCCCGGTCATGTCATCACTGAGAATAGTGAGTTCATCGGGCACAAACTGATCGACCACCTTAAGACTGTTGCTGCCCGTCCCCTTCAAGCCAGCGGCGTGCCAATCATCAAGGATTTCATATTGATCGGCTTTAAGGAGCGCCATGCGGTAGGGTGGACGCACACCGGGAGGAAGATTCTCATCTGTGACGACTGGAGCACCAACGATGGTCCAAGACGCGTGATGAATGCCACTGGCGAAGGCCCATGTACCGGACAATTGATACCCACCTTCAACGCGAGTCATTTCGCTTTTGCCAGCAAAGGCCGACGCGATCACGGCGTCTGGATCACCAGCGAGCACCACCTGCTGTGCAGCCTCATCAAAACGCGCGACCATCCAGGAGTGAGATAAGACCACCGCAACCAGCCACGCGGATGAACCACAGCCTCGGGCGATTTCTTCGGCCACAGTACAGTGCGCGCCCCAATCCAGTTCAAGCCCGCCGAACCGTTTGGGTGTGTAGAGACGGCAGAAGCCAGCGTCTCTGAAATCAGCCATTGTTGCATCGGGGATGCGGCGCAGGTTTTCAGTCTCGACGGCACGATCCTTAAGAACCGGAACTAAATCCCTGGCTTTTGAGAGGAGTTCTTCGAGAGGTGGGGCATCTGTCATGGGCGGCAGTATGAGAACCGACTCCGGTGTCGTCAAACCGATAGAAAACAGCCAGAAATGAGAGCGTCGAGTCGCCGAATCTGTCGACTCACGAGTTCAAGAATTGGACTCCGGTAAACAAAAGGGGGGCGGAAATCTTCGCTTTTTGAGGGAGTCCATAAGGATTCGAAACACAACTAAAACGATTCAGCTTTCATTAATGAATACCGGGAATCAGTAGGGTCACAAGACGACGCCGGGGCTCCTCTCTCCTCCCTCCCCACCCCACGATCCCCGGCCCTTAGCGGCGAACTCCCCCCACGAGTTCGCCGCTTTTTTTGCCTGCACCCCTTCGCATTGTCGGGGCTTCCGCTAGAGTGCGCGGCAACAATCAGAACCAGAGACATCATTGATGAGACGATTCCTTAGTCTGCTCCTTGCCGCGCTCCTGAGCATCACGACAGCGCGCGCTGAAGATCCAATCCCCCTCACGATCGTGTCGTTCTCGGCACCGGATTCCGCCCACGGACGGCGCTGGGAACGGTTTGAACAACGGGTAGAAGAAACCCTAGGCGATCGGGTCGCCCTCAACATGCTCACCGGCGGGCAGGTCGGCACCGAAGACAACATGCTGTCGAGCATCCGACGCGGCCGAGCCCAGATGGGCATCATTTCAATTGGGGCTTTGGCGGCGCTGGTTCCGGAGCTGTCACTTCTTGTCGCACCCTTCTTGTTTGAGTCCGAAGCCGAAGCCGACTTCATTATGGATGAGTATTTGTTCGAGCCGTACGCGGCTTTGTTGGCCGAGCGCGGCATAACCCTGGCCAAGTGGGAAGATGGCGGCTGGCATCAGTTGTATGCGCGCAAGCCCCTGCGCTCACCGGCCGATTTGGCGAGCTATCGCCTGCGCTCGTCAGCGACCGAAGCCACCCGACTGTTTCTGTCGGAGGTTGATGCTGATGTTGTGGTGCTCGACTTTGGCGATATCGTCGCGGCACTGGACACTGGTCTGGTGGACGGTGGAGTCACTACATCCGTCATGTACCGGGTCGCCGGACTGTACGAAGAAGCGCCGCATTTCACCCTCACCCGCCATGCCTTCGCGCCCGGGGCTCTGTTGGCCAATAAAGCCTGGGCCGACGCGACACCGCCGGATGTGCTGGAGGCGGTCCTCGCAGCGCAAGGAACTATGGCCGGCAATCGCCGCCTGGTCCGCGCCGAGGCAGAAGAGTCAGAAGCGGCCTTACGCGCTGCCGGGATTACGATGCACGAGCTGTCTAGCGACGAACGTCAGGCCTGGGTCACAGCGGCAGCGCCGGTGCATCGCAAATTGATCGACGATATCGGCGGAGAGGCAGAACGGATGTACGCCATCGTCCAAGAGGGCAAACGGGCCTTTGCCGTGTTCAAGAACTAGCGTCGCTTGCGTAATTCGCGGCGTGTCCACAGCCCCATCGTGCTGACGATCAGTGTTGCCGAGACAAGCATAGCGACGCCGGCCCCCATCGGTCCGAGGCGCTCGGTCAGCAGCACCAGCAACGGCACATAGACACACAGGACCACAACCGCATTGACGCGCAGCGGCACACTCGGACGCCCCATGGCATAGAGAGCGGGATCAAAACTAAAGCCGGAAATGGTGATTACTGCCGCGGCAACCAGTAGCACCAGCGTCCCGTACGCAGCCGTGAAATCAGTGCCAAACACCAGCCCAAGGAACGGCTCTCCGGCCACGGCCATGATGATCAACACAGCGAGGCCAGCACTGCCAGCGAGGGTGGCTGCACGGCGGATTAATCCACCGAAGGCCGACCACTCACCCGTTGAACCAAGGCGGGCGAACTCGGGATATATCGACTGGGTCAGCAACTCCGCTGGTTTGGTCAGCGCCGTGGCCACTTCCCGCGCCACCTTGAACAACCCGGCTGCCGCTGGGGTCGCTACCGCACCGACGAGCAACGTACTCATATGGCCCGTCACAAGCTGTAAAGAAGAATGAAAGTTAGAGGCAAGACAGAAGCCCCAGATCTTATGATGAACCTTAGTAACGTCACGCAACGACCAGCGCATGCTGGTCAGCCGTCCTTGATTCACACCTTCGCGCCAGCCGAGACCAACCAGGGTCAACCCGCCGACGACACCGGCAACAAACCAAGCCAGCAAGTAGCCCCACAAGGGCGCTTCGCTCACCACGGCAACCGTAACTCCGATCAGACGCATGGCAGGCGTCACCATCACCTGCCAAGCGAGCACGTCGAAACGATCGTAAAGACGCAGCAGCCCGGTGGGCGTAGCAATGATAGTGAACAGAATGAGCAGACTATAAGGCTGCGCGTAGCCTATGACCTCGTCATTCCACCCCAGCACTGGACCGACCAGAGGCGCCGCAAACCAGGCAATCACGGCACCAAGGATGACCCCGCCGATATCGAGCGCGGTGGTGAACGAGATTAGCTTTTGAAACGCACTGGTATCGTCGTTTTCAACGCTGATGGCGCCATAGCGAATAACCGCCTGCCAAGAATGAAACGTGGTCAGCCCGACGATGACCTGCACGTAGGTCTGCACCAGCACGAGAATGCCGAATTGCTCAATCCCCAGGCCACGGGCGGCCAGGCTGAGATAGGCCAAGCCGAACAGGCCAGTGGCGACTTTGCCACTGAGCAAAAACCCAGCGTTCTTAAACACCCGGCGAAAGATCAGGTCAGAAAACCACCCAGCCTTCAATGTATTAGCCCCAACCTGCCACGAGTGAGCAATTCCCCTTTTGAATCCAGAGCCTTAATCGCGTAAGACCGCACTTTCCGCAACCCTACGCTATTCGTGATATATTTTCCCTATGACTGACACCCCTATTAGTGCACCCGTGTCCGGTACGAATCCTGCACCCTTGCCCGGCGCTTCTGATGCGCCCGAGTCCGGCTCTGGTTCTGCGCCCGAGTCCGGCGCCGATTCTACCTCAGGTTTCACCGCCCTGGTGCTCGCGGCCAGCCGCAGAGGGCCGGGCGATGCCGTCGCCCAAATCCAGAACAAGAGTCACAAGTGCCTGGTCAGCCTCAACGGCACAGCAATGATAGAACGCGTATTGCAGGTCGTGGTCGACACCCCTGAGGTCACCCGCATCTTTGTCTCGGTGGAAGACGCGAACGTCCTGCGAGAGGTGCCGAAGGTCGCCGCCTGGTTGGACTCCGGCATGGTCGTACCCATCCTCTCCAAGGGCAACCTGGCGGAAAGTTTATTCTCCGCCGTGCAGGATATCCCCGACCCCTACCCGTTGATGATCACTGCCGGCGACAACGCGTTGCATACGCCTGAGATGCTCTCTCACTTTTGCACCGAAGTCAGCAAGGGCAACGCCGATGCCTATATCGCGATGGCCCGGGCGCAATTGATCCTCGATAAATATCCGGAAGGCGCGCGCGCGTTCCATCGCTTGAAAGACGATGAGTATTCCAGCTGCAATCTTTATGCGGTAACCAGCGACAAGGGCGTGCAAGGCGCCAAGCCGTTTGCCACCGGCGGACAGTTTGGCAAGAAGCCGCTGCGCATTGCCAAGGGCTTCGGCATCCTGTCGCTCGTCCTGTACAAGATGAAATGGTTGACCTTACAGGGCGTAACAAACCGCATCTCCAAGGCAATCAAAGCCAAGACTCTGGCTGTGCTAATGCCCTGGGCCGAAGGCCCGATTGATGTCGATAACCCCAAGGACTACGCCCTGGTGACCAAAATCCTCAAAGGGATGGAAGGCGACCGCGAGCAAAGCGAAGAAGACCGCGCAGAAAACGGCTTCGACGAATAGGCAACCACAAAGCTGGCGGAAGCGTTAACTCAACATGGACCCGATGATTCTCATCTCTCTCGCCAGCGGCCTGCTGTTCGCCTTCATCGGCAACTGGATGGCGCGACGGCGTGACGCCCACACAACGCTGTGGACCCTGGCGGGCTTCTTGTTCCCGCCCCTACTGCTGATCCTCAAGATCATCCACTGGAAGCCAGAGCCGCGCGACGAGGGCGATGAGAACGGTGACGACGAACAAGGACGTTGGCTGGTCGGAGACGACTGACGCCACGCCCGAGCGGGCACAGCCGACACAGCGGCACACGCAAAACTCAAGTTTTTCAATGCCCTAAAAAGTTTTCGCGATTTTGCGAGGAACGAGCCCATGCACCATGGGGTTTTGGGAAATTTACGCTGGTGAATCAGCGCCTTAGAAATTTTACAAACGAGTACGAGTGAAGGGAACGGTGTCAGGCATCGAAACAAGAGGCATTCTGTCGCGCGCATGGCGACAGCAATCAGGTCACGCGACGGTTTAGGTAGGAGTGTAAAGACGATCCGACATACCCTCCTATACGTTTATGTTTCATGTTCCCCTACTTATTAGTGTATAATCAGACGTCGTAGATTGGTGAGCTCACAATCTTTAGTTGGCCTGTTTGTCGAGGGTTGGTTACTTTGCATCTCAAGGATTATCAAGAACTAGCCTTCCGTACTGACGAGAAAAGAAAGTCCATAATTTCAATATTGGGATTAGTCGGCGAAATTGGCAGCGTCGTCGGGACCATTAAGAAGCGGTTGAGAAGTTCCGGCAGATACCCAGGATTTAATCAAGAATTAAGCGAAGAGCTTGGTGATGCTCTTTGGTACTTAGCAAGTGTTGCATCAAACAATGACTTAAGACTTGAGGATATAGCCGAAGCGAACTTGCAAAAAGCCGGTAGTTATTTTGACCCAGGTGTGATCCCAACATTCGATCTCCGCTTTGCGGACGACGAAAGTCTCCCTCGGAAATTCAGCGTTGAATTTTGCGAAAGAGAAGTTGGAAGATCGGTCCAAGTTTTGATGAAAATGAACGACGTTATCATTGGCGATCATTTGACTGACAATTCCTACGATCCTGATGGATATAGATACCACGACGCTTTCCATTTGGCCTATGCAGCGGTGCTTGGGTGGTCGCCAGTTATGCGCGCGATACTGAGAAGAAAAAGAAAAAGCGACCCGGTAAAAGACGAGGTGGACGATGGCGCAAGAGCCGCAATTATCGAAGAAGCAGTATCTATATACGTATTCAACGAGGCCAAAAAACGCGACCTATTCGGAGATTCAAATTCCATTGACTTTGGACTACTCAAAATTGTGCAAGGCTTAACGTCCGAACTTGAAGTCAAAGACTGCACTTCAAGGCAATGGAAACAATCGATTATCAAAGGATATGAGATGTTTCGGAAACTAAAGGAGCATCGCGGTGGCACGTTAAATGTAAGCCTCGACGATGCGACCATAACCTTCCAACCGCCGGCCTAAAGCATGGAATATGTAGCCGGCATTGACGCACTGGATGCTTGGCGCGCTGGAGCTAACGTACTTCTTTCCAACAGAGGAGAGTGCTTTAATCTTGTCACGGAGATTAGCAACCCAACTGCAGTACAAGCTGAGTGGAACCTTAGATACGACCCCAGGTCAGTGGTTGGCAACGCCGACAATATTAATGACGTTATAGCGACAGTATTTCCGCAAAAGATTTGGAATACCTCCGCCAGTAGACCTGATCTATACAGGAAGTATTTAGCCATTCACAATCGAGCAAAACGGCTACGTCGGAATCGCGGGACCTGGGGTACATACTTTGAGCGCCTCGTTGCCTTTGACCCAAAGCAACAGGTAAATCAACTCGAGAGAGTTATAGAAAAACTTAACAATTGGCCGACACGAAATACAACAGGGCTAGTATTCCATTTATCAGCACCGCATATTGACAGTCCACGGACCCGCGGCGGACCGTGTTGGCATTTTGGTGAAATCTTGTGGTTGCGGGACAACATACTAGATTTTGCGGTCGTTTATAGAAACCATGACTTCTTTAATAAGACTTTGGGAAACTACATCGCATTGGGAAAATTGTTAGAATTCATATGTGACCAAACGAACAAAACACCAGGCAAGCTTATTTGCCACTCTATGCACGCCTTCACCGACGGGGGCCAGGCAAACCTTCGAACGCTAATTGGTCGTTAGTTAGGGCCATAACAAAGAAACCCAATCCTGAATGAATACTAAGCAGCATGATCTTGAGCTTATGGCGCTTTCCTCAGAGGCGGCCAAATGCAATTTGTGTCCGCGGATGTCTCAGAGTAGTGCCGTGCTTAGTTTGTCCAACGGCAACATTAAGGCCCCAGTTTTGTTTGTTGGTGAAGCCCCAGGAAGAATGGGCGCTGACAGATCGATGATCCCTTTTCATGGCGACAAGGCAGGCCATAACTTTGAGGACTTGCTCGCACAAGTTGGCATAAATCGATATAGCATTTTTGTTACCAATGCAGCCTTGTGCAATCCGAGAGATTCGAAGGGCAACAATGCAACGCCAAGCCAAACTGAGCTTAGAAACTGCTCTACGTTTCTAAGAAAGCAAATTGAACTCGTTAACCCCAAGTTAGTGGTGTCTATAGGCGGTAGCTCGCTAGCTGCACTGTCAAACATTGATGAACATTCATTGTCTTTAAGAGAACATGTGCGAACTATCCATCCATGGTTCGGTCGCAAACTAATACCCGCGTATCATCCAGGCCAACGGGCAATGATACATCGAAGCTTTGCTAACCAGCTTTCAGATTATCAATTTATTGCCGAACAAATTGGACGCATCAATAAGTCTAAGAGAAAATCGCCCGCTAGGCCTATCGACAACGATATCGCATCTCTTGCTTCGGAGATTATCAGTAGCGCGAGGGAAAATACCTCTTTGTTTGCGTTACACAAACTGTTCTATTTGGCTGAATGCGAAGCGATTAAACGAACTGGCGCAAGACTGACCAGTGCCTATGTCATTCGACAAAAGGACGGTCCTTACTTCGTTGATCTACACCCTTATCGAATCAAAAAAGCGATACCTGGCGTACGCGTAAGGATAGACAACGACGTCATTACGCTTAAGGCAGATGATACTGATCTATTTGAAAACACGACCCATCCCGATAATACACTCTCGTCGATTTCAAGAGAGATAATCTCTGACATTATAGCGAAGTATGGCGACCTGGATTCCGCCTCACTTAAACGAATGGTGTACTTGACGAAGCCGATGAAGAAAATATTGCGGCGAGAAAAGGCAGAAAAAGTGAACCTGTATAATCAACCGATAGAGTTTGGTTGACCCACCCACCAGGAGCCACCCGATGCTGCTTGATACCCCCGTGTGTGATTTTGGCTGGCAAGCGCCATCCTTCGCGCTGGCCGATGCCGACGGAGCAACGCACAGTTTTGCTTCGGTCATGGGGGAGAACGGTCTGCTGGTGGCGTTCATCTGCAACCACTGCCCCTACGTAAAAGCGATCATCACGCGCTTGGTGGCCGATGCAACCATTCTGCAAGCGGACGGCATTGGCGTGGTGGCGATTATGCCGAACGATTATCAGGCCTACCCCGCAGATGCCCCTGACGCGATGAAACAGTTTGCCGCAGAGCACGGCTTCCCCTTCCCGTACGTGATTGATGAAGACCAAAGCATCGCCCGCGCCTATGACGCCGTATGCACGCCCGACTTCTTTGGCTTCGACAAAACCGGTGGATTGCAATACCGGGGCCGCCTCGACCCTATAACCATGGGGGCCAAAATGGCCGACGCGAGCGAGCGCGTGCCAGAGTTGCTCAACGCCATGCGGCAGGTCGCCACAAC
>WLXB01000099.1 GCA_012103295.1 Alphaproteobacteria bacterium | reverse complement strand
CTCTGATCAACGACCGTCACGTCATTGGCCTCAGTCGCAAGGTACCGAGCTATATTGGAGCCAACTTCACCGGCACCGCAAATAACAACTTTCATGGCTCTTCCTCGCCCTTAAGACTTCTGATCAGCGGATTTGGCCTCGGGTTCTCCCGCGCCCTCACGCCTCAACCGGACTTCTGTAGTAACGCCCAACGATTTTAGTTTCCGATGAAGAGCGGATCGTTCCATGCCGACGAACTCTGCTGTCCGTGAAATATTACCGCCGTAGCGGATCACTTGAGCCATCAAGTACTCGCGTTCAAACATCTCACGCGCATCCCGGAGTGGAAGCATCATTATTTCGTCAGACCGTTCGAGACGCAGCATCTGCGGTGCATCGCTCGATAAATCTGCAGGCAGCATTTCAGCTCGTATGGGATCTAATGGATCACCGGGCGCCATGATCAAAAGCCAATCGATAACATTGCGAAGCTGACGCGCATTACCCGGCCATGGGTGGGTTTGTAAGGCTGCGATCGTGTCTTCTGCTAAGGTCCGCACCTGAATTCCAGCCGTCGTCGCACCCTTCTCCATAAAGTAGCGGGCCAAACCTGGTATATCTTCACGACGATCCAAAAGTGACGGAACTTCAATTGGCACGACAGCCAGACGATAAAATAGCTCCTCACGAAAACGGCCATCTCTTATTTCTTTCTTCAAGTCACGGTTAGTTGTGGCAATAACCCTGACGTCGACCTCAACTTGCCCTTGACCATTACCGCGCTCGAAACGCTGTTCTTGTAGGATGCGTATGATGCGGCTTTGTGTTTCCAAAGGCATATCCGCGACCTCGTCCAACAACAGCGTGCCGCCGTCCGCCTGATCAAATACACCTCCAGTCGCAGAGTTCGCGCCCCCACCGAATAGAAACTCCTGCAAACGGTCCGGCTGAAGTGATGCGCAGTTTACGACAACGAACGGTGCGTTAGACCTTTTCGAGTTTCTGTGGATAAGGCGAGCAACAACTTCCTTTCCCGAGCCCGCTGGACCAGTAATAAGAACGCGAGACCCGGTCGGCCCCACCCGCTCTATCGTTCGGCTTAAGTTTGCGATCGCAGTGCAACTACCTATTAGGTCCTCAGGGCTGCCCGCTCGCGACCGTAGCTCAAGGTTCTCCCGTCTCAATTTTGCCGATTCAATTGCCCGCTCAACTAGCAAAAGCAATCGATCTGATTGAAATGGTTTTTCTACAAACTCATAAGCACCAAGTTTCATAGCTTTAACCGCAGTCTCGATAGTCCCGTGACCGCTAATCATTATAACTTGGGTTTGCGGTCGAAGCCGCTTGATCGCTTTGAGCAACTCCATGCCATCCATGGAACTACCTTCGAGCCAGATATCCAGAAGGATGACCGACGGCGCTCTCGCCCGCACCTCTTCTAGCGCTTGCTCAGCGTTCGCGGCCTGACGAGTGCTATATCCCTCGTCTTCTAAAACTCCGGCGATCAAAACACGAATGTCTGTTTCATCATCGACTATAAGTATATCTGCAGACATATTCTCTACGCACTCTTTGCAATGGTCGTACGACCGGGTTCTTCAGAACCATCATGAATATCAGCCGCGGCGCTCTCGCCCTTCATAGAATTCTCAGCCATTGGAAAACAGAAAGTCACTTTGGCCCCACCGCCCGGCGCGTCTTCCATGTCTAAGCGGCCCCTGTGGTCTTCTATGATCTTCCATACGATCGCGAGTCCGAGACCTGTTCCCTTAGAACGGGTGGTGATGTAGGGCTCAGTCAAACGTTGCCTAACATCATCGTCAGGCAATCCAATTCCATTATCCGTAACTTCGATAAAGGCTTCACCCCGTCTAACTCCAACCTCGACGGCTATTCGTCCCGCACCTTTTTCTCGACTACCGCCAGTCTTCGCCTCGATCGCCTCGACGGCATTCTTTAAAATATTCGCGATAGCCTGGCGTATCTGGGGCGCATCGCAATTGATCAGGACCTCGTTTGAAGGTGCAGAAAGTTCGATCGCGAGGTGTCTATAGGCCGTTTGAGGCAGAACAACCGCGCTCTTCGCCAAGTCAACAAGATCAGTCACCGCCATCGTCGGTTGCGGCATACGTGCGAAGGATGAGAACTCGTCGACCATTTGACCGATTTCGCTGACGTGCCGGATAATTGTATCAGTGCACAATTCAAAGGCTCCCGTATCATCGCCAACACGGGACAGATACCGTTTCTTAAGCCGCTCTGCCGACAGCTGGATGGGTGTCAAAGGGTTCTTGATTTCGTGGGCAATGCGACGTGCAACATCAGCCCAAGCCGCTTTTCTCTGAGCTGCCTGTAGCTCAGTTATATCATCAAAGGTGAAGACGAACCCAACAATACGCTTATCGGTTTGTTCAACCGTTAAACGGACCAAGAATACTCTCGCTTTTCCGTCGCGCTTGACCCGTGTCTCGCGTTCAATTGTCCGGTCTCTATTTGACTTAACCTCTTCAATTAGAGGTGCAAATTCAGGCACAAAATCTGAAAGTGGAAGACCAACACCGTCGTTAAGAGACACCGCGAGTAAATCTGATGCGGCTCTGTTTGGCAGCGTTATCTTGCCATCAGGGTCTAGCCCGATCACCCCAGCCGTGACACCGGACAACACGGCTTCCGTAAACCGCCGGCGTTCGTCCAGCTGACTGTTTGCCTCAACGAGGGCCTCACGTTGAGCTCCAAGCCGGCTTGTCATCCGGTTAAACGCGCGACCGAGGGATGCGATTTCATCGCTAGCGGCTTTCTCTTCCACGCGAACCGAAAGATCTCCCCGACGGACCCGTTCTGAGGCTTCGATTAAATCAACGATCGGTTTGGCCAATCTAGTGGCCAACGTCAGGCCAAACCATACAGAAGCGACGAGCAGCAATAGAGCCACCACAATGAATAGAAGAGTGAAACTTATCTCGATATCAGAACGTCGCCCTTCCAAAAGTAAGTACTCGTCGACCGCATCCTGAGTCCGTGCAACTCGACCAAGTACAGTAGCGTCGATGAATCGTCCGACATAAAGATAGTTGCCTGGAAGTGATTCTAGACGAACCAATGCACGCACACGGTCTCCACCTTCGCCGGTTAAGACCGCGACTTCGCCCATGTTAGCTTCTGCAATGACACTTAGGGGTATCTGCTCACCGGTCTGCAACGCGAAGGTATAGCCAGCTTTAGCGATGACTTGCATGTCTTCGCGGAAGATAACGGCTTCTGTTAGGCCCCTAAGTCCCGCTTGCGTTGAGAGGAAGCGGTTCAATACGTCATTGGAGCGATTAAGTTGTGGCCATTGCCGGTTAATATCGCTGGCGACAGAAAGTGCATCAGCCCGAATGACCTGTATATGTTCTTCAAGATAAGCTTCAGCGACTTCCGATGACTCAACGATGGCTGTTCTGACACGATCACTGAACCAGCTTTCAACGCCAAGAGTAAACAGCAAGGCGGCAAAGACCATCATGACGATGGCAGGGGTAATCGCCACAACACCAAACAAAAGTGCCAAACGAACATGAAGGCGGCTACCACTCGTCCCCGATCTGCGATTTGTCCACAATCGCGCCACATGGTGAGACACCAATACACCAAGGGCTAACAGTAGAAATAAATCGATATTGAGGAGTATAAGAACTGTAGTGGCTGTCGGCCCCTCGCCGCCCCAGCTTGAAAGCGCTGCATAAGTTGCAACGCCCGAAACAACGGCTGCCAAAGATAAGATCATGGCCAACGCGTTGACAAGTTTGGCTCGCCGCGCCCAAACAAAGAAACGCAAACTAAGCCGTCTGAGCGACAATGGGCGGTGCACGACCTCCACTACAAACACCAATCATATTTTGATGAAACCAGCCTGCGCATTACAACCGCCACCTAACCGAGCCCGCGTATAACGTTAATATCTAAATCCTTAATCTTCTTACGGAGTGTATTGCGGTTCAAACCAAGAACTCGCGCAGCTTTTAGCTGGTTTCCTGCCGTGGCACTCAAAGTCAACGAAACGAGTGGACGTTCAATTTCACGAAGAATACGGTCGTAAAGCCCCTCGGGCGGTAAGTCATTCCCATACCGTGAGAAATAAAGACTCAAATGTTTTTCGACGGCGTCTGTAAGATTCTCCTGCGTCGTCACACCGGACTGCGGCGTAGATGATACCGTGGCTAGCTCCATTTCGACGGCATCTACCCCGAGAGATTCTTCAGCATAAAGTGCGGCCAAACGCTTCACCATGTTTTCCAGTTCACGAACATTGCCTGGCCAACGATAGGTCTTCATCCGAACTACAGCATCCGGGTCAATTGATTTCTCTGGCAAACCATCTGCGGCGGCTTCCGCTAAAAAATGTTGTAACAATTCGGGAATATCCTCTGTCCGCTGGCGTAACGCTGGAAGACGCAGGGGGACAACATTCAACCGGTAATACAAGTCTTCCCTAAACAATCCCATCTTTATCAACTCGGTGAGATCTCTGTGAGTGGCCGCGATGATTCTAACGTCAGCCTTAATCGATTTACGCCCACCAACTACCGTGTATTCACCCTCTTGGAGAACGCGAAGCAATCGCGTTTGAGCCTCGGCCGGCATGTCCCCAATTTCGTCGAGAAACAACGTCCCTCCCGCAGCCTGTTCGAACTTGCCTGACGTTCTCTGGACCGCGCCAGTAAACGCGCCCTTTTCATGTCCAAAAAGCTCACTTTCGATCAACTCGCGGGGAATAGCCGCCATATTCACAGCAACGAAAGGTCCAGATCGACGCTGCCCGTAATCGTGCAACGCGCGCGCAACGAGCTCTTTACCCGTGCCAGATTCGCCAGTGATCATCACGGTTAGATCGGTATTGATGAGGCGTGCAACCGACCGGTAAACCTCCTGCATCGCCGCAGAACGTCCGATCAACGGAAGGCGTTCCTCCTCAAGCGGGTCCAGCTTGTTCACGCCTTTGCTGGACGATGTATCAAGCGCTCGTTTTACAACGGCGACAAGTTCACCGAGATCAAATGGCTTGGGAAGATATTCGAAAGCGCCCCGCTCTGCGGCTTTTACGGCTGTGAGCAAAGTGTTTTGAGCACTCATAACTATAATTCGAAGATCGGGTCGCAACTTGCGAATACGCGGAATCAGGTCGAGACCATTCTCGTCGGGCATAACAACATCGGTAATCACTAAATCGCCGTCGCCATCTTCAATCCAATTCCAAAGCGTTGACGCATTTCCGGTCGAGCGCACTGCATACCCAGCTCGACCCAAAGCCTGGTTCAAAACCGTACGAATACCTGTGTCGTCGTCCGCAATTAGAATTGACGGTTCAGCCATCAGACACCGCCGCATCTGTAAGGATCGGCAACATGACCTTGAAGGTTGTCCCACCCGACCCGGATTCAAATTCTATGACTCCACTGTGATCCGACACGATCTTCGCCACAAGAGCGAGCCCTAGACCACTACCGTGTAATTTTGTCGTCACGAACGGGTCGAATAGGTGAGGTTTCAATTCTTCCGGAATCCCAGTGCCGTTATCAGCCACACTCACCATAAGCGGGACTTGAAGCCGACTGTTCTGTCCTGGAATTTTAACTCTAACGCCGGGTTGATAGGCGGTGGACAAAACAATTTCACCGTCGCCGTCCGGCACCGCCTCAGCAGCATTCTTAATAAGGTTGAGCAGAACTTGAATAAGCTGGTCTCGGTTCCCGTGCACCGGTGGCAACGAAGGATCATATTTCTCTGTAAATTTTATTTTTTTGCCAAATCCATTCTCCGCAATGCGCCGAACATGCTCAAGAACTCTATGGATATTCACACCCTCGCGCTCGAGCGGCCGATCGTCGGAGAACACCTCCATCTGGTCGACAAGGGCGACGATTCGATCAGCTTCGTCACAGATAAGCTGCGTCAGCGGAACATCATCGCCAACCGCATTTTGCTCTAACAACTGTGCCGCTCCACGAATTCCTGACAGCGGATTCTTTACCTCATGGGCGAGAAGTGCAGCCATCGCGGTAACGGAACGAACACTATGACGGTTCTCTAATTGTTGTCCGATCTTTAGTGCCCGAGTTTGCTCCTGGAGCGAAATAACGACAGCATCAGTTCTTTCAACCAACGGCGCAGCATGGACCGCCATTACCCGCGTTCCGGTCTTCGGTGTATCAAGTGATATCCCATATTCAGATACTGGCGCCTGTTCTCGGAAAACCTGCTCTATCAGGGCTTGTACCGGTCCATCGATAGGCAAAAAGTCTGCCAAGTCCTGCCCAAGAAGACCGGCTGAACTGGTCTGAAATAATTGCTCAGCAGCACCGTTTGCGTATCGAAGCCGAAACGAGTCATCGACAACGAACGTCGGAGCACCCAGAGCAGATAAAATCTCATCCGGTTGAATAGGATACTCAAGGGCGACAACAGGCGATGTTTCAGCCATCACGCCGCCTCAGACATTGATGGGGCTTCACCTAGAAAAAGCTTTCTGATCTGCGCCTTAACATTCTCCGGCTCGGTTTCGGTATTGATCGCGACACGAAAAGCATTCGCGCCGGGCAATCCATAGGCTGACCAAGCAAGGTGTTTACGAGCAATCCTAATCCCTTTGCCGATACCGTAATGAGATAGGATAGCGTCGTAGTGGGTCAATAAAGTCTCGCGGCGTACATCTAAACTCGGGTCAGATAGCTTCCGACCCGTCTCCAAGAAGTATGCGATCTGTGATGGGAACCACGGCTTGCCATAACAACCGCGGCCAACCATTACGCCGTTTGCTCCAGACTCGTCTAATGCCCTCGCAGCGTCCTCTTCGGTATTGATATCACCGTTCACGATCACCGGCACATCAACAGCTTTGGTCACCGCGGCAACCGCTTGCCAGTCAGCGGTACCGGTGTACATTTGCATCCGCGTGCGGCCATGAATGGTAATCATGTGAATACCGGCCGCTTCGGCTTTCTTGGCTAATGACGCCGCATTGAGATTCTCATGATCCCACCCAAGCCGCATCTTGAGGGTCACAGGAATGTCGACTGCCTTTACGACCGCTTCAATAATGCTAAGCGCATGGCTCTCGTTTCGCATGAGTGCAGAGCCGGCCCAGCCCTTGACCACCTTTTTTACGGGGCAGCCCATATTGATATCGATCAGAGCTGCACCGCGGGCCTGATTCAAGCGAGCCGCTTCTGCCATCACCGCGGGATCACACCCCGCGAGTTGAACGGCCATTGGCCCTTCACTGTCACACGGCGCACTCATGCGGAGCGTGTCCTGATGGGCTCGGATCATCTGCTGGCTGGCAATCATCTCTGAGAATACAAGACCGGCACCGAAACGGCGCACCAGAGTGCGAAATGGCTGGTCCGTTACTCCGGACATCGGTGCCAACAGCACAGGCGTATCGAGAACTATGTCGCCGATCGAAAAGGTCATAAAAAGCCGGTGAGGTGTGCGTGCCTAATTGTTGGGCATTTGCCGCCGAAAACACCCGAAAATCAAGACATTTCGTTGTCGTGGATGGGTACCTGTGGCGAAAAGTCCAGTATTTCGGCCATTTAGCACCAAACATAAATGATGCAAATCAGCAACTCTGGTTGTCCCGAAAGCCACATGCTAAGGACAGCTCAGCTCATAGAGTGTTTACATAAGAGAGACTTGGCTATCCGATGACCACATGCGCCGCCCTTGTCGTTGCAGCCGGTCGCGGCACTCGTTTTGGCGCGTCAACACCGAAGCAATACGCAGATTTGGCAGGCATGCCGGTAATGCGCCATGCACTTATGGCGTTTAGCGAGCATCCCGAAATCAGCCATGTGCAGTCAGTCATTCATCCCGACGATCATCAACAGTTTGCTGACGCCGGTGCAGGCCTGACCCTCGCCGCTCCTGTCTTTGGTGGCGAGACACGTCAGCAATCGGTGCGCCTTGGTTTGGAGGCACTTGCAGATATCAAACCGGATTTTGTTCTCGTCCACGATAGCGCTCGCCCCAATATTAAACCTGAAACTATCGACCGCGTGATTGCTGCACTCTCGGGTGGCGCGCCCGGAGCAATTCCGGTAATCCCGATCAGTGACTCACTCAAAAGCATTGGCAATGAATCTCAGATTATGGGTTCCATTCCGCGTGACAACACCGTCCGCGCTCAAACCCCCCAAGGTTTTCGCTTCCAGACCTTGCTCGCCGCTCATCAACGGTGCCAGGACACGTCTTTAACCGATGATGCCGCAGTCATGCAGCACGAGGGTTTTGACGTCATTGCGGTACCCGGCGATCCAGACAACATAAAGATTACAGAAACAGCGGATCTGCTCAGAATGGCTGATAACTTTATGGAAACCCGGATAGGAAGCGGTTTTGACGTTCATCGCTTCGGCCCCGGCAATGGCGTTACCCTGGGGGGCGTGTTTATCCCGATGGATAAGGCGTTAATTGGGCATTCCGACGCCGACGTTCTCCTTCACGCCTCGACCGATGCCATTCTGGGGGCGATCGGCGACGGTGATATCGGCGTTCATTTCCCGCCGACTGATCCAACCTTCAAGGATGCCGGTTCGAGCTTGTTCCTATCCTTTGCGATGGAGCGACTACGCGCACAAATGGGCGCCCTCATTCATCTCGACGTGACAGTGATTTGTGAACACCCCAAGCTTTCGCCCTTCCGCGACCAGATAAGAAACTCCATCGCGTTGGTCGCCGACGTGCCGGTGTCTCGGGTCAGTATCAAAGCAACAACAACCGAAGGATTGGGGTTTACAGGCCGCGGGGAAGGCATTGCCTGTCAGGCAGTCGCAACAGTACGAGCCCCGGCCCGGCGTTAACTAGAGCCGGTTTCGCTGGCGAGCCAATTCAAATATTCGGGAACCCCGGCAGACATATCGTAAGCAACGATACAGGGCGTATCATAGGAATGAAGGTCGTTTAGACGCTCTATCGCAGTATCTCTTTGAGCATTCGTCGTCTTAGCGATGAGGAGACTCTCTTCGCTACTTTGAACTTTACCCTCCCACCGATAGACTGATGTCGCCCCGTCGACAATGTTTACGCAAGCCACCAGCTGTTCAGAAACGAGCATTTTCGCTAGTTTCCGCGCCTCTTCCGGCCCGCCCACAGCGGTATAAATCATACAAGTGTTCATCTGAGTCTGGGCCTCCCCACTCGGCGTGCTATAGTTTTCTTAACCTAAGAAACGCACTATGCGACAAAATACACCAGTCCAACGGCAAATGGGGACGCGCCATGGACGCTAAGGTATCAAGACCAACGCGCCTCTCACTGGCGCAAAAAAAGTGGTTACTCCGCGGGCTGACTCAGCCCGGCGGCAAATTGCCGTTGTTTGATGAGAACGGCAAAAAGGTCAATCCGCAGGTTGTTCGTAAATGCGTGGAAGAAGGTTGGGCCGAACCGTGGTTCAGCAATCACCTAAAGCCGGATTGGCTGGTCTGTAAACTAACAGACGCAGGTCGAACTGCCATCAACACTGAAGACAATTAAAAACGTAACGCCGATGATTTAGGCTTGGAGTTCCAAGGTCTCACCACGTCCAGCAAAGACGTTAGCGGCTTAGACAGCTTGTTGCGCGTAGCGCGAAGTGGCGTCAACAAAGGCTTGGGGTAAAGGCGCAGACGATTGCGACGCTTTGCTTTGCGCCGCTTCAGCATTTCGACGGTTCGAGGCCAGATAGGAGAATAACCCGTCGGTCTCCTCACTGCTTATCGAAGCTGGTCCCTCTTGCGGTAGTTTCTCTGTTCTTATGAAACGGGTAGATCCCTGCGCCTCGCTGGAATCAATTGTCGTAGAAGGCTTCGATGATGCCGCATTGAGCCCCGCCAGTGTTCCCTCTGTTAGGAGGGTCCGAAATACTGGGCGTCCTTCCTTTTGAGACCCTTGCTCATTCTGCTGTTGGCGACGGTCTTCTTGCGCACGGTCACCCTCGCGCGCCGGTGTTGCGACAACACGCTTAGCGGCAAACCCCGTGTGTAGGGCACCGGTTTGGTTTAGACCTGAATAATCGGTTTGGACGTGCACGGCCCGCTCCGCCTCTTCTGCCGAGAACAATAGTCATACTTTATTAAACTTTTGCCTCACCCGCAACTAAGAGTCGCAGAAAGGGTTAGGTCAACTATCCGAAAAAGCTAATAACTCATTGTATTATATGGATAAATGGTCGGAGCGGCGGGATTCGAACCCACGACCCCCACACCCCCAGTATGGTGCGCTACCTGACTGCGCTACGCTCCGACCGATACCAACCCAAGTGGTGTTTTATGGGGTGCCTTGAGTTGGAAGGCGCGGACTATAACCGCGGCCCCAAGACAAAACAATGCGCGAGGCAGCATACCTCAAGCAAACCTACTACCGTGTTGCCAGCGCCGTTCTTAGGGTATCTCGGAGACCTTTTAGCTCCTCTACCAGTGCATTCATGTCGGGCGATACAGGCGATTCCAAATCGTTCTTGCTCTTACTCTCTGGCGCACTGACCGGTCCACTTTCACCTTCGACGATAGTTTTTACACCGTGATCGCGAAACAGCTTTTGAACGCCTTTGATCGTGAGACCGTCATCGTACAAAAGGCTGCGAATACGCTTGAGAAGGGTGACATCTTCAGGCCGATAATAGCGACGTCCACCGCCTCTCTTGAGAGGACGGACTTGACTGAACTTTGATTCCCAGAAACGCAGAACATGTTGAGGAACGCTTAGTTCAGCGGCCACCTCACTGATCGTTCTAAAAGCCGCTTCAGATTTGCGTGACCGAGTAGCTTGATTGTCGCTCACTGAAATTACGTCTCAGAAGAATATGATCCAGGAGCAGATGCTGCTGGTTGCACATCATCATCCGTTGTCATTCCTGAAACGTCGTCTCCGCGAATACGAGCCTTAAGCAATTGTGACGGACGGAACACCAGAACCTTACGCGGCAAGATCGGAACCTCGTCACCAGTCTTAGGGTTGCGACCAATGCGCTCGCCTTTTTGGCGAACTGAAAAGCTGCCAAAAGATGAAATTTTTACAGTCTCTGCGCGCACGAGTGCAGACGAAATTTCACCAAGAACCATTTCAAGCAACTCGGCAGATTCGTTCCGAGAAAGCCCGACTTCTTGATAAATCGATTCACTCAATTGAGCGCGGGTCATGGTGCGGCTCATGTCGCACAGTCCCCCTGTTTCCGGTGCGTCAACGCAAGGACGTTAGCCCGGTTGGCGTGACGCCGTCAATACAGGTTTCTATTCATTTGCAATGTGTTAGGTCAAATTTTCAGAACCAGAAACTACATCCGAACCAGTGCTGAACCCCACGTAAAACCGCCACCCATGGCTTCCATCAAGACCAAGTGCCCTGGCTTGATCCGTCCATCGTCCACACCTGCCGCTAAAGCTAGTGGTATTGAGGCCGCCGAGGTATTCGCATGGCGGTCAACTGTGACGATAACTTTATCATTTGGAATGCGTAGTTTCTTAGCCGTCGAATCAAGAATGCGCTTGTTGGCTTGATGGGGAACCAACCAGTCGACCTCTTCGATGGTCAAATCATTCGCGGCTATAGCTTCCTTAACCGTATCTGCGAGATTGACGACCGCATGTCGAAACACCTCACGTCCTTCCATGCGAACATATCCAGTAGTTTGTGTCGATGATGCGCCGCCGTCGACATAAAGCAGATCATGTTGATTGCCGTCGGAGTGCAGGTGGGTGGACAGCACACCCCGATCTACCGTGGTGCCGGCACCTTGTTCAGCCGTTAAAGCGACAGCACCCGCTCCATCACCGAACAACACACAGGTCGCCCGATCCTCCCAATCCAGAATACGGGAAAAGGTTTCCGCGCCTATAAAAAGAGCCGACTTGACCTGACCACAGCGCATAAAGTTATCGACGACAGAAAGGCCATATACAAAGCCTGAACAAACAGCTTGCACATCAAAAGAGGGTACGCCGCGACGGCCAAAAGCAGCCTGAACTTTGGCGGCGGTAGCAGGAAAGGTGTGGTCTGGTGTCGCTGTGGCGACAACAAACAAGTCTATGTCCTCACCCTTGAGTCCTGCACGCTCCAGCGCCTGACGCCCTGCCGCGATTGCCAAATCAGATGTCGTCTCTCCGTCTGCAGCGACATGGCGTTGCTTGATGCCCGTACGCTCTTGAATCCACTCATCAGACGTGTCGACTGTTTTTGTCAGTTCTTCGTTCGTCACGATGTTTGCAGGGAGGTAAGAACCAACCCCACGAATAACTGATCGTATTGTCATGCTGTTTTAGCGGCCTGAATAGACTCAACGGCGTCAAAGCTTAAGTGAGTTAACTGCTCACCGATACCGTTGTTGAGATCACGGTCAACCATATCGACGGCAACACCAATCGCATTTGCAAACCCAAGCGCATCCGTTCCGCCATGACTCTTAACAGCGACCCCGTTTAGACCAACGAACAGAGCACCATTGTACTTACGTGGATCCAACCGCGTCATAACTTTGCTTAGAACAGGTTTAATTAGAAGATAGCCTAGCTTCGCCATTAAGGAGCTCTTGAACGCTGATCTTAGAAATTCAGTATAAAGCTTGGCTGTCCCTTCCGCCGTCTTCAACGCAACATTCCCCGTAAAGCCATCCGTGACAACAACGTCGACCGTCCCAAGTGTAATATCATCGCCTTCGATAAATCCGACGAAATCCATAGCTAAATCTGCGTCCCGCAAAATGGCCGCCGCATCACGTAGCAGGTCCGTTCCTTTTAGATCTTCAGATCCTATATTGAGCAGGCCCACCCTCGGCTTCTCTAATCCGCTGATCGCACGAATGAAACAAGCACCCATGACTGCAAACTCAACGAGATTACGAACATCACATTGAGCATTGGCGCCTAAGTCAAGCATAGTTGTTTCACCAACCTGACTGGGAAACAGCGAGCAAATCGCTGGTCGGTCAATTCCGGGTAATGTTCGCATACTGAGCTTCGACATCGCCATCAACGCGCCGGTATTACCAGCCGAGACCACGCCGTGCGCATC
>WLXB01000098.1 GCA_012103295.1 Alphaproteobacteria bacterium | reverse complement strand
GGGGATAATATCTCCATGCAGGTTAACCTGATTGCGCCGATTGCTATGGATGACGGGCTTCGCTTCGCCATCCGTGAAGGTGGTCGCACCGTCGGTGCCGGCGTCGTCGCTAAAATTATCGAATAGGGAATTAAGCTACGGCACCTCACTTGTGAGGTGCCGTTTCTTTCAGGAATGGACCGATGCTAGACAACCAGAATATTCGCATCCGCCTTAAGGCGTTTGACCATCGCGTGCTCGATCAGTCGACCCGTGAAATTGTGTCTACCGCCAAAAGAACTGGTGCTCAGGTTCGCGGGCCCATTCCGCTGCCCACACGAATTGAGAAGTTTACTGTTAACCGGTCTCCGCACATCGACAAAAAGTCGCGGGAACAGTTTGAAATCCGTACGCATAAGCGTCTGCTCGACATCGTCGATCCGACCCCACAGACCGTGGATGCGCTGATGAAACTGGATCTTGCGGCTGGCGTCGACGTGGAAATCAAGTTGTAGGGTTGGACTGATGCGTACCGGTCTTGTTGCAAAAAAAGTGGGGATGACCCGCGTGTTCGCCGAAAGCGGTGAACACACGTCAGTCACCGTTCTTAATGTTGGTGGTGTCCAGGTTGTTGCTCAGCGCACAGCCGAGCAGGACGGCTATACAGCTGTTCAACTTGGTATCGACGCGGCTAAGCCACGTAACGTCAACAAAGCAATGCGTGGTCACTTTGCCAAGGCGAAGGTTGAACCCCGTAAGAAGCTTGTTGAGTTCCGGGTTGATCCTGAGAACCTTATTGAAGTTGGATCTGAAATCTCACCTGAACATTTCATTCCCGGTCAGTTTGTCGACGTAATCGGCACCTCGATCGGTAAAGGTTTTGCTGGGGCTATGAAGCGGCACAATTTTGCCGGTTTGGAAGCAACGCATGGTGTGTCGATTTCTCACCGTAGTCATGGGTCGACTGGGCAATGCCAAGATCCAGGCAAGGTCTTTAAGGGCAAGAAGATGGCCGGTCACATGGGTGATCACCGCACGACAGTTCAAAACCTCCGGATCGTATCTACTGATCCTAAGCGCGGACTAATTTTGGTCAGTGGTGGTGTTCCCGGATCGGATAATTCGTACGTGCTGATCAAAGACGCAGTTAAGAAGGCGGCGCCCAAGGATTTGCCACTTCCAGCTGCCCTTATGTCATCCGGAAATGCACCGACAGAAGACACTCCGTCTGAACCAGCTGCAGCTGAAGACGCAGCACCAGCCGAGAGCGCAGATGCAGGCACAACAGATGCTGCCGCAGATGCGGACAAGAAGGACGCCTAAGTTATGAAGTGCGATGTCATTAATCTAGATAGCAAAAGCGTAGGGTCGGTCGATTTGGCTGATGCTATCTTTGGCCTCGATGTGCGGGAAGATATTCTGCACCGGGTCGTGCGCTGGCAGCTGGCTAAACGTCAGTCAGGCAATCACAAGACGAAGACGGTCGGTGAAATAAGCGGATCCAATAAGAAGCCGTTCAAGCAAAAGGGCACGGGGCGTGCGCGCCAAGGTAATGCCCGGGCCCCGCAAAAACGTGGTGGCGGTAAGTCTTTTGGGCCGGTTGTGCGTAGCCATGCACATGCGTTGAATAAGAAAGTTCGCCGTCTCGGCCTTAAGACAGCACTATCTGCCAAGGCCAAAGAAGGTAGTCTGATCGTCATCGAAGAAGCCAAGTCTACCAAAGGTAAGACAAAGCAACTGGCGGCACAGATTAAGAAGCTGGGTTGGAAATCCGCACTGATCATCGATGGTGCGGACCTGGATGAGGCGTTTTGCCTGGCTGCTCGCAACATCATTGGTGTTGATGTTTTGCCGGAGCAGGGTGCTAACGTTTACGACATCCTTCGTCGCGAGAAATTGGTTCTGACTAAAGCGGGACTAGAAAAGCTTGAGGAGCGTTTGAAATGAGCGCGGACAAGCAACCAACAGAACTGCTCTACGATGTGATTCAAACTCCGCACATCACCGAAAAATCAACTTTGGCGTCTGAGTTTAACCAGGTCGTCTTTAAAGTCGCGATGTGGGCAACGAAGCCTCAAATTAAGCAAGCTGTTGAAGCCCTTTTCAAGGTCGACGTTAAGGCTGTGAATACGTTGATCCAAAAGGGCAAGGTAAAGCGCTTCCGTGGTGAGATCGGCAAGCGCAACAACACTAAAAAGGCGATCGTCACATTGGCCGAAGGCCAGTCAATTGATGTGACGACGGGACTGTAAAACGATGGCACTTAAAACATATAGGCCAATGACACCCAGTATGCGTGGGCTGGTATTGGTCGATCGGTCTGATCTGCACAAAGGCGGGCCGGTTAAGGCTCTGACCGAAGGGCTGAGCAAGTCTGGCGGTCGTAACAATCACGGTCGTTTGACCATGCGCCATATTGGCGGTGGGCATAAGCGCCGTTATCGCAAGATTGATTTCAAGCGGACAAAGTTTGATGTGTCTGCGACGGTTGAGCGGCTTGAGTATGACCCCAATCGCACGGCGTTCATTGCGCTTATTAAGTACGATGACGGTGAGCAGGCCTATATTCTGGCGCCGCAGCGTTTAAAGGCTGGCGATCAGGTGATTGCTTCTGAGCAGGCCGATATTAAGCCGGGTAACGCAATGCCGCTTAAGAACATTCCTGTCGGTACGATCATTCATAACATTGAAATTAAACCGGGTAAGGGCGCTCAAATGGCTCGATCCGCTGGGTGCTATGCGCAGTTGATTGGTAAGGACGGTGGTTATGCGCAGCTACGCCTTTCCTCTGGTGAACTGCGCTTGGTGCGCGGTGAGTGCATTGCGTCTGTCGGTGCTGTTTCAAACCCCGATAACCAAAACATTAAATTGGGTAAGGCTGGCCGCAAACGGTGGATGGGTGTTCGCCCGACCGTTCGTGGTGTCGTCATGAACCCAGTCGATCACCCGCATGGTGGTGGTGAAGGTAAAACCTCTGGTGGCCGCCATCCGGTGACGCCTTGGGGTAAGCCGACAAAAGGTAAGAAGACTCGTTCCAACAAGCGCACAGATGGGCTGATTATGCGCAGCCGACATCTGGCCAAGAAAAAAAGAAAGTAACGGAGGGCGCTAGTGGTTCGTTCTGTTTGGAAAGGTCCGTTCGTCGACGGCTATCTGCTGAAGAAAGCAGAGGTTGCGCGTGCGTCTGGCCGTAATGATGTGATCAAGATTTGGTCGCGACGTTCAACGATACTGCCGCAATTTGTCGGGCTGACGTTTGGTGTTCACAACGGTCACAAGTTTGTGCCCGTGTTGGTGACGGAAAACATGATCGGTCACAAATTCGGTGAGTTCTCGCCGACGCGGACCTATTACGGCCACGCGGCCGATAAGAAAGCGAAGAGGAAGTAGTCATGGGTAAGCCGAGCAGAGACCGGCGTCTCAGCGACGTTGAAGCACGTGCTTTTTCGAAGTCGATCCGTGTGAGTCCTCAGAAGTTAAACCTGGTCGCTCAATCGATCCGGGGGAAATCAGCTGAAGCGGCATTGGCGCAGCTGAGTTTTTCGACACGACGCATCTCGAATGATGTGAAGCGCGTGCTTGAGTCCGCGATTGCGAATGCTGAGAACAATCATCAACTGGACGTCGACAGCCTGGTTGTCTCGGAAGCGTTTGTTGGGAAAAGTTTAACGATGAAGCGCTGGCGTCCGCGAGCACGTGGTCGCGTTGGCAAGATTATTAAGCCTTTTAGTAACCTTACAATTATCGTGCGCGAGCGCGAGGAGACCGTTTAATGGGTCAGAAAGTAAATCCGATTGGTCTGCGCCTCGGCATCAATCGTACTTGGGATTCTCGCTGGTTTGCGACCAAGGACAAGTACGCGGACATGCTGCACGAAGACTTGCGTATTCGCAAATATCTGCAGGACCGTCTAGCACAAGCAGGAGTGTCAAAGGTCGTTATTGAACGCCCAGCGAAAAAGGCGCGGGTCACGATACATACGGCGCGGCCAGGTGTTGTGATTGGTAAAAAAGGCCAAGACATTGAGAACATGCGTAAGAAGCTGCAGGAAATGACTGGCAACGAGGTGAGCCTCAATATTGTTGAGATTCGCAAGCCAGAGATTGATGCGCAACTTGTCGCCGAGAACATTGCTCAGCAACTCGAACGCCGTGTCGCTTTTAGACGAGCTATGAAACGCGCTGTTCAGTCAGCTATGCGTCTTGGTGCTGGCGGCATTCGCATAAACTGTGCTGGGCGTTTGGGTGGAGCTGAAATTGCTCGTACGGAATGGTACCGCGAAGGTCGAGTGCCCTTGCATACCCTGCGTGCTGACATTGATTACGGCGAGGCCAGTGGTCACACGACATACGGCGTCTGCGGCGTAAAAGTATGGATCTACAAGGGCGACATCATGGAACACGATCCCATGGCCCACGAAACACGTTTACAGGATCAGTCAGCTCGCTCGTAAGCGTGCTGGTTAGAGGCTCAAGGAAGGTTCGGGATGTTAAGTCCGAAACGTACAAAGTTTAGAAAGGCCCATAAGGGACGCATTCATGGCGTTGCTCATGCTGGGTCACAGCTTAATTTCGGGTCATATGGCCTAAAGGCGCTGCAGCCTGAGCGGGTTACCGCCCGCCAGATTGAAGCTGCGCGGCGTGCAATGACCCGCCATATGAAACGTCAAGGCCGCGTCTGGATTCGTATTTTCCCAGATGTGCCTGTGTCTAAGAAGCCACCTGAGGTTCGTCAGGGTAAGGGTAAGGGCTCTGTGGAGTATTGGGCCTGTCGGGTGAAACCGGGTCGCATCATGTTTGAAGTCGACGGAGTTTCAGAGAATATTGCGCGTGAGGCATTTGAATTGGCGGCTGCCAAGCTCCCTATCAAAACGAAGTTCGTCGCGCGTATTGGGGCGGAGGGCTAAGTCATGGCTAAAGCTGAAGATCTGCGCACCAAGAGCGAAGATGAATTATCGGGTCGCTTGCTCGACTTGAAAAAAACGCAACTTAACCTTCGTTTTCAGCAGGCCTCTGGTCAGCTTGAGAACACTGCGGAGTTCACGCGCGTGCGGCGCGAAATTGCGCAGATCAAGACCATCCTGCATCAACGCGGTTCTGCCGCTGCGGCGCAGGCGTAAGGAGAGACTGATGCCCAAGCGTATTCTGCAAGGGGTTGTGGTGAGCGACAAGCAAGACAAGACCGTAGTGGTTAAGGTCGAACGCCGTGTGCCTCACCCTCTGTACAAGAAATTTATCAAGCGCTCTAAGAAGTATGCAGCGCATGATGAGGCCAACAGTTGCAAGATTGGCGATATTGTTCGCATCCGCGAATGCTCACCAATCTCGAAGAGAAAGACCTGGGAATTAGTGGCTGACTCGGCTGAGTAAGTTGCGCCAGGACGAACGTAAGGACGTAATGCTATGATTCAGATGCAAACAAATCTGGACGTTGCCGATAACTCGGGGGCGAGGCGGGTTCAGTGCATCAAGGTTCTGGGTGGATCCAAGCGCAGATTCGCGGGTGTCGGAGACGTCATCGTTGTTTCTGTTAAGGAAGCGATCCCCCGTGGCCGGGTTAAAAAGGGTGACGTGCATCGCGCAGTCATCGTGCGCACTGCTAAGGAAGTTCGGCGTGCTGATGGAACAGCGATCCGTTTTGACAGCAATGCAGCGGTCTTAATCAGTAAAACCGGCGAGCCGATCGGAACTCGTATTTTTGGGCCGGTTACCCGTGAACTGCGTTCTAAGGCGTTCATGAAAATCGTCTCATTGGCACCGGAGGTGCTGTGATGGCTAATAGATTTAAGAAGGGCGACAAGGTGATTGTTCTTACCGGGAAAGATCGCGGTAAGACGGGAGATATCGTTAAGGCCATTCCGCAGGAAGGCCGGGTGATCGTTCAGGGCATCAATATGATGCGCCGGCATACGCGCCCGTCTGCGTCAGAGGCCGGTGGGATTGTTGAGAAAGAAGCTTCAATCCATGTTTCTAACGTGGCGATCGTCGATCCCAAGGAGAATGTTGCGACCCGTGTCGGGTTCCGCACGCTCGATGACGGCACCAAAGTCCGGTACGCGAAGCGTTCCGGCGAAGTGATCGATTGAGGCTGCTATGACTGAACCACGTTTGCGCCAACACTATAACGACGTTGTCCGGAAATCTCTTCTGGACTCCTTCTCCTATAAGAATGCCATGGAAGTCCCAAAACTTGAGAAGATCGTTCTCAATATGGGCGTTGGTGAAGCGTCTCAGGATCGCAAGAAGATTGAAGGCGCCGTTCAAGATTTGACCCTGATTGCGGGCCAAAAACCGCTTATCACCAGGTCCAAGAAGTCTATTGCGGGGTTCAAGCTTCGTGACGGAATGATGGTCGGGACCTCTGTGACGCTACGCCGCGTTCGCATGTACGAGTTTCTTGACCGCTTAGTTACGATTGCTCTGCCTCGGGTAAGAGACTTCCGTGGTCTACCGCCGATGAGTTTCGATGGTATGGGCAACTACAATATGGGCCTCAAGGAACAGATTGTATTTCCTGAGATCGATTATGATCAGGTCGACAAAGTTCGCGGCCTTAACATCACAATTTGCACAACGGCAAAGAACGACGAAGAAGCAAAAGCGCTTCTCGAAGGGTTCGACTTGCCGTTCCGTAAATCTTAACGCCTGGAGCACGCTGAACTATGGCTAAGAAGAGCGCTGTACAACGGGATCTTAAGCGTCGTCGCATGGCGGCCCAACAAAGCGAGCGTCGGGCTGAACTGAAGGCGTTGGTTATGGATCGCACGTCGTCGCCTGAAGAAAGATTTGAGGCGGCGCTGAAGCTTGCTGAAATGCCGCGTAATGGATCCAAAGTGCGGATACACAATCGGTGCGAAGTCACCGGTCGTCCGCGCGGAGTATATCGAAAGTTTAAGCTTGGTCGTATCAAGCTGCGGGATTTGGCTTCTAGAGGTCAAATTCCCGGCATGGTTAAGTCGAGCTGGTAAGGAGAGACGATTGTGGCTTTATCCGATCCTATCGGTGATACGCTAACTCGTATCCGCAACGGACAGCGGGCACGTAAGAACGCTGTCACGGCGCCGGCATCTAAGCTCCGGGAGAACCTGCTCGATGTATTGCAGCGGGAAGGCTATATCCGTGGTTTTGAGCGTTACAATGTGCGCCCTGGTATTGACGAGTTGCGTATAGAGTTGAAGTACAACGAGGGCGAACCCGTAATCAGTAAGATTACGCGTGTTTCCAAGCCCGGTCGTCGTATTTACTCGAAGATCAAAGATTTACCGCGTGTATATAACGGCCTTGGTATATCTATTTTGTCGACCCCACGCGGCGTGATGTCGGACCACGAGGCGCGAGACGCCAACGTGGGCGGCGAAGTTCTCTGCCAGGTATTTTAGGAGGGCTGTTGTATGTCACGCGTTGGAAAAAACCCGATCGCCATACCTGACGGTGTCACTGTTACTTTGGACGGCAATAAGCTTGTCGCCAAAGGTAAGCGCGGTGAATTGTCTTACCTTACGGCTGATGAGATCGAAACGATCATCTCTGATAATGAAGTGACCATTAAGCCGATCGGTAATGGCAGGCGCGCTAGAACGATGTGGGGGACCACCCGGTCTCTCGTTGAGAATATGGTTGTCGGTGTGAGTGAAGGCTTTACCAAGACTTTGGAAATCCAGGGTGTTGGTTACAAGGCACAAGCTCAAGGCAAAAAATTGGTGCTCAGCCTTGGATTTTCGCATGACGTTGATTTTGCGGTTCCCGACGGCATTGAGATTAAGACGCCGCAACCGACCCAAATCGATATAACTGGCGCTGACTGTCAAAAGGTTGGCCAAGTTGCTGCTGAAATTCGCGCCTACCGACCACCGGAACCCTATAAGGGTAAAGGTGTGCGGTACGCTGGCGAATACATCCTTCGTAAAGAAGGTAAGAAGAAGTAAGGATCTGAACGATGACGTCCGCTATCAAACTGTTCAACCGCCGCAAGGCGAGAACTCGGTTCAAGATACGCAAGCAAAAGGGCGATCGCCCACGTTTGTCTGTGTTTCGTTCCGGCCGCCATATCTATGCCCAAGTTATTAACGATGCTGACGGCAATACGGTGGTTGCAGCATCGAGCGTGGAAGGTGGCGTGAAAAAGGATGCGTCGAAAGGCTGCACGGTCGACGCCGCACAGATCGTTGGGAAGTTGATCGCTGAGCGCGCTAAGACCGCTGGCGTCACGAACGTTATTTTCGATCGCGGTGGATACAAATATCACGGCCGCGTCAAGGCATTGGCCGACGCAGCACGGGAAGGTGGCCTGTCGTTCTAGCAGGCGCCAAAGGAAGGACTAAAGATATGGCACGTTCAGGACCAAACGCGGATAGACGCGACCGGGATAAAGACGACGATCTCGTAGATAAGCTCGTCTATATCAATCGCGTCGCGAAGGTTGTGAAGGGCGGACGCCGTTTTGCATTTGCTGCGTTAGTCGTGGTTGGTGACACCAAGGGCCGTGTAGGCTTTGGCTCAGGTAAGGCACGCGAAGTTCCTGAGGCCATTCGCAAAGCGACAGAGCAAGCGAAACGGACATTGGTTCGTATTCCCCTTAGGGAAGGTCGGACCCTGCACCACGATGTGAATGGTAAGTTCGGTGCCGGTCGGGTTGTGCTACGATCTGCTCCTCCGGGAACGGGGATCATCGCTGGTGGACCAATGCGCGCCGTATTTGAAACGATGGGCGTTCAGGACGTTGTGGCGAAGAGCCAGGGTTCAAATAACCCCTACAACATGGTGAAGGCGACCTTCGAAGCCCTTAAGTCGCTCAGGTCGCCTCGTATGATTGCCGCTAAGCGCGGCAAGAAGGTTGCCGATATCGTCGGACGTCGTGGCGACGCTGTGCCTCGTGACGAAGCGCCGGTCAAGGAGGCGTCCTAATGGCGGGTAAAACAAAATCGAAGGGTACCGTCACGGTGACCCAGATCGGTAGTCCAATTGGACGCCATCGCTCTCAGCGCGCGACGCTTAAAGGCCTCGGTCTTGATAAGATGCATCGTAGCCGTACGCTCGAGGATACGCCTTCGGTGCGCGGAATGATTAACAAGGTGAGTCACCTTGTGCGCATTGAGGCGGATACCTAAATAGATTTCGAAATAGACGCTGAATTGTCAGTGTCAGGAAGGCTCGTTATGCAACTGAATCAACTACGGGATAAGCCCGGTGCTACAGAGAAGCGAACGCGTGTCGGCCGTGGACCTGGTTCCGGCAAAGGCAAGACAGCGGGCCGCGGCCACAAAGGCCAGAAGTCCCGCACCGGTGTTTCGATACGCGGATTCGAAGGCGGTCAAATGCCGATTTATCGTCGGCTGCCGAAGCGTGGGTTTAACATTGTTAACCCCAAAGAGTTCGCCGTTATCAATGTTGGCCGCTTGCAGAAGGTGATCGACGAAGGTCGTTTGGATGCTGGCAAACCTGTCGATGGTGCTGCTCTTGAAGCGGCCGGAATGGTTCGCCAACGCCGCGATGGTGTAAGGCTGCTTGCATCGGGTGAGTTGAAAGCCAAACTTGCTATTACAGTCGACCATGCTTCTGCGGCTGCTATTGCTGCCGTGGAAAAAGTTGGTGGTTCGGTCACTGTTATAGCGAAAGCGTCGGCTGCCGATGAAGCCAAGCCCAAGAAAGCCCCTAAAAAGAAAACTACTAAAAAGAGCGATGAATCTGGCGAGGGTAACGAGTAACCAGTATGGCTTCTGCAGCCGACCAAATGGCCGCTAACGTCAACTTTGGCGTTTTCGCCAAGGCCACAGACCTCAAGCGTCGTATTTGGTTTACGCTTGGCGCTTTGATTGTCTATCGAATGGGCACGTTTATCACTCTGCCGGGGATCGACCCGCAGGTGATGGCGGATATCATGCAGCAGCAAAGTGCCGGTGTTCTTGGCATGTTTGACGTATTCGCCGGTGGTGCGCTATCGCGCATGAGCATCTTCGCGCTCAATATTATGCCCTATATTTCAGCTGCAATTATTATGCAGCTTATGGCAGCTGTGAACCCGACTCTCGAGCAGATGAAGAAAGAGGGTGTCACTGGCCGTGTGAAAATGAACCAGTACACCCGCTACCTGACGGTCGGTATTTGTACTCTGCAAGCGTTGGGCATCGCATCTGGTTTGGAAGGTGCGACAAGCTCAACGGGCGCGCTAGCGGTTACAAGCCCAGGTGTATTCTTCAAGTTTACGACCATTATTACCCTCGTTGGCGGAACCATGTTCCTCGTTTGGCTTGGTGAGCAGATTAGTGAGCGGGGTGTTGGACAAGGTGTCTCGCTATTAATTTTTGCGGGGATTGTTGCGGGACTACCCGGCGCTATCGCACAGACCCTGGAATTGGGACGCACCGGTGCGATGTCTCCTGTGGTTATCGTCGGCTTGATGGTCGGCATAGTCGCGACGATTTATCTGATCTGTTTTGTGGAACTGGCTCAGCGCCGAATTATTGTTCAGTATCCAAAGCGGCAAGTCGGCAACAAGATGTTTGGTGGTGAGAATTCTCATCTGCCACTCAAGCTCAATACTGCCGGCGTGATCCCGGCGATTTTTGCCAGTTCAATTCTGCTCATGCCGCTAACCGTTGCGGGACTGCAAGGCGGAGCCGTTGACGCTGGCGGCGAGGGTGGCATTCTGAACACAATTGGTGTTCTTCTTGGTCGTGGCCAGCCGCTTTATCTCTTTCTGTATGCGGTTTTTATCGCCTTTTTCGCGTTCTTTTACACAGCCTTGGTGTTTAACCCAGCGGACACCGCTGAGAATCTGCGAAAGCACGGTGGATTTGTTCCCGGCATACGTCCCGGTAAAAATACGGCTGAGTACTTAGACTATGTTCTAACCCGTCTAACCGCGGTTGGTAGCGTATACTTGATCATCGTTTGTCTTTTGCCTGAAATCCTAATTTCCCGCATGAACGTCACCTTCTATTTTGGTGGTACCAGCCTGCTTATTGTTGTCAACGTGACGCTGAACACGGTGCAGCAAATCCAGTCCCATCTACTTGCGCACCAATATGAAGGGCTGATCAAGAAGTCCAAATTGCGAGGTCGTAACCGATGACTGGCAAACGTCTTATCCTCATGGGTCCTCCTGGTGGCGGCAAAGGCACCCAAGCTAAGCTATTGGAGGATGCCTATGGCATCATCCAGCTCTCCACCGGTGATATGCTGCGGGCTGCCGTTGCAGCTGGCACGGAGTTGGGAAAGCAGGCCAAAACCATCATGGATGCCGGTAAGCTGGTATCTGATGAAATTATGGTGGGTATGATTTCTGAGCGGTTGGATGCTCCCGATTGCGCAAACGGTTTCATTCTCGACGGTTTTCCGCGAACGGTTTCTCAGGCTGAAAGCCTAGACGCAATGCTTAAGGAAAAGAGCATCGTATTGGATTCTGTGATTGAGATTCGCGTCCCAGATCAGAATCTGGTCGATCGGATTACGGGGCGATTTACGTGCTCGAAATGCGGTGAAGGGTATCATGATACCTTCAAGCTCCCTAAAGTGGCCGATACTTGCGACGCCTGCGGGAATACTGACTTTACGAGAAGAGACGATGACAATGCTGAGACGGTTAAATCTCGCCTCAAGGCCTATCACGGGCAAACAGCACCTTTGCTCCCGTTTTACGAGAGCCAGGGACTGTTGGCTGTGGTCGATGGCGACCAGGACATGGCGGCCGTAACTACCGAGATTAAAAGGGTTTTAGACAACTGAGGGCGTGTTGACAGAGGGTAGAGCCTGCCTATAATGGCGCGCTTTTCCGGCTGGGCCGAGCGCTCTCGAGAACAATTGATTGAATAGAAGGAGTACGGGCTTTGGCGCGTATTGCAGGCGTTAATATACCGACGAATAAGCGGATTCCGATTGCCTTAACCTATATTTTTGGTATCGGGAACACGCGCGCTGTGGACATTTGTCAGCGGGCAAATATTGATATGACACTCCGTGTCAATCAATTGTCAGATGACGAAGTTTCGCGCGTACGCGACATCATCGACCAAGACTTCGTGGTCGAAGGTGATCTGCGCCGGGAAGCGGCTATGAACATCAAGCGTTTGATGGACCTTGGCTGTTACAGGGGGCTACGCCATCGTAAGGGCTTGCCCGTACGTGGACAAAGAACTCATACAAATGCCCGGACCCGTAAGGGACCGGCCAAAGCCATTGCCGGCAAGAAAAAAGTCACCAAGTAACGGACGAACACACTCATGGCCAAGCCAGCGACACGGACCCGCAAAAAAGAACGCAAGAACATCAGTTCTGGAATTGCGCACGTAAACTCGACCTTCAACAACACGCTCATCACCATTACCGATGTGCAGGGCAACGCCATATCTTGGTCGTCAGCCGGTGGGCAGGGGTTTAAGGGCTCTCGGAAATCAACACCGTATGCCGCTCAGGTTGCAGCTGAGGACGCCGGTAAGAAGGCGATGGAACATGGCATGAAAACCTTGTCTGTCCAGGTTAAGGGGCCCGGCAGTGGTCGTGAGTCAGCGTTGCGTGCGCTTCAGACCGTTGGCTTCAATATTACTTCTATTCAGGACGTTACACCCATTCCGCACAATGGGTGCCGGCCACGCAAGCGCCGGCGGGTTTAATTTTACGCGTTTTGCCGTACCGGCGTGATGAGTACGGCTTTTCGGGCGCTCCACCTAGTGTGCGCCCTTAACCTTTAGAAGAGCGGGATCAAGCCGTGATACAGAAGAACTGGCAAGAGCTCATTAAGCCGAACAAACTCAATGTTGAAGCTGGTGACGATAGCAGTCGCTCAGCAACGATTGTTGCAGAACCGTTGGAGCGCGGTTTTGGTATTACGCTTGGCAATGCCTTGCGTCGTATTCTGCTTTCGTCTTTGCAAGGGGCAGCTATTACGTCCATTCGCATTGATGGCGTCCTGCATGAGTTTTCCTCGGTTACATGATTTTAATGGCATGCCATCGGTTCAATTTAAAGGAACAGATGATAATATGGCTACAACATCATTTGGAGATCAGGCGCAACCAAATACATATTTCATAGTATATAAACTAGCAACTACAACAGCC
>WLXB01000097.1 GCA_012103295.1 Alphaproteobacteria bacterium | reverse complement strand
AACAATGAATGGTCCGAACCTCATCAAAATCTCCTGTAAGCAACGAACACAGTCGTCATTCATTTCTCATGGGCTGGCGTTGCTCCATGTATTGAACGTAATTATTCGCAGGCTCAGTCCAGGGTTCGTCTGAGTACAGGTAGTCAGGGAGGTGCGCTTCGAGATAGCGCATCGTTTGTGAAGACACTTCAGAAAAATCGTTGATCTTCCGGCCCTGGCTAATCCAATTCAAAAACCCTGGCTGTTGTCCCATCAACATGAATGGATACCAGTCCGTAATCGCATTCCAGCCAAGCAGGCTAGGCGCACTGGTAATACTAGGGTTTTCTAGGTCTGAAACTTTGCCGCGATAGGTATTGGTATAGCGAAACCGCAGCGTCTCACCGCTCGAGGCGAGAGGCCACTCTGCCGGTTCCAGCCAGTTAGGCATCTTAAATGCTAGAGATTCTTCCAGCCACACGTCGTCGCCGGATACTTGCCAGTTTCGGTTCTCATACGCCCTCGTGAACTGACTAGGACCTGACCGGTAGTGGACTGGGTGATTCGTTTTCCCGGTGAATGGATTGACGAATTCATCTATAGGCTCACCAGTTTCCAGATCCGCAAAATATCCAACATCGAAAATGCGTTGACCAAAGTTGCCCTCATCCGTTGGCCACCAAATATTCTTGGCCAACCCGGCAAACCCCATAACGGGCTGTGAGTCTTCGCCGGGCAACACACCGTAGATGGTTCCAGAATACCAATAATGCACAGTCGCGGCTTTCGTATTTCCCAGGAGCTTAGCGTAAGCACGCAGCCCCTCTTCGGCGTTTGAAAAATCTAGTGATTTAGAAGCTTGGGCGCCGCGCACGCCTAAACTAAAGGCCGTAAGCCCTCCCGCCGCTGCTGTGTTGCCAATGAGGGTTCGCCGACTGAACTGAGACATCATGTTCTTATCCGGCCCTGCATAACGTGTAGCGGCAGCTATTCAGTTTTACGCGTTGTTCCACGCACCACCAAACGAGACTCCAAGCCTATCGCCTGAGGTTCTAACTCTGGTTCTTGAATACGCGCCAAGAGAGCATCAGCTGTGCTTCTCACCATCTCATCCACAGGGAAATGGAGCGTTGTAAGATCGTGTTCCGGCCACCAGGAAAATGGCGAGTCACCAATGCCAACAATGCCAAGATCTTCTGGAACCGCAATATCGAGGTCATAACGGGCGCCAGCCTGCACACCAAAGGCTGTGAAATCGGACGAACAGACAACCGCATCAGGCGCCTGGCCTTTTTGCACAAGGTCAACAATCGTTTTCCGGCCGTCACCGTATCCGGAAATATTCGTGATCTCGTTGATCTGCCCACCCAACCCTTTGTCAGAAACCGTATTGCTGAAGGCGTAGAATAAATCCGTAATCACTTGGATGTCGGGACTGCCGCGCAGCAAGGCAAAGCGGCGGTAACCACGCTCAAGTAGATCACCCGCAATTGCGCGGCCAGCCTGCGCCCCATCCAGAGTCACTGAACAGGCGTTGAGACCGCGGGCAAAGCGATTGACGACAACAATGGGGATTTTCTTCTGCATGCATGCCGCTGAAATAACAGGCCCCGGCACCGCTGAAATGACAATAATCCCGTCAACTTGATACTGCAGAAAGTCACGCAGCGCGTCGTCGACGGTATCGCCATCACCAACGGACTGCAAAATAACTTTGTAGCCCGATTGCTTGAACGCAGAACTAAACCCCTGAAGCGTTTCTGTGAGTCTTGGATTATTCCAATTGGCCATCAACACGCCAATGAGGTTGGACTTGCTCTTGGCCAGACTGCGCGCAATGACATTGGGCTGATACCCAAGCTTGTCGGCCGCATCGATCACCCGCTGTTTGGTTTTCGCCGAAATGCGGCCCTCGGGCATGAATGCCCGCGAAACCGTTGCCTGTGAGACTCCAGCCAAATTGGCCACGTCATGAGATGTGATGCGTCGCGTTTCGTTCATAGCGATAACCTATCGTCTTCACTGCAGGCGCGTAAGCGCCTTTGTTTGTCTCCCAGTGATCTTATCCGCAATACTGTTCCACCTATGAATTCGTACTTAGCAATAGAGCTGAGAAAGTGAGTCACCCAAGTAGAAATACATATAAGTCACTGTTTTATAATACTTTTATAATATTTTCCGTACGTATGAAATGTCAGTGTATACGCTTGCATACAATTCTCAATATCTGATAGGCTGCACGCAGTTTGAAATGGGGGACCCTTAACAATGCTCAGACAATCGACAACAAAACTGATCTGCCTAACGGCGATAGCCTTAGTTCTTCCTGAGGCGACGCCTAGTGCAACGGCCCAGCAGCTGGAAGAAATCATCGTAACATCGCGCCAAAGGGAAGAGTCCCTGTTGGACATTCCACTTACGGTCACGGCTTTCTCAGCGCAGGATATTGAGGTCAAAGCTCTGGATGAACTTACCGACATCGTGGATTTCTCCCCGGGGTTTTTCTATTCCGAGCATTCGGTCGGTAAGAGCGCGCGCGAATTTCGCCGCCTCGTATTCCGCGGCATGCAGCCCCGGACAGACATCCAAACCAGGCAGTCGGCCACTGTGTTTATCGATGGAGCGCCAATCCTTGGGGCTGAAATCGGCAGCACGGAAGACTATGAGCGGATCGAAGTCATCAAAGGGCCGCAAAGCGCCTACTTCGGACGCTCCACCTTTGCCGGAGCGATCAACGCTATTACCAAAACACCGGGCGATGAGTTTAAAGGTCGGGTAAACGCTGAGTACGGCCGATTCGGGACCGCCGATTTTGGTGTCTCATTGGAAGGCCCTATCGTTCAAGACAAATTGGCTGTTCGCGTCAGTGGTAGCTTCTTCGAAACAGACGGCCAGTACACCAACGCGGCCAATCCCACAAATAAGCTGGGTGAACGCTCAACAGTAAGCGGCGGCGCAACACTGTATTTCACGCCCACCGATAACTTTAGCGCCAAAGCCCGCTTCAGGATGTGGAACGACAGTGATGGACCAGACGCCGGTACGGCCTACGGCTCAGACAATGCGCCTGCGAGCTTCTTCAACTGCAACCCTGGCGGATCAGTCTTTGGAAGCCCGATCGACTGGATATGCGGAACGGTGCCGGAAACGACACCCGACCTCATTGCTATGGACCTCGTCGTCACGCAGGACGTTGCAGATATGATTTCAGGGGCCTCGGCGACAGTGCCTTACATTCTGAGCGACAAGACCATACCTGATGGATTTGGATTAGAACGGAACGCCTTGGAAACCAGCTTGGTCATGGATTGGGTAACTGATTCTGACATCACGCTGTCATCCCTGACTGCTTTCCACAAAGATCATTTCTCATCGGTGAACGATCTGGATCGCCGCGCAACTGAGGGTTTGACCGGTGGATTGCTAGGCTTTCCATCTTCCGCTACAGCCTATGACCTGCGGATGAGCAGACTGAGCGATTTCAGTCAGGAATTTCGTGTGACTTCTGCGGATGATCAAAAACTTCGCTGGATCGCCGGCGGCACCTATTCAGAGCGCAATTATAAAGCCCAAACACCCACTCTTGCGGCCGGCTTGCGATTGGGCGGATTTAATGATCCGGGTGACTTCTTCGAGGCCAAAACGTCTGCTGTATTTGGCGCGGCGGCTTATGACATCAATGATTGGGCCACACTCAGTGTTGAAGCCAGGTATCAGTGGGATAAAATCAACGAAGGTGACATCGGCGGCAACGAGCTATCAGAAACTTTCAAGGCCTTTACGCCCCGCGTCATTCTCGATCTTAAGCCGACCGAAGACACAACGGTTTATCTAAACTACGCGCGCGGTACGAACCCGGGCCGATTTAACCCGGCTTTGGTTGGTCGAACGGCGGATGAACTTTCTCAAATTGCCGCGCAAACAGGTGCCGATACCAGCGTACCGGAAGAAACCCTGGACAATTTCGAGGTCGGCCTCAAGGGTAACCTGATGGACGGGCGCGCCTTCTATAGCGTCGCAGCGTACTACTCGAAATGGAGAAACGTTCAGATTCCGAACCTTGTAACCATCACCAATGCGCAAGGGGATTTGGAGATTATCGGTAACGTCACAGCTGGTGGCGGTAAGGCTGATCTTAAGGGACTTGAATTCGAAGGATCCATCGCAGCGACGGAAAACTTAACTTTGGATGCAACGTTTGCCTGGAACAATACCGACATCAAGGAATTTGAAAGCCCTGATGCAACAGCCCTTTTGGGCAACCCAACGATTACCGGTCTAGGGAACGAGTTTTCACGGACGCCGGAATTCAGCGGTAGCGCATCTGCGTCTTACTTCCAGACGATCAATGAAAATTGGGATTGGTTCTTGCGCGGTGACTACATCTTTCGTGGCAGCACTTGGGCGACGAATGCCAACATCACCGAAACCGGAGATGCCCATAGAATCAATCTAAGGGCTGGCATCGAATCCAGCGACCTACGTTTGGAAGCCTATGTGACCAATGTCACTAACGACAAAACACCATCCAGCTTGCAGGCACTGTTTGACTTGTCAGGCATTAGCGGCTTCATCGGAGCCAGGGTTCTGGCGGTTGGTCTTCCCGATCGCAGAGCCTTCGGAGTTCGAAGCTCTTATTCGTTCTAATAGCTATTAGAACACGGACCACAAACCAAAATGGGCTCCCTTTGTGGAGCCCATTTTTTTGCCTACACCTCGAGAGAACCTTGCTCTTATTCGTTCCCTAAGTAGGTCTTAAAGTCCGCATAGCTTACGGGCTCTCGGTCGTGAGAACCGACCAGGGTATTAAACGTTGCCCCCGTTGCATCAATTGCCGCGTCGAGTTCTAAGGCAGACTGTGCCGCTTCGCCTGTGAGAGGCATATTCACACCAACCCTTAGCAGTCGAGCCATGGCGCCTATATAGAGATCAGCGGAATATAGAATTTCCTGTTTCTCCAACCCCACAATAATCATGTCCGTCGTATGGCCGGATACCACCGGGTATATAGTAATTGGCCGAACTGCATCTTCGATGACGGTGGGCGCGTCGGCCGAGACCGCGATGATGTCGGCTTTCACCGGATTGCGATCAAGGGCATCGGGCATGATCGTCGCGTTTTTCCGCCCGAGTAGGTCTTCATAAAATGCAACGGCAGTCTCATGGACAACGGTACTGGCGCCGGCAGCCACGTACGGCCGCACACCACCAGAATGATCGCTGTGATGATGAGAGACAATCACATGAGAAATTGGTTTGCCGGGAATATTCTCAGCGATCCACTCCGTGATGGCTTCGCCCTTTAGGTCAAAAGAACCGGGCTCAACGACAACCACGCCGCTTTCTAGTTCCACGACAAGGGTAAAGACGGCATCAGACGGTGTTCCTTCTAGGAGATAAACTCCATCTGCCAGTTCCTGGGAATCGATCCGTGGCCGCCCCAGCGCCTTTTCGGGTGACCCGGCAGACGTGAAGGACCGCACCAATTGGCTAACACTAGCGCCGCGTGTCGCTAGCACATCATCATGCTCATAGGTCACACCTTCAGGCGCGGTGAACGTATCGGCCTCGAAGGTCGGGTTGACCACCACTTTGGAGCGGGTGACTTCGAGATAGGGAATACCCGCAAGTGAAATCCGGATGTGAGACGGAAAATAAACGCCGTCCTGTTGCTGCCAGTCATGATAGGTCACTTCCAGCGGCACATCGCCATAGACCATGTCGTGCTCCATGGTTGAGAGCTTGTCGATGCGGCCTGATTCCGCGTTCACATGTAATGTGATTGGATGAACAGCGTGTTGAACCTCGATCTGGTGATGGGTTCCATTCAGCGCAACGGCGTCACGCCAGCGTTGTAGCCATTCATTGTCAACTTTCAACTCATTGATCGACAGGTCAAAGAAATCTTGTCCCTGCCAGCGATCAACCCATGTATCGTTTGCAATAACATTGCGCTTGCCGGTCGGCCGGTCTCGCACAAAGGTCACAGGGAACACATTGTTTTCGGATAGTCGCCGCCCTGCCACATCCGAATGAGGCCCATCAGCCAAAGACGCCGGTGATGAATCGCTGAGTAAGTCTTTAAGCAGGATATGAGGGTTCAGCAATCGCTCTGATTTTTTAGCGACGGCCCACCGGTCTGATCTCATCACCCGAACACCGGGCTCTCTTTGCAAATAAAAATCATCCAGGCCAATCAGATAACCCGATTGACCAATAACCAATTCAGTGACATCCCTCGACCGCTCGTAGTGATTGGTGTGATTGAAATCCAGGCGAAACTGGTTATCGTCTAAAGCATAGGACGCGATGGCTTCGGTCCGGGTCATGCGAAAGTGACCAACGCCGGGCTCGGGGCCCTGCCCCATGGCGTAACGCTCTCTGAAGTCTTCTATATATAGAGTGTTCAGGCCTTCAAGCGCGCCCCGTCCGCCGATACCTTTGAGAGCTTTTTCCAGTACCGCGGCGAGATCCATCTCCTCAGGCGCCTGCGACATCGCAGAGGCTGAGCCGTTGGTAAGCCCCGCAATCATTGAAAGCAGACCTGTTAAAACGACAGTGCGCGGTATGGTTCGAAGCAGTTGGGAAGCAAGATTTATCATTGTTCAGATTTCCTTTCTCAGCAGATCCAATTGGACCAATCAAATGACCAGCAAACTACAAAAATCAGCTGGCTGGCACCCTAATGGAACCGTATACATTTTGAATACGGATGTCGTGACAATCATTATTACTTATATATTACAATAGGTTATTATTGGGATAGACGAGATCACCAACGCCTAATATTATGAATATGTATTCGATGTCATGAAGACTTTAAACGGCCCAATACAAAGGAATTGACCATGGGAAAATCGCAAATGAAACGGCGTGATGTCTTGATGACATCATTAGGAGCAGCTGCACTTGCGTCTATCCCGGGGAAGGAAGCCTTTGCATCGGATTTGGCAGCAGTAACTCGAACCGGCGGCGAAACCACCCTCACCCGCGCTGAAATCAAAGAGTTTGCTGACAGCCTTACCAACGCGCTCCTGACTCCCAGTACACCGCGTTACGATTCTGCCCGCAAAGTATGGAACGGCATTTGGGATAGCAGACGCCCAGCGCTCATCGCCCAATGCGCTGATTCAGATGATGTTGTCAGCGCCGTTAATTTTGCCCGCACACATGATCTCCTGGTCGCAGTGCGCGGTGGCGGTCACTCCATTTCGGGAATGTCCGTCTGTGACGGCGGCCTGGTTATTGACCTCTCGCCCATGCGCACTGTACTCACCGACCTTGCCACGAAGACAGTCCGCGTCGGAGGTGGCGCGCTGTTGAGCGATCTCGATCGAGAGACTCAAACTTACGGCCTTGTTGTTCCTGCTGGCGTGGTCTCTCACACCGGTGTCGCGGGGCTTACCCTCGGTGGTGGTATTGGCCGGCTCATGCGCATGTATGGCCTCACCATCGATAGCCTGCTCGCAGTCGATATCGTCACAGCTGACGGTCAGCTTCGCCGGGCCAGTAAAGACGAAAACCAGGATTTGTTTTGGGGCGTACGTGGCGGCGGCGGCAATTTCGGCGTGGTCACAGCGTTTGAGTTTCAGGCTCACACATTCGGCCCAACCTATATTGGTGGCGGCGTTCTCTATTCCATGGAGCACGCAAAAGACGCCTTGGACTTTAGTTTTGAATTCTCAGAAAACGCGCCAGACGAGCTTGGTGTCAACGCCGGAATGACGGTGACAGAAGACGGCACAGCAGCAGCCATCATCGGGATCACCTATGTGGGTGACGAATCAAAGGCGGAAAAAGTTCTGCAGCCGCTTCGCAAGTTTGGACGAGAGCTCCGCGACGTCACGCGAAAAGCAAATTACGTTAATGAACAAAGCGGCCGCGATGCTGCCAACTCCCATGGGCGCCTATATTACATCAAAGGCCGGCACATCAACGAGTATGACCCAAGAATGCTTGACGTACTGATGGAGCGCTGGGGACCGGCGCCGGGACGCTACACGACCATGCGCATTGTCCGCTTTGGCGGTGCCGTCAGCCAGGTCGACAACGAGGCTACCGCCTGGCCCCATCGCGATACCATGTGGGACATCGAAGTGGGTGGTCACTGGACAGACCCAAATCAGTCAGAGGAATACGTTCAGTGGGGCCGCGACTACTGGGATGCCTTGGAACCATACACAGCCAAAGAATTGTACCTCAACGAGCTCATGGACGAAGAGCAAGAGCAGGTAACCAATTCTTACGGTAAAAACTATAAACGGCTTGTTGATCTGAAGAATAAGTACGATCCAACAAATCTATTCCGCATGAATGCGAACGTCGAACCGACCGTCTAATTCCAGTTCGATCTCACACGCGGAAAACGGATCGGCACGGATGAGCCAAATATGAGGTTACCCTCTGGCGCATAACTGTGCTCCCAGAGATGCATAGACTCGTTATCAAGTAGGAACACGTAGGACACGTGTCTCCAAACCTGCAACCGTTCATTAAATCTGTGACACGTCGTGCGATCAGATATTCCGGTGAGCACATCGCTCACGGTCGACCATATGATCTCACACCCAGTCACTAGTGGTTGAAGGTCGCTAGGCTTAAGTCCATTTAATTTGGCCGGATCCGCAAAGGCACCAGAGAAGGCCGCACCATCTCCAAACTCATAGGACTCCATGACATTGGCAACGCGGTTCGGATCGGTGTCAAATACATTGAGACGTTGTCGAATCACTGCACCGTCTGGCCCGCCGCGCCGGAACTCCATGTATTGCGTTTTGCCGCCAAAGGCAGGGAGATGAACAGTTCTTACATTCGTGTACAAATTACCGATGACGTTGGTTTGACGGGTGACCGTTGGATCATGTGGCCGGTTTTTAAAGGATCCTTCAAAAGCGGAAAGGATGTTTTCCAGTTCCGTATCTAATTCCCGCCGCGGCAATCGACGATGGCTGTGCGCTGTTTTTGTTCCGAACAGAAAGCGATCAGACGCATTGAAGCCCTGCTCAAACAACGTGTAAGCGTCGCCAGAGATCCGATACACCATATCGACGAAGACGTTGCCCCTATCACTGCGGCTGACGATTTCACAATGCTGGCGGGTCACGGTTCCTACGTAGCCACTATCTTCTTCTAACCACCGAATGCGGCACCCTTCAGGAAAGTTGTACATCTTCTCCGGCGAGAGACCGGCGAGCCGTTCCGGCGCAGCATCCGCCCGGGCATACTTCGCACCATCGAAAAAGTCATACGCTGTGGTAACGATGCCTTCAGCGTCCTCATCGAATACCATTATGCGCTGCCGGGTGATCGACCCTTCCGGTCCACCGTAGCGCTGCTCAAGGTAAACAACATCGTCGCCAAACGCCGGCTGCGCAACGCGCCGTACAAACGTGTGCATGGTGAGCAAACCATCAACGGACCGGCCGACTTCAGCGCCCGGCACCAAACCCGTGTATTCGCCTTCGAAGCGATCAATAATATTGCCAACCGTTGCCGCCTCAACAAGGCTAGAAATACCGGCGACGAACGCAATTACTAAAAAAAATAAACGATTCACCACTGCTTATCCCGAGTTTCGATGGAGTTACGTAGCACGCACCCAACCGCTAGTCGCGTGCATCAAGATAGGCCCTGAATTCATCGTACGGAACTACATCTCTGTCATGGGACCCGATCATAACCGGAACGTCGAGCTTATGTTTGTCTATGGCTTTAGCAAGCGAAACAGCTGCGTGGAACGGGGTACGGGTATCGGGCGTACCTGGCGGCCTATCCAATCCGGCCCTCGACATACGCGCAATCGCGCTCACATAAAGATCAGACGTATAGATAATGCCCTGCCTCTCTAATACGGCGAAGAGAAGGTCCGATGTATGGGCATTTTCAATGGGATAGACCACTATAGGTCGCAACGCATCTTCAATACGATAGGTCTCATCCGCCGGTATGGAAATGATCTCGACGTCAGCTGGGTTGCGGTCCAACGCGTCTGTCATGACCTTCGATTTAGGTCTGTTCACCTGTGCTCTATAAAAACTCGCTCCTTCTTCGTGAACTACAAGTGCCGCGCCCGACGCCACGTAGGGGCGCAAACCGCCGGAATGATCATTGTGAAAATGTGAAATAAACAGATGCGTGATTGGCTTACCTGGAAAGCGTTCACCGATCCACTTAATAACCTCTTCACCCTTGAGGTCATTCATACCAGGCTCAATCACTACGACGCCATCTTCCTGCTCGACCACCATGGTATACACACCGTCAATCGGTGCGGCGTAGACTAGGTAGACACCTGTATCAATTTCAACAGACCCGATTTCTGGTCGACCGGCGCCAGCGAATCCGAATGCATACAGAGACCGGCTAACAAGACTGCCGCGCTTTGCCACGTCCGCTTTGGGCTTGTAAGACTTATCGGTTGGTATAGTAAAATCAGCTTCATCGATCTTTGGATTAACTAGGACATTTGAGCGCCTAACATCCATACTCGGTGCACCGCCGTAAGACATCATGATGTGCATGGGAAATGTCAGACCATCAATTTCTTGGTAGTCGTGATACGAGACCTCTACGGATACATCACCATAAATGACATCCCACTGCATGGTTTGCAGCTTACTTATGCGGCCTGTTTCAAGATTTATATGTAGAAAAATAGGATAATCTTCGTCTGCCAGTCGCAATTGGACGTGAGTTAAAGCATCGATAGCATTGTTGTCGTGCCAACGACCCAACCACTCGGCGTCGATTTCATAGGATTGAACGGCGGCACCAAAGAAATCCGTACTCTGTAAACGGTTGAGCCATTCTTCACTCGTGATGAGAGTGCGCTTGCCGCTCTGCCGTTCACGAGCGACAGTGATGGGAAGAACCTCGCTGTCCGTGAAATGCCATCCTGCCACTTCGCCATTTTCATTCTCATCAAGCGATATCAGCGATGAATCAATTAGCGCTTCTTTCAAAAGGACGTAGGGATTGAGCAATCGCTCTATTTTTGTATTTGAGGCCGCTTGGTCTGCTCCAATCGGATTAATTCTACCGGATAATGCTCCAATGGAATCAGCGGTTCCGATCGTAAAACCAGTGTTTCCATCTATGAGTTCTGTGCGAACCAATTCTTGGCCACTGATGGTTTTCAGCACGATGTCCGAACGCTGCCGCTTTCCGTCTAGGTCATAAGTGATGCGTGCGCGGGTTACATTATTAGTCATAAAGCCAGAACCTGGTTCCAGGCCCTGCCCCGGAACGTAAGATCTTCGAACTGTCTCCAAGGAAATTGTACTCAGATTTTGAAGAGCCGCTCGTCCACCGATACCTTCGAGAACCTTTTCAATAACGGCATGGACATCTGTCTGCTCCGGTGCAGATGACATAGACAGCCCCGAACCCACTGGAAAAATGGAGAACAAACCCATGAACATCCCTGCAAGCGGCGCAACCCACGATAATTGCGATGAATGGCGTAACATTGTTCAGTCCTCTCTGATCTCTTGGTTCGACAGGATCACGTAGCTATTTGTCAAAAAATAAGGGCCAACTCGTAAAATGCCCTTACACCAGTTGTCTGCTAACCGCCTACAAAATTACTCGATAACGCCTATTTATGTAAACGTATTCATTTTACTATCCATCAGCCAAGAAAACTGATTTTTCATTTAATTACAACACTTTATTAAATTATAGACCAATCATTGCACCGCCTATATGATTAGAACTGTATCCGGAACCATCCAGTAAATTTGTGTTCTTAATTCGCCCCAAGCAAACCGACTATGTAACGTAACGAGGGTATCTTTATGAAAAGGCGCGATTTCGTAACATCAGCATTGGGCGCGGCGGCAATTTCGTCGGTCCCCTATACCCGAGCCAGCGCAAACGACCTGTCTGCAAAAACTCTTTCAGGCGGTGAGACAGTTCTGTCCAATGCGGAGATCAAAGAGTTTGGCGACAGCCTGCGCGGTAAATTGCTTCGTCCGACCAGCGATGGGTATGACCGGGCCCGGAAAGTTTGGAATGGGGTTTGGAACGATCAACGCCCTGCTTTGGTGGCACGGTGCTCAGGAATCAAAGACGTTTTGAATGCCGTGGAATTCGCGCGGACCCATGATCTATTGGTCGCACTACGCGGCGGTGGACATAGCATCTCCGGCAAATCCATATGTGAAGGCGGCATGGTCATCGACATGTCCCTCATGGACAGCGTGCACGTGGATCCATTCGAAAAAACCGCCCGCGTAGAACCCGGTGTGTTGTTGGGCGCCCTTGACCGCGCGTCACAGCATTTTGGCCTGGCCACGACCGCCGGCGTAGTCTCCCATACCGGCGCGGCCGGGCTAACCCTCGGCGGCGGTATCGGGCGCCTACAGCGCAAACACGGCCTTACGATTGATAACCTGTTATCCGCCGACGTCATTACTCCGGACGGACAGTTTCTACGCGCCAGCGAGGCGGACAATGCAGACCTATTCTGGGGGCTGCGCGGCGGCGGTGGAAACTTTGGCATCGTCACGTCATTTGAGTATCAACTTCATCATGTGGGGCCGAAAGTCCTCAACGTGTCTTTCATGTATCCCATCAGTGAGGCCAAAGACGTCCTCAACTTCTATTTCGATTTCAACATGAACGCGCCTGATGATCTCTATATCGGTGCTGGCTTGGCGATGCCTCCAGGCGAATCTGGGTTTGCCATGATCTCAGGCTGTTATTTCGGAGATTTCGCTGAAGGAGAACGGCTCATTGAACCGCTTCGCAAATTTGGCAAGCCTCTGTTCAGCAATGTCGGTCCGATCGACTATGTGGATCTGCAAAGCCGGAACGACAGGAACAACCAGCATGGACATTTTTATTACGCGAAGTCTGGGTTCTTTACGGATATTGAGACGGCCGTTATCGACAACGCGGTGGATCGTTTCGAAGGCACTTCATCACGGCGCACGCTTCTTCTTATTTCACCCTTCGGTGGCGCAGTCGGCAGGGTCGCTGAGGACGCGACCGCTTTTACCCATCGCGATACTCAGTACCAAATAGAAATCAGCAGTGGCTGGGAAGACGACAGCCTATCGGACGACAATGTTCAATGGTGCCGACGGTATTGGGATGCCCTAGAACCCTTCACGTCTGGGGGCTTTTACGTCAACTTCATAGTCGACCAACAGCAGCAACAGAGGCTAAACGAGAATTACCGTGGCAACTATGACCGCTTGGTCGCCTTGAAAAACAAGTACGACCCCACCAACTTCCTACGCTTGAACGCCAATATCGAGCCAACTGTTTAACTTGGAGTTCAATTGATGGACCTCGGATTTTTCACCATGCCAATCCATCCGCTCGGCAAAGACTGGCAAACCTGTCTGCGGGAAG
>WLXB01000199.1 GCA_012103295.1 Alphaproteobacteria bacterium | reverse complement strand
TCTTTACGCGATCCGCGACGTCACTCATGGCGTCCTTCCTCACTTTATCCCAGGGAGAGTATATTGCAGCGAAAGTAAGCCAAGATGTGGCCCATCGCCCCCGAAGTTGCGGTTAGGTAGCATACTTCATATGGGAAGGCTAGGTCTACGAAACACGCTTTAAAACCAACGCAAACCAAAGCTGCGTTGGCAATATAGAGAGACCGGTCGACCTAAATCATAGCCATGCCGCCATTCACATGAAGGGTTTGCCCCGTCACGTACGCGGCTTCGTTAGATGCTAGGTAAGTAACCGCCGCAGCGACATCGACACTATCGCCAAACCTGCCAGAGGGTATAGCCGCCATCATTGTATCCCGTTGCTGATCGTTCAGGGCATCGGTCATAGGCGTCGCGATAAACCCAGGCGCTACACAATTGGCTGTAATACCTCTGCTAGCAACCTCTTGCGCCAATGACTTTGTGAATCCGATCAAACCTGCTTTCGATGCGGCGTAATTAACCTGACCGGCATTGCCCGTCACACCGACAACAGATGTGATTGAAATGATCCGCCCTGCCCGGCGCTTCATCATTCCGCGCACGACAGACCGCGACAGGCGAAACGCGACGGCAAGGTTGACGCCGATTACATCCCAAAAATCCTCATCCTTCATACGCAGGATAAGACCGTCGCGCGTAATGCCCGCATTGTTAACCAATATGTCGAGTGGTCCGGCCGCTGCTTCTGCATCTGCGATCAACGTTTCAACCGCCGCGGTATCGGCCAAATTGCAAGGCACAGCATGAGCCCGGTCACCTAACCCAGACGTCAACTCAGTCAGCACCGCTTCACGGGTACCCGAGACAACAACTGTCGCGCCTTGGGCGTGCAAAGACCGAGCGATGGCTCTGCCTATCCCCCCGGTCGCACCGGTTACAAGCGCCGTCTTGCCAGACAAATCAAACATCACATTCTCCACTCAACTATGGCCACATCAAACGGTCTTGAGAAACTCTTCTATATCGGATGGCCCTTGCAAGCTCACAGCGGTCAGCGCGCGATCAATACGCCGCGCCAATCCTGTGAGCACCTTTCCAGCACCAACTTCAATCAAGGTATCGACGCCGGCCTCGCGCATAAGCCCAACGCTGTCGCGCCAGCGCACCATGGCCGTTACTTGAGAAACCAAAAGCCGCCGGATGTCGTCCGGGTCAATAACGCTCGAGGCCGTCGCATTTGCAATGAGCGGCACCACTGGCGCTGCAATCTCCACATCGGCGAGGGCCTGAGCCATAACGTCAGCGGCTGGTTGCATCAGAGAACAATGGAACGGGGCGCTGACCGTCAACATGATTGCACGCTTGGCCCCTTTTTCTTTGGCCAGTTCGACAGCGCGCTCGACGGCGGCGGCGTGACCTGACACCACGACTTGGCCGGGCGCATTGTCATTGGCGGCAGCGCAAACCTGACCGTCACGCGCCGCCTCTGAAGCGACTTCTAAGGCCACGTCAAGATCCAGCCCGATTAAGGCAGCCATCGCACCGTCCCCGACTGGAACCGCCTCTTGCATGGCCTTTCCGCGGGTTTTCAACAGCTTCGCTGTGTCAAAAATTGACAGCGACCCCGCAGCCGCCAATGCCGAATATTCTCCCAGGGAGTGTCCCGCAACGTAACGGGCGGTACTGCGGATCGACACTGAACTCTGGCTTTCCAGGACACGGGTTGCCGCAAGACTGACCGCCATCAAAGCGGGCTGTGCGTTCTCGGTGAGGGTCAACTCGTCTTCCGGTCCCTCAAACATCAATTTTGACAGGGACTGCTGCAGTGCCTCGTCGACCTCTTGAAAGACCTCTTTTGCCTCCGAAAAGGAGTCATGCAGGTCTTTTCCCATACCAACCGCCTGCGATCCCTGCCCGGGAAATACGTATGCCCAACTCATTTTCGCCCCCCTAGACTTAAGCCTAATCAGCGGTTAAATCCGCCTCTATTCCTTGGTTTAAGG
>WLXB01000198.1 GCA_012103295.1 Alphaproteobacteria bacterium | reverse complement strand
CCCTTCAGAAACCAGCATGCCCGGACCCACGACACTATCCAAAACCGTTCGCTCGTCGGGAGTCGTAACCAAAGTGTATGTGCCGCCGGAGGCATTCTCTGAACTGGCCTCTAAGTAATATGTTCCGGTCGCCGTCGGTGTGTACTCGATGGTCGGGTCAAAAACCGTACCCCCTTCATCATTGCTTACAATGAGATCACCGCTTGCATCACGCAGGGAGAGCACTGGGTTGGTCAATGTCCCGCCCTCGGTATCAGCCCCGCTGAGTTGGAACGTGTAAGTCACACCAGCCGTCAATTCGATACGCACGAAATCGTGGTCCGTGCCGTTGGCAAGTCGACCTTCAAAGATATCCCCTGAAATCACCACGTCAGACGTCACAACTGAACCAGGACTGTCGGAAAGACCTTCAGAGAGTGTAATACCCGGCACGGGCGGCGGCGTAATATCGATCGCGGTTAGGGTGTACGTGCCCGTGCCCGAGCTAAAGGCTGAAGCGACGAGATACAGCGTGCCTGAAAAGGCCGGCTCAAATATGATGCGCGAATCTAAGCCGGGACCACCATCATCATTGATCTTAAACAACTGACCTTGAGCGCCCCGCAACTCGAGGTAAGTGTCCGATAATGTGTTTCCCGAGAGATCGAACTGGTACAGCCGGTTGCCGACCACTTCGACTGCGAACCAGTCTTCATCACCGCTAATCTCGATCTCGCCGGACTGCGCGCCACCAACCACAAAAGAACCATCTGTACCAATGCTGTTCGTCGGGAAATCATCGAAAACAGTGCTGCCGCCCTCGCCACCATACAACGCTTGCGCGCCCGCGATATCGTCAGCGGTCAGGCCGGTTAGGGATGTATTGATGAACGCCGACATGATCGACGACACATCATTCTCATGATCCAAGCCAATGGCATGCCCAATTTCGTGGAGAACAGTTAAGTAAAGCTCGGATGAGTCGCCGACACTGTTGTAGTCGGCCCTATCCAAAATGATGTTCACCCGGATGAGCGAGCCACCGAACGAAGACGTGTAAGCGACCCCTAAGGTCGAGCCGTTGCCGTCGACGGCTCCGATGCCGAGGCGAATATCCACGTTTGAACTGTCTTGGACTTCTACGAAGTCGATATCAGCGACGGCTTCCCAGGCATCAAACGCGGCCCGCACCTCATCTTGATAGAAACTCGGCATAGGGAAGTCGTAGGTAACGTCGTTCGGCTGGGTACTGCTGTTAAACGTCGCAAAGCTCCAGGTAACAATACCACCGGTAGTGCCGTTTACCGGGCTACCCCATTTTACATTGAGAAATTCAAAGGACGGCCCTTCGTACTGCGGGCCGTCACTGTCGCCGGTCTCATCCGATGGCAACGGAACAGCTATGGGGCCTTGGTCGGGCTGGTAGACATAGGGAACAGGGGTCGACATCAGAGCTTCTCCAGCCACGCAGACAGACCACACGCATGAAGTGTATGCGCATTACAACAATACTATAACGCCTGAGTGCCTGGAAAGGATGTCAAATTTTAGGCAAGGGTGCTGAGTTTATTGCCCACAATTGGAAGCCGGGTGAGGGTCAGCGCCATCCTTCGACGCAACAGAGAACGTGGACGATTAAGCGTTAACGCTCAGCGTCGCGTAGTCGATGAGACCGAACGGCGCATCAAATTGCGAAATTCTATCCGACAACCCATTTTGAAAGCGCGTTTCGTGCAAAATCAGGCAGGGCAAATCGGCCATCAACCGGCGCTGGATATTTTGCAGGAGTTGTTCCCGCTTCGTCTGATCAAAGGTTTGATCTGACGTCAGTACGAGATCAGAAATTGTCCTATCGCAGACCCATGGTACGGGCCACAAACACGAGTTAAACCTCAGTCCGATCGTCGAATCCAAAGACGGCATACTACCGTAGTGAAACGCGAAGGCGAGCGCGTCACCCCAATCACCGTCGTAGAGAAAACGGCTAAACTGGGCCAGGGGGATAGTCTTGATAACCAGTTCGAC
>WLXB01000096.1 GCA_012103295.1 Alphaproteobacteria bacterium | reverse complement strand
GCTAAGGCCGGACACGGCGGCACGCTCGACCCTCTGGCTACAGGACTCCTGCCCATCGCCTTTGGTGAGGCGACAAAAACCGTCTCTTTCGCCATGGACGCAGAGAAAACCTACCGCTTTGATGTTCTCTGGGGCGCCGCAACCGCGACCGATGACCTAGAAGGTGAAATTATTGCGCGGTCAGATGTCAGGCCCGGACCGACAGAAATCGACGCCAGCCTAAAAGGCTTTGTCGGTCATATTGAGCAAATTCCTCCGAAATTTTCAGCGATCAAGGTGAACGGGCAACGCGCCTATGACCTGGCCAGAGCCAATCAAGAAGTCGATCTAAAGCCACGGACAGTGCGGATCGACCGGTTTGAGCGCGCTGACGTTGATCTGGGACCAGATCATGCGACCTTTGAGGTGGATTGCGGCAAAGGCACCTATATCCGGGCTCTCGTGAGGGATTTAGCCCTGGCCTTGGGGACCTATGGTCACATCACCGCTTTGCGCCGTACCCGCTGCGGCCCGTTTGACGAAAAGATGGCGATTTCCCTGGATAAACTGGAGGCTTTAGGGCATAAAGCCGCCGGCTCTGGGATCCTTCTCCCTGTTGCGACCGTGCTGGACGACATCCCGGCACTGGCCCTGACCGAGGAAGAGGCCCGCCGTATGAGCCACGGCCAATCCGTTTCACTTTTTGCCGTGGCCAACCGCACCCCCATAAGCGGACTAACGCCAGGCACTGCCGTTCAGGCCGTGTGCGGGGATCGGTTGATTGCGGTGGCCACCGTTGCGGACGGACTTGTTAAACCCGTGCGTGTTTTGAACTGCTAATAGCTTTTAAGGAGTACCCGATGTCGATTACTGCTGAACGCAAGCAAGAACTCATCAAAGAATATGCCACCAAAGAGGGCGATACCGGATCTCCGGAAGTTCAAGTGGCAATCCTGAGTGAGCGCATCACGAACCTCACCGACCATCTAAAAACACACGGCAAGGATAATCACTCACGCCGTGGTCTTCTCATGATGGTTGGGCAACGTCGTCGCCTGCTCGACTACGCTAAAAAGAAGTCGCAACAGCGCTATGAAACGTTGATCAGTCGCCTGGGACTTAGGCGCTAAACGGTCGCGATCGCGCCAACTGATAAACCGAATGAACTGGCCTGCCAGAGTTGGAATAACCAGCGGTCAGACCCGGATGAGCCGGGTCTGGTTGACGCTGTTTGCCGACGTGCAGCGGACGGCCGGGCTTAATGAAACTTTAGAACACCGCTGCCTGTAGGGGGCCGATAGCCACCTGTCTCGGAGACAGAGTGGTTCGCACGTTTGGTGCCGGCCTGTAGGAAAAGGAAATCCTGATATGTCTATGTTTACAACGCACCGCAAAGAAATCGAATGGGGCGGACGCACACTCGTTTTAGAAACCGGAAAAGTAGCGCGACAAGCCAATGGGGCCGTGATCGCGACTTACGGAGAAACATCTGTATTGTGTACAGCCGTTGGCCAACGCTCACCGAAGCCTGGCATCGACTTTTTCCCGCTTACGGTTAACTACCAAGAAAAGACATACGCCGCCGGTAAGATTCCGGGCGGCTTTTTTAAACGCGAAGGCCGGCCAACAGAAAAAGAAACTCTGGTCTCCCGTTTGATCGACCGGCCGCTTCGGCCGCTGTTCCATGAGAGCTATCGCAATGAAACCCAAGTGGTCTGCACCGTGCTCTCCCATGACTTAGAAAACGACCCCGACATCATTGCGATGATCGGCGCCTCAGCCGCTCTGACCATTTCAGGTATTCCTTTCCTCGGCCCCATCGGCGCAGCGCGTGTCGGTTACAAAGACGGCGACTACGTACTGAACCCGCTTATGGGCGACCTTGAAGAGTCTGCGTTAGACCTGGTTCTTGCCGGAACACGTGAAGGCGTCTTGATGGTCGAAAGCCAAGCCAACGAACTCTCAGAAGATGTCATGCTCGGCGCCGTCAACTACGGTCACGACCAAATGCAGACAATCATCGATGGCATTATCGGCCTAGCAGAACTGTGCGCGAAAGAGCCGTTTGACCTTCCTGAGCCACCAGCCGAGCTCGTCACGGTTAAAGAAAAATTTGCAGCCTTCGCCGGCGAAGTTGAAGCGGCCTATCAGCTACAGGTTAAACAAGACCGCCAAGAAGCCTTGTCAGTTGCAAAGAAAAACGCTGTTGCAAGCCTCGGCGACAATGACGCCGAGCTGGCCGTTGCCGGTAAGGTCTTCAAGAAAATGGAGCAGGACATTGTCCGTGGCAGCATTCTCAAGACCGGAAAGCGTATCGACGGTCGCACGACCGTCGATGTTCGGCAGATTGAATCCGAAGTCGGCGTTCTCCTGCGCGCTCACGGTTCAGCGTTGTTCACTCGCGGTGAAACTCAAGCTTTGGTAACGGCAACTCTCGGTACCGGTCGGGATGAGCAGATTATCGACGCGCTCGAAGGAGAGTTCCGCGAGCACTTTATGCTGCATTACAACTTCCCTCCGTACTCCGTTGGCGAGACCGGCCGTATGGGCGGTGCCGGCCGACGTGAAGTCGGCCACGGCAAGTTAGCCTGGCGCGCCATTCGTCCGTTGCTCCCACCCAAAGATGCGTTTCCCTATACCCTGCGCGTGGTCTCAGAAATCACTGAGTCCAACGGTTCGTCCTCCATGGCGACAGTCTGCGGCACATCGTTGGCTTTGATGGATGCGGGTGTGCCGTTGGGCCGCCCGGTTGCGGGGATCGCGATGGGCTTGATCAAAGAGGGTGAAGACTTTGCCGTGCTGTCCGACATTCTCGGTGACGAAGATCACCTAGGCGACATGGACTTCAAAGTTGCCGGAACGGATCAAGGCATCACCTCTTTGCAGATGGACATTAAAATTACGTCCATCACCAAAGACATTATGGAAATTGCTCTCAATCAAGCCAAAGGCGGTCGTCTGCATATTCTCGGTGAGATGAGCAACGCGATCACCTCATCACGGGAACAGGTCTCTGGTCATGCGCCTCGCATCACCACACTGACAGTGCCTAAGGACAAAATCCGCGACATCATTGGTACAGGCGGCAAAGTCATCCGTGAAATTCAGGAAGAGACCGGGTGTAAAATCGATATCGATGACGACGGCACTGTTAAAGTTGCATCGTCGGACCAAGCCGCCACAGATGATGCAGTGGGTCGCATTCGCGACATCATTGCGGAAGCTGAAGTCGGAGTTATCTACACCGGCAAGGTCGTCAAACTGATGGACTTCGGTGCCTTTGTTAACTTCCTTGGCAAACGCGATGGTCTTGTCCACATTTCTGAACTGGCGCCCCGGCGCGTTGAGAAAGTGTCAGACGTTGTCAATGAAGGAGATATCGTCAAAGTGAAATGTCTCGCCGTTGATGATCGCGGCAAGGTTAAACTGTCGATGAAGCGGGTTGATCAAGAAACCGGCGAAGACATCGACGGCAAAGAAAAGAAGGACGGCGCTGCAGAGGGTTAGGGCCCTCTGCAGACTCAGCGAAAGCGCGGACGCATGCCATGAGCCTGCTGCCTCGCATTGTTGGCCATCGTGGTGCGCCCCAAACGGCGCCGGAGAATACTCTGGCGTCTTTTCGGGCGGCCGCCGCGGCTGGTGCCCAAGCGGTTGAGTTTGATGTCGCTTTGACCTTCGACGCCAGACCGGTGGTTATTCACGATACCAGCCTAGAGCGAACCACAGACGGTACAGGGCTGTTGGCGGAAAACACCCTGGAAGCCGTCAGTGGCCTGGATGCCGGCAGTTGGTTTGATCCATCCTTCGCCGGCGAGATTGTTCCAACCCTAGAAGAAACGATAGATCTTCTTGAGGTGCTGGGACTTGGCGCCGACATCGAACTTAAACCGGATCCGGGCCGTGAAGTCGAAACCGCCGAGGTTGCCCTCAGCATTGCGCAAGAGTGCTGGCCAAATGACAAACCGCCACCGGTTATAACAAGCTTTTCACGAGTCACTCTGGCTGCGGCTAAGGACGCAGCACCCGAATGGCCGCGGGGGCTATGCTTTGATCTGTTACCGGACGACTGGAGTGAAGCGATTGGGACATTGGGCGCGAGCATGGCTTGCCCCAATGCCGATCGTTTGACGGGCGATCAAGCTGCCACTTTGATCGCCGCCGGTCTGGACGTCATGGCCTGGACCGTGAACGATGTAGAACAAGCAAGCAAGCTGCTGCAATGGGGGATCAGCAGTCTGTGCACTGATGTTCCGCAGGAGTTACGCGCGGCATTCGCCAAAGGCGATTTGGTTTAGTGGCCAGAAACCTTTATATTTTAAACACAACACCGGCTGGGGCTGGACGTAACGTAAAACAGCTCAAGCGAGAGGGAACCGCGTGAAAACACTCAACCCATTTATGATTTCCGGCGCTGAAGCTTTGCCCCTTATTGAAGGCGGCAAGGGTGTGGCTGTCTCGACTGGAATGAGTTCTGGCGCCTGGGCCGGTGCGGGCGGTATCGGGACCTTTTCGGGCGTTAACGCAGACTCGTTCAAAGACGATGGCACCATCCTGCCGCAGACCTACAGCGGCCGCACCCGCAAAGACCGGCACGAAGAGCTGGTTAAGTACGCTATAGACGGTGGCATCGCCCAGGCTCAAATCGCCCACGAAATGCGCAACGGCGAAGGCCGGCTGCACGTCAATATTCTATGGGAAATGGGCGGAGCCGAACGTGTGCTGCATGGCATTATGGAAAAATGTCGCGGCATGGTGCATGGCGTGACCTGCGGCGCAGGAATGCCATACAAACTGGCTGAGCTAGCCACCCAATACGAAATTTATTACTACCCCATTATATCTTCGGCGCGCGCCTTTAGGGCCCTATGGAAACGCGCCTATCACAAATGTTCTGAGTATCTAGGTGGTGTCGTCTACGAAGACCCGTGGCTCGCTGGTGGACACAACGGTCTGTCGAATTCTGAAGACCCCCTGTCACCAGAAGATCCCTACCCTCGTGTTGTAGCCCTGCGCGCAATTATGAATGAAGCTGGGCTCAATGATGTGCCCATCGTCATGGCCGGTGGGGTTTGGTGGCTCAGTGAATGGGATCACTGGCTCGACAACCCAGAGGTTGGCCCAGTGTGTTTTCAGTTCGGCACGCGGCCTCTTTTGACGGAAGAGAGTGAAATTTCAGATGACTGGAAGAAACGCTTGCTGACGCTAGACCCTGGTGACGTGCTACTGCACAAATTCAGCCCGACAGGGTTTTACTCGTCGGCTGTGAAGAATGACTTCATCGATGAACTAGTTGCCCGGTCAGAACATCAAATCGCGTTCTCACCTGAACCTGTTGGCGCTCATGATACGGCACTGGGTGTCGGCGCACGGAAACGAGAAGTGTTTGTTACAGCGGAAGACAAAACACTGGCCGAGAGTTGGGTCGCGGAAGGCCGCACCGATACCCTTAAGACGCCTGACTCCACCCTGATCTACGTGACACCGGAAAAGGCGGAAGAAATTCGCGCTGATCAAATCGCGTGCATGGGATGTCTGTCGTCATGCCAATTCTCCAACTGGTCAGAAAACGAGAAAGGGTCGACCGGGCGCAAAGCAGACCCTCGATCATTCTGTATCCAAAAAACATTGCAAAACATCGTGCATGACGGAGCGGTTGATAGCGAACTTATGTTCGCGGGTCACAACGCCTATCGGTTTTCCCAGGACCCTTGGTACAAAGACGGCTTTATTCCAACCGTTAAGCAATTGGTCGAGCGCATCAAGACTGGAATGTAAAAGCAGCTAGACGTTCAGTTGAACTCAACTACACCTACCGGCTGGTGTTCGTCTTTATTTTCTCGTACTCACGGGCAAGCAGCGCATAAATCACGCTCGACCAGTACTTTCCGCCCGCGCGATAGTGCTCACGCAGCAAGCCTTCCCGGGCCATGCCCAGCTTCTGCATCACGCGAATGCTGGCTTTGTTTTCCGGGGCACATTGGGCCGAAATCCGGTTGAGCTTGAGCGTCACGAAACCGGCATCAATCAACGCCCGAGAGACTTCCGTTGCGTACCCTTTGCGCCACAGAGAAGGGACGATACCAAAACCGATCTCTCCCTGGCCGTGACCTGGTGGAATAGATTTCAGCACGGCTTCGCCAACAATATCTTCGGACTTTGTTTCGGTCACAGCGAGATAATAATTGATGCGCGGGGATATTTTTTGTTCTCGTACCGCCCATTGAATGAGGGCCTTCACCCGCTCTTCCGTGGGCGGCTCACCAGCTTGATGCTTCCAGAACGGCTCGTCTTTCACGTAGGCATAAACCGCCGGCCAATCATCGTCGGTGTATTCCCGGATAGTGAGACGACGGGTCTTCAGCGGTAGCGGCAAGATGGGGAGATCAGTGGGAGTATCGCTCATGGCGATAGAGTACGGCGCACGCGGCACTTCAAGCAACGCTGAAGCTGTCTTTGTAGGTAATGCTTCAACTATCGGGTGAAGTGCTTGGCAACAAAAGCATCGATATCCTGACGGGACCAGCCCTGAGCTTCTAAGTCGGCCCGAATGGCCCGAAGATCGACGTTGGCATAGTTGTGAACACTGGCCGGTTGTTCTTTCGCGCTGAGGTCCGTGATGCGGAAATCGTGGTCAAACGCGTCGCTTTTGAAGACATCGTATTGCAGAACTTGGTCGATTTCGTTGCCCGGCGTGAACGTGAGGATACGGGGATGATGGCCGTAGAGCTGGGCGGGCTCCATATCGCAGCTGGCCGCAAGAATAAGCTCATCACCCTGCTGGCAGGTTCGAGCTGCAGCGCCGTTGAGAATACAGCAGCGCGATCCGGGCTCGCCATAAATGACATAAGTGGTCAGTCGGGCACCCGAGTTTTTGTTCCAGACATCGACAAACTCAGTCGGGTGCAACCCGGCCTTGGCGCAGTGCTCAGGGTCGAGGGTAATCGACCCGTGATAATGCAGGTCGGCTCCTGTTACTCGAATGCCATGCAGCTTGGCACGCAACACTCTAACCACAGCTGAAGTCCTTCTTGGGAGCGTCAAACGCGGCGCACCATAAACCTTTTCTTGATCAGAACAAGTGGCTGAAAGAGAACGAAATCAGAGCCCGACGAAAAAAGAAAAGTCGAAGGTCCGAGGAACGAGCCCATGCACCGTTCGTTCCCGGTATCGAGCCCATGCCCGTGTGATTGGTGAAACAAGCCCATGCATCGCTCAAATACAAACGAGCCCATACATCACCGCAAATCGCGCGAAAGGAAATGACAAAACGGCAGCCGCTTCACGGGAACCGGACCAAAATATGGGGTTTCTCTTGTCTGCAACCGCCCGGACTCCTAAAGTATCAGGAGGAGAACATATGATGAACACGCCTCTTGTCCGGCGCAAATCACAGGCGATCCGCTACACCGACGCTGCAGCGATCACGGCTGGTGTAACCCGAGGGGTCTGCCGGTGGCTGAGCGAGATGGGCTACGCCGCGTTGACTGAATTCAAATTGGGCAATGGACGACGTGCAGATATCGCTGGACTAGCGCTGAACGGCACCATTGTCATGGTCGAGGTGAAGAGCACCGTGGCTGACTTTCGGGCAGATGATAAATGGCTTGATTATGTGCCCTATTGCGACGGATTCTCTTTTGCAGTACCGGAACACTTCCCGTTGAATATCTTGCCCGAGACTTGCGGAATTTTGGTCGCCGACCGGCATACGACAACGGTTGTGCGTCCTGCCGTCATGCATCGGCTGCATCCAGGTCGCCGCAAAGCCTTAACCTTACGATTCGCGCATGGAGCGGGTCAGCGCCTAATGGCGATTACCGACCCGAGAGTGTAACCAATTGAAGGTAGCGGCCTGTTGCTAGCCGCAGCGTATGTTGATGATTCGATTATTACGATCGACATCAACGTTGAGCCGAGACGGAACATTATCCATTGTCGCAGCAGCGCCAGGTGGCAACACGCGATAGGGCGGTGTGAGACTCTCCTCACGGAGGAACTGCCCGCTGCTCGGTGCGGCACTTCCATAGGGCACAAAAGTCATACCCATTGCCGGAACCAAAACGTGACCACGGCAACTGACCAATGTTTCAGGCCTGACTGAGCCGACGTTGCCCATGCCGGGCGCTTGTCGATCCATCATCATTGACGATCCACCGCCACTGGTTGAGGAATCAAAATCTGGGAAAAACTCTCCCATGGCTCCGCATCCAGATAAAACGGCTGCGACAGTGATCATAATGAATGTGCGGTGCATACTTATCCCTCCTTGAGCGCAGCAATTGTCGCTGTTGTCGAGACAGAGTCAACTAGATCAGCGCGGATAATCTTACCGCCATGCGCTTCAACAACCGCAGCACCAACGATATCAGTCTTGGCATAATCGGCACCCTTCACAAGAACGTCGGGCCGAAGGGCTTCGATCAGGGCAAGCGGCGTGTCTTCTGCAAAGACAACGACAAGGTCAACGCTTTCCATAGACGCAAGGACCGTCGCCCGAGACGTTTCCGATTGCACCGGACGATCCGGTCCTTTTAAGCGGGCGACGGACGCATCAGAGTTCAAACCAACAATCAACTTGTCACTAGCGGATTTAGCTTGGCCAAGCAAAGAGACATGACCAGGATGAAGAAGGTCGAAGCAACCGTTGGTGAATCCAATTACATTGCCTTCAGACCGCCACAAGGACACACGCGCTGAAGCCGTCGCCGCGTCTGTCACCTTTGCTTCTACAACGGTTAAATTGCGGCGGAGCAGTGCTGCCGCCAATTCACGAGCAGAGACCACGGCGGTGCCACGACGCCTGACAACGAGACCAGCCGCCGCATTGGCCAGGCGGGCGCCGTCGAGAAGTACAACACCACCCGCAAGCGCTGCGCCAAGGGTCGCAACAACCGTATCGCCTGCGCCCGTCACATCCGCGACCTCATGACTTTCGGCATTGAGATGATCAACCTGACCATTCTGCTGAACTAAAGTCATACCCTCCGCAGACCGCGTAACAAGAACAGCTCCAATATCTGCCGACGCGAGCAGCGCTTGCGCAGCGGCAACCAGGTCATCGTCCGACTCGATGTCGCGACCCGCCGCAAGGGCCAGTTCTGCTCGGTTCGGCGTTACAACTGTCGCCCCAGCGTACCGAGAATAATCTGTACCTTTTGGATCAACGACGACCGGCTTACCGGCCTCAACTGCCGCGTCAATCGCGCTTCTTGCAAAGGCATCTGTGACAACGCCTTTTCCATAGTCAGACAGCACAAGCGCATCTGCCGATGCGATTTCACGGGCCAGTGTCTTGGCCAAATCCGCTTCGTCGGCTGCTGTCAGCGGCGCCGCTGTTTCGCGATCAGCACGCAGAAGGTGGTGACCGTTCGCTGAGAAGAACCGGTTCTTAATGGTCGTCTCTCGATCGCCATTGACCCGAAGAAAGGGTTCGACTGTCTCGAGTTCACTCAACAAATCGGTCACTTCACGTCCGGCTCTATCTGAGCCGATTGCGGAAAAAAAGGCGACCGAAACACCTAAAGACACGGCGTTTCGTGCAACATTGCCAGCACCGCCTAACTGAGATGTTTCATTGGTAATGCGCACCACCGGGACCGGTGCCTCCGGTGAAATACGGCGGACCTCGCCATAAATAAAGCGGTCGACCATAACATCACCGACGCATACCAACCGCCGCCCTTTGAAGCGGCCAAGATGGTTGGTCAGGTCAGCAGCATCGTGTGTCATGTCAACGCCATGTTCTAGGCCGCCAATAGGTTTTTAAAGAAATGTACTGTCTTCTCGAGGCCTTGCTCCAATGGCACCGTCGGCTCCCAGCCAAGAGCTTTTTTCGCATGAGAAATATCCGGGCGGCGGCGAACGGGGTCGTCTTGGGGCAGCGGCAGATACTCGATTCCCGCTGAGGTTCCGGTCATCTCGATGACTTGATCGGCGAGTTCGGCGATCGTGAACTCCCCGGGGTTACCGAGGTTGATCGGCCCGGTGATGTCATCGGGGCTAGCCATCATCGCGATGAGCCCGTCGATGAGGTCATCCACGTAACAGAATGATCGGGTCTGATCGCCGTGGCCGTACACGGTGAGCGGCTTGTTCGCTAGAGCGTGGACGATGAAGTTGGACACCACGCGGCCATCGTGCGGGTGCATGCGCGGGCCGTAAGTGTTGAACAGGCGCACCACCTTGATCTTCAGATCGTGCTGGCGGTGGTAGTCGAAGAACAAGGTTTCGGCGCAGCGTTTGCCTTCGTCGTAACAGGCGCGCGGTCCGATCGGGTTGACGTTTCCCCAGTAGTCCTCGCTCTGCGGATGGACAGCGGGATCTCCGTAGACCTCGGAGGTACTGGTGAGAAGGATCTTGGCCTTCGTTCGCTTCGCGAGCCCGAGCATATTGATCGAACCGTGCACGGCGGTCTTGGTGGTTTGCACCGGATCGCGTTGGTAATGGATCGGGCTGGCCGGGCACGCCAAGTGGTAGATCTGATCCACTTCCACGTATAGCGGGAAGGTCACATCGTGCCGGATCACCTCGAACCGGGGGTTATCCAGCAGGTGGGCGATGTTGTCCTTGGTCGATGAGTAGTAGTTGTCCACGCACAGGACGTCGTATCCGTCGTTCAGCAGGCGTTCGCACAGGTGGGAGCCGATAAATCCGGCGCCGCCGGTGATCAAGATCCGGCCCTTGGCGATGCTCATGATGGGCTGCCTCCGCGATGTGTCAGGTGCGTCAGGTACGTCTGGGCTTGTCGGAAGATACCGCGCCAACTCGCCCGGAAGTGGTGGCGGCGAGTCCACTCGTCTGCTTCGTTGTCCAACTCAACCGGCACATCCGCGAGCGGGAACGTCAGGTTCCCTACCGGTTGGAGCTCCTCGCGGTCTTCGCGGGTATGTGTGGCGGTATCGCCGAATCCGATGTTCTCGATGAGGTTGACGTTGCTGGTGGCGGTCAGCTGCCCGGCAACCATGCTGGCGAAGACGAGTTGCCCATCCCAAGTGTCGACCTGTTTTCGGGCGAGCAACTCGAATGTGCTGGCCCAGTAGGCCGCTCCGGCGGCGGAGCACCCCGCTGCCCGCCAAAGCTGCTGCGGAGGCAGTTCACGTTGCCAGCCGGCTATGTCGAGTCGGTGTTTGTTCCAGGATCTCCGCCAGGTGGCCCAACCCCAGATGTGCGGAACCTGGCTGAATCGATACGGCAAATCGGGGTGTGCTCGGTGATTCGGAGGAACGAAGTTGCACCCGGAGATCGCGAAGACGCGATCATCGTCGCGGTAGCGATCCAGCAGTTCGGTGCAATACGGGAAGAAGCCCGGCTGCGGGATGATGTCGTCTTCCAGGATGATCCCGTGCTCCACGTTTTGAAAGAACCAGGTGATGGCGGCGCTGACACCTGCTCCGCACCCGAGGTTCGCCGGTTGGAAGAGCGTGGCAACATCATCGGTCCAGTCGATATCGGCTACCAACTTCCGGCACTGCTCCACGAGTTGATCTTCACCGGGCACCTCGGCCCGTGGCCCATCGATCGCAACGAAGATTCGCGTTGGTCGGACCTGCCGTAGGCGCTCAATGAGCTGCTCGAGGTGGTCGGGCCGATTGAAGGCCATCACCAGCACAGGTGTGTCGATGGGGTCAGTCATCGCGATGTTGATCATCAAGGCGACGGTGTAACAGGGCGACTTCTTCGGCCAGTCGGCGGATGCGCATCTCGTGCCGGCTAAGTTCGTAACTCAACTGGACACTGACCAAGACGAGGAGGACAACGGTCACGAAGAACAGCAGGTTCGAAGGTGTTTGAACCCCGAGGATGTCCGCGACCCAGCGCAACGCACCTGGGATAAGCGCAAGTACGAGGGCAACACCGGATACCAGCAGCCATAGGACCGCGTACTTCTCCCGAAGCACACCGCGGCGCAGCAGCAGGAAAACGAACACGAAAGTAACGAGCGAGGCGACGATGGCCAGGATGGTTGCGGTCATGCGGCGTCCGTTCGCGGGGTTCCGCGCTTGAGCGAGGTAGCCATGATGGCGAGCGTTGCTCGACCGAGATAAAGGGCTGACCACACAGCGTTCTTGCTGGGGCGTCCTGTCTGTCGGAAGTACATGGTGACGGGTGCTTCGTGGACGCTTAAGCCGCTGCGGATGGCGATCGCAAGCGAGCCGACGGTGTCGCCGAGGTAGTCCGCCGGGTATTCGGCGGCGAACAGTCCGATGGCCTTGGGGCCGGCGGAGCGAAATCCGCTCGTGGGATCGGAGATCGTGCCGCGGTTCATCCGACTCAGTGCCTTGCTGAGCAACACCATCGCCCAGCGCCGCGGGCCACCGACGAAGTACATCGATTCGGGGTGGAAGCGGGTTCCCACCACGATGTCCGCATCCGTGAGCCCGTCGATCAGGCGATCGAGATCCGCCGGGTCGTGCTGCCCATCCGCGTCGACTTGGACGACTCCTGCGTACCCATGCCGCTGGGCATAAAGGAAGGCGGTGCGCATGGCACCGCCCACCCCCACGTTGAACGGCAGCACCACCACCTGCGCACCGGCAGCCTCTGCCCGCTCGGCTGTTGCATCACTAGAGCCATCGTCAACCACCAGGATGTCGGCCTGAGGTTGGTGCTCGCGCACCTTCACCACGACATCGGCGATCGACAATTCCTCGTTCCACGCGGGAATCGCTACGAGCGTCTTGCCGATCGTCACTCGCGTAACGCTAGCCGACACTCGCGCGGGCCACGGTGGCTGTGAAGTCCTGCCAGCGTGGCACTGCCTCCGGTTGGAGGAGATCATCCAGTGCCCCGGCCGCAGGCGGCGCGGAGTACTCCTCGAACATGGACACCAAGAAATCGTGCGAGGTGTCTGGCATCCGAGTACTGCCGCGCCCGTGCATCAGGTCCGCAGCCGGTTGAATCCCGCCGTAGAGGACCGGGGTTCCCAAGCGGATGGCTTCGAGTACCGGGATGCCGTACCCCTCGATGCCGAAGGACAGAAAGTAGTCCGCTTCCTGCAGTGCCGTCGTTACGTCGCCGTCCGATGCGCCCTCGGTCCAGATGATCGCCGGGTCGTTTGCGACGGCCCGTCGGATCTGGCTGTTGGTTGCCGGGTCCGATGCTGAAGCGCCACCGATGAAGTGCAGGCGGGCCTGCGCTCCTTTGACGCGCGCGTCTTGAAATGCGCGCAGGATCTCGATGGGTTGCTTGCGCGCCTCCATCGTCCCGACGCGCAGGAAGGTGACATCACCACTTGGGGATGCAGAGGTGTGTGGTTGGTTGACAGGTATGTGGTCTCCCCCCGGGTGGGCAACGAGGGTTCGCGCCGCAGGGTTTCGCCTCAGCCGATGCAAGAGCGAATCGCGGGAGTAATCGGAAATACACACCACCGAATCCACCGTCGCGAGGAGGCGAAAATACTCGCTGACTCGCGCGGCGGTGCCGGGGGTAAATCGGTAGTTGGCCGGCTCGGTCATCGGCAGGGTGTCGTAACCGATCATCGAGCACGGCATCGCTTGGTTGAACAAGGCAAGGCGCTGGAGCACCTCTGGGTGGTACGAGACCTCGGGCAGCAGCCAGGACGAGTAGATCGACAGCAACCCGGACTGGGTCACGCGGGTGCATTCATCGGCTAGCTGCTCAACATGGCTGGCCACCACGTGTCGGACTTGGTGGCTGTCTTCCGCCGCGAATGCGGCATCGAGCACCCGGGCTGCTTGCGTAGGGCTGGCAAGAAGAAACTCCGCACCATGGGGAATCACGAAGTCGGCAGGGATCTCATCCGAGGGCCACTCCCGCGCCAGGTATTGCAGCACTCGTTGGATTCCCGAGCCATAGGGATCGGCAACAAACTGTTCGATGTCAACGCCGATCGTGATCACTGTGTATCCCGCACCTTCGGATG
>WLXB01000095.1 GCA_012103295.1 Alphaproteobacteria bacterium | reverse complement strand
CTGGTTCGCACGGACACCTGGAACTAAACGTCTTCAAGCCCGTCATCGCGGCAACGCTCTTGCAGTCTATTCGCCTTCTCGGCGATGCCAGCAGCAGTTTCTCCGAACGATGCGTCGAAGGACTACAGGCAAACACTGCAGATATTAGTCTGCATGTCGAACGCTCTCTCATGCTGGTCACGGCCCTCGCTCCTCATATTGGCTACGACAAGGCCAGTGAGATCGCAAAGTTGGCGCATGCAGACGGATCAACTTTGCGCGAAGCAGCGATCAAAACGGGGTACGTCACACCCGAAGAGTTTGAACGATTGGTTGACCCTGCTCGCATGCTCGGGCCAGCGGACTAACGCGCCGTGAGCACTATTGTTAAACGGTCTCTCAAAATTGCAGGCCACCTCACAAGTGTATCCTTGGAGCATGAATTTTGGGACGCGCTTAAGGTGATCGCCAAAAAGAAAAACCGATCCGTGCCCGACTTGGTCGCGGAAATAGATCGAATCCGCGCCGGCGGTTTATCAAGCGCCATACGGGTTTATGTTCTGCAATCAGTGCAAGAAACTGATGCTGCCGAAGGCAACTCAATCGAGCCTACTGAGGTTTCGTAATCTCGTTCAAAATACCCTGGAAGAGATCAAGTGGATTAGGCTGTCGCGGCGCGACGCTAGGCGCATTCGCTGGCGACACAGGCTGCTGCTGAGATGCAGCCCCAGCAATTGTATCCATTTTAACATTCGGCGCGTCAAGCGGGCCGTTGACACTCACCGGAATGAGAGACGGCAACTGCAAACGGTTTCCTAACAACTGGGTTAGCACGTTCGCCTGAAGCCGCACGCGTCCATCAACCTCGATCCACCAGCGTGGAATATCAATCGCGCCTGCAAAGTCACCTGAGTAAACGTTCGACTTAACGGTCGCATCGGAGAGCATAAACACGCCAGACTCACCGTTAAACGTCGCCGCCATGCTAGCGAACCCCTTAGTCACTCCACCACCTAGCAATCCGCCAAGCTGACTAAGCGCACGAATTGGTGAAAGCGCGGCGGACATAAAAGCACCCTGCCCGGCACCTTTGGCATCAAGGCCTGTGGCAGTGAATGCTCCGCTTCCAGACAATGTGCTCACGAGCTCACGCACGCTTGTGCCGCGGGCTGCAAATGTTCCTTGAAGCGATACTCTGCCTGACGCGGTCGACGCTGCGCCAGCAACACCGCCGATCTGATCAATCAAAGCATTCTCGACCATGATATTTGTTTTCAAGTCGACTTGCGGATACAGGGAGAGAACGACACTGCCACTCGCTGGACCGCCATACACTTGGCCTTGCCATTGCTCCACCGTTAGCGCCCCATCCGATAGACGAACAGGGGCGGTCAACTGCTCGACCTGAACACTGCTGGCAACAGCCTTGTCAGCAGCAAGATCTATCGTCGCGTTAAACGCAGACAGGGCTGAAAAATCAAAGGGCTCAGACGACCAACGCCCAGATACCGAGCCAGACCCACTCGTACTTCTGCCGCGACTAGCGCGAGTTAATTCCTCTGTTGGATCGGACGGCAACAACGCATCAAGGTTAAGAGACGCAATATTGGCCGTGCCGACAATGTTGGGCAAATCTCCGGCGAGGTCGACGGACAGTTGCCCCCCAATAGCATTGTCGCCCACCTGCAAGGCGAGACTGGATAAGTTGAATGACGATCCGCTACCAACAACTTTGGAACTCATCTCTACAGCGCCCACTGGAATAACCAGTGCAGGCAAAGTGTATCCGACGTCTGCCATGAGAGACGCATACGCTGGATGCCGAATAGAGACAGCCACGTCGAATTCAGGAGCCGGCGATGCTGACAAAACAGAACCGGTGGCGGTTACACTTAAATCTCCAAGGGTGCTACTTACGTTGAGGGCAAGTTCTTGCAGAGAACCTGAAATAGAAACGTCGATGGTAACTGGACCAGCTAATACTGGCATCCTCGGCAATTCCAGCTCAAGCGCGCGACCTGTACGCAAAAAATTCTGTGTCGCCACTAACAGCTTTATGTCGTCAAAGCGCGCACCGCTCAAAAAATTATGCGCCTGCCCAGACAACCCAAAGTTCGCTCCCGCGATATCTTCGGCCGAAACGTTGTTCAGCGTCAGCACACCGTTCGAAGTGCCACCATCAATATTGATGCCTCGGATCACTTTCCCTGCCGCAGTCAGGGATCTGATTGAAAGCTTAATCTGTGTTTCAAAATCAGACAGAAACGCGTCGAAGCTTGCGAGCGCAGCTGACGGTGCGGGGGAGCTCTCATTTCCACTTTCTTGCAGCTGCGTCGGGCCTGACAAGCTTTCGCGTAGAGTCGGCAGGTAAAAATCCAAATCAAGATTGGTGAATGCGACATCAAGATCAATCTTAGGTACAGCACCAGACGCATACCCGCCCGACCCGGTGAGCCGTGTTGTATCGAGAGTCGCATCAAGCCGCTGGAATTTTAGTCGGTCGGGCGTGCCTGATATTCGGGATGCGACGGAAAGTGCATTGAGGCGGCTTGGCGGCACAAGGTCATCGGACGGTTCTGCATCGATCCATTTTAGAAAACCACGTAGATTGCGGGATGATGCTTTGCCGTCCAGGTCAAGAACAGGCCGCCCCTTTTCTGCCCGAACAAATCCTGACACTTGCACCGACGCGTTGCCCGGCAACTCTACGCTCGCATCTAAAACTGTTATTTCTGCATCAGCCAACGTGGCGGAAAAGAAGCCATTACGCATGACCTGGCCACGCCACTCGATAAGATCGACAGATAGATCAAGGGCACCATAAAGTGCAGCCGGAAGAATAAAATCAGCCTGAGCGGGTTCAGATTGTGCGTGAGCTGCGCGAACACCAACCACGTCACCCAAATTTGCGAATCTAACCGGAGATGGTGTCGCACCGGATAACCATGAGTTGAGGTCAAGACGACCAAGTTTGAGTGCAAGATCAAATCGAGATTCTTCCGCCCAGGAGAAACTTCCAGCGCCCTCAACATTCGCGCCTCCAACGCCGAGTTCAATCTCCATCGCTGTCAACGCGTTCTCGTTGAGGGCTAGCCGGGCGTGCACACTATAGGGCTCAGCCAGAGGCTGAGGGGGTGCACGATCCCGTTGAGCCAAGCCGAACGCAATCATTGATACGGCGGCACTGTCACCGGAAATCGATATCCGACCGGTCCCTGAAGGCGTCGCTTCGGCGAAAGAAAACTGACCCGAAAAATTCGTAACAACACCAGCCTCTTGCGCACTTAGAGCGAAAGCAACAGCACTGGGTCGATCCGTTTCCAAGGCACCAACCGACGCCTCAAATTGCCAAGGTATTTCAAGGAACGTGACACCACCCGAAACGGTGTAAGGACCGGTAATCGTATCTGCTCGCAGCTCTACGCTCAGACCGTCGAAACGATACTCTGTGTTCGAGCGCGCGTCGCGATAGTTCAGGCGCGCATCCACGAGTATTAGGCTGTCTATTCCAAGATCGAACGACGCAGCGTCACCACCATCCTGCGGGCCGGTCCCGACGCCACTCGACGATTCAGCCACAGACCACGTGACCCGCCCATCTGACAGGACTTCCGCATTAATCACTGGATTAACAACTTCAATGGACGTGAACTGGAGACGACCTGACAACAGTGGTCCGAATGCCAAATTGACGTCGACAGTGTCAGTGGTAATAAAATCTTCTGCGGATGCTCCCGGAACGTTACCAATCCGCGCGCCAGCCACACGAAACGCCGGGCGAGGCAATAACGTGAGGCTCACGTCACCTTCGATGGTAACGCTTCGGCCGGTCGCAGCAGCAAGCTGACTCTCAAAAGTGTCTCTGTATTCGGTCCAATCGACAAAAGAGGGTGCGGCGAGGATGATCGCCAAACTGACGGCCAATAAAGAACCAACAATAATGCCAATACGTTTCACGATTGGCCGGACCCCAACCCTAAAATGCGTCTTGGGACATTGCCATCATTGGCACCGCGCCAGATTTGATAACAGCCTCAAGGGACACCGTGCCCGGCAAAACTCGATTCATAAAGTAGCGACCGACCTGCAACTTGGCTTCATAAAATTCATCACCACCGTTGGACGCGTCCAATGCCTTCTCTGCCATACGCACCCACATCCACGCGAACACCGTCAACGCAAACATACGCAAATAGTCATTGGCCGCGGCTCCTAGTGCGTCTGGATCATCCTTGGCCTGAGCTTTCAGTAAATCCGTTGTAGCCTTTAAGCGCTCGACCGCATCCTTAAACGGCACGACAAACTCTGCGAGATCGTTGCGCCCTTCAGTCACGGACAGAGATTCGTTAATTTCTTCGAGCAGGCCGGCGAACAAGCGCCCATCATGTAGTCCAAGTTTACGGCCAACGAGGTCAAGCGCCTGGATCGTATTGGTGCCTTCATATATTTGCGTGATGCGAACGTCACGAACAAGCTGTTCCATACCCCATTCACTGATGTACCCGTGCCCGCCGAACACCTGAAGGCAGGCGTTGGTTATTTCAGTACCAAAATCTGTACATGCCGACTTGATGATCGGCGTCATCAGAGCTTCCATATCACCAGCACGTTCACGCACCGAAGCATCCTCATGGGCATGTGCGATGTCGACGTTGAGCTGGGTCCAAACCGCTAACGCCCGCTCCGCTTCAATTATGGAACGAGAGAACAAGAGTTTATTGCGGATATCCGGATGGACGAGTATGGAGTCCGCTGCCTTATCAGGCTGCTTGGCACCACCGGCTGCCCGACCTTGAATTCGGTCTTTGGCATACGCGGTCGCGTTTTGATAAGCCGTCTCCGCCTGCGAAATACCCTGCGTGCCGACAAACAAGCGCTCTTTGTTCATCATCGTGAACATACCGGCGAGGCCTTTATGTTCTTTACCAATCAGCCAGCCCTTCGCACCGTCGAAGTTCATGACGCATGTCACAGATGCTTTCATGCCCATCTTGTGTTCAATCGAACCGGCGGCAGCCGCGTTACGGTCACCGAGGAACCCATCGTCATTGACCAAGAACTTAGGAACCAAGAACATTGAGATTCCACGACTGCCTTCTGGGGCGTCGGGCAATCGCGCCAGTACGAGATGAACGAAATTTTCGGTCATGTCGTGTTCACCAGCGGAGATGAATATCTTTGTGCCGGTAATGGCGTAAGTGCCATCGCCATTGGGCGCTGCTTTGGCCCGCAACAAGCCAAGATCGGATCCCGCGTGCGGCTCCGTCAGACACATCGTGCCCTGCCACTCTCCGCTTACAAGTCTCGGGATGTAGGTATTCTTTTGCTCGTCGGTTCCGTGCGCCGAAAGGCAGATGATGGTGCCTTGGGTCAAACCTGGATAAAGGCCGAAGGATATATTCGCCGAACCTACCATCTCATCGATGAGATATTGCAGAGTTTCAGGTAGCCCCTGACCGCCATACTCGGGACTTGCGGTTAAACCACACCAACCGCCCTCGGCGAATTGCTTGTAGGCTTCTTTGAACCCTTTTGGGGTTGTGACTTCGCCGTCATTAAAGTGACACCCCTCTTCATCCCCAGATTGATTAATCGGCGCGAGAACGCCCTCACAGAGCTTTCCGCATTCTTCCAACACGGCATCTATCAGTTCGGCCGATGCCTCTTCATAGCCAGGCAGGGCTGTTAGCGTGTCGGCCGCCCCAAACAGTTCGTGGGCTACGAAACGCATATCTCTTAAGGGTGCGGTATAGCTCGGCATAAGTACGTGTGTCCCTCATCGGCTGCCTGGCCCAGAGCAAAATCGCGGTCTTGCCAAGGAATTATGTCCGTTAATCGTCCGTAATTTAAGGCTTTCGAGCCTGCGGTCAACGGTGTCCAACTTCAGCCGTAGAGTCCATTCAGAGTGGGCAAAAGCCATAGAAAGCCACAGAAAACGTGTGGGAAATCCAATTCCGGGGCTGCATCGTATATATAGTACTAAATTAGTCCTATTTAAGCTTGAATACAGGACTAATTTAGTACTATTTTAAGATCAACACGGCTCATACTCGGAAGAGAAAGGGTTAGAAAAAATGTCTGAGACGCCGCACATAAACGTCCCCAGCGCATTGAATGCGCGGTCCTTTCCCGTTCTTAGCGAAGCGGAAGAGAAAAAACTCGTCCGCCGCTGGAAGAAAACAGGTGACCGGGATGCTCTTGATCGCCTGATCGAAAGTCATCTCCGGCTCGTGCCCCGTATTGCCCGCAAGTTCAGTGGCTATGGCATCAACGTCAACGATTTGATCAGTGAAGGACACATCGGTTTGATGCAGTCCGTAGAACGCTTCAAGCCAGAAAAAGGATTCCGGTTCTCAACCTATGCCCGGTGGTGGATCAGAGCTGCGATCCTGAACTTTATTCTGCAAACCTGGTCGTTAATAAAAGTTGGCAATAGCGCCGGTAAGAAAAAGCTTTTCTTTAACCTAAAGAGAGCGAAACGAGAGATGGCGCTTGAAGGCTCCCGCTATCTGACCGATGCGGATGTCGAAACTATTGCGCAACGCTTTCAAGTTTCACCCCGTGACGTCGTTGCCATGGATCAACGCCTGTCAGCCATTGATCCGTCGTTAGATCAACCGGTCTCCGATGAGGACGGTAGCACCCTAACCATGATGGACACGATCGCCGGTGCTGAAGCCTCACCCGAGGAGACCTATGCTGCAGATGAAATCGAACGGCTCCGCCAGCAGGCTCTTAGCCGAGGGCTTACTCGTCTGGATGCACGCGAACGCGACATCGTCACAAAACGCTATTTAACAGACAGACCTAAAACCCTATCTGCGCTGGCCACTATTTACGGGGTAACTGCAGAGCGTATTCGCCAAATAGAATCGGGCGCGATTTCGAAATTGAAAGCAGCGCTTGCTCCAGATGCACCGACACTTGCGATAGACGCCGTCTAACTTTTCTCCCCTGAACCGGCAGCAAGATTGCTGTCGGTTCAAAAGACCTGTTATGTGACCGCCTCACCTTTGTTGAAGGCCGGTTGCTTATTATGACACCGCGTGACGCCACCTTAGCGACCATGGCCGCCGTGCTGTGGGGGTTTAACCTGATCGCCGGCAAGATCGGCGTTGGCGTTGCACCGCCTTTGTTTTTTACTGCACTGCGCTTCCTGGTCGTCGCAGCCTTGGTTGTGCCGTTCTGCCCGGTCGAGCAAAAACACTGGCCGAGCCTTATATTTCTATCGGTCTGCTTCGGCACCGGGCACTTTGGACTTCTCTTCGTAGGTCTCGCGGGTGTTGATGCTGCAACTGCCGCAATCACTTTGCAGCTCGGCGTTCCCTTTTCAATATTGATATCTTGGCTGGTCTTTCAAGAAACCTTTGGCTGGCGTAGAAGTCTCGCCTTGGCCCTGACCTTTATAGGTGTTGCTTTTCTCGCAGGCGAACCGCGCAATGCGTCTTCGCTCTCATTCTTCCTGCTCGTGATTTGCACAGTGTTTTGGGCATGGTCCAATGTTTTGGTTAAACGCATGCCCGATATTCGGCCATTGGCTATAACCGGGTGGCTCTCTTTGTTCGCAGCGCCTCAAGTTATGCTGTTGTCTCTCTTCTTCGAAACAGGTCAGGGCGCGGCAATAACGAACGCCGGTTGGCCGCTCATCGGTGCATTAGCCTACACGGCCATTGCTGCTTCCATCATCGCCCATGCAACATGGTATGGTTTGGTCCAGAAGTATCCGGTCAACTCTGTGGTACCCTTCAACATGCTCATTCCCATCGTCGGTGTTGGTGCAGGTCTTGTTGTCTTAGGCGAACCGTTGACCTGGCAAAAAGCGCTCGGCGGCGTCTTGACCCTGGCCGGAGTTGGCGTCATCCAATGGCGGATCGCCAAAACCGCTTTATCAGGGTCCCCACACGATGCCCGTTAACTGCATAGACAGACCGTCTAACAACTTCGGCGAAAGACGCGATGGAGCCTCAATCACGATGCTCGTCTTTCATTACACGGGTATGGAAACTTGCGAGACTGCGCTGCAACGCCTGTGTGACCCCCGTGCAGAGGTCAGCGCTCACCTGCTTATCGACGAAGATGGCACGGCATACCGGCTGGTCGAGAATGGCAAGCGCGCGTGGCATGCCGGTGCGTCCTACTGGCGCGGTGAAGCCGATATCAATAGTGCCTCCATCGGCATTGAACTGGTCAATCCTGGTCACGAATTCGGATATCGGGTGTTTCCAGACGCACAAATAGACACGTTGATTGCCCTCAGTCTCGCTTTAATAAGCCAGTACGACATTCCAGCAACTGGTGTAGTTGGCCATTCTGACGTCGCGCCAGGCCGCAAATCGGATCCTGGAGAGCTATTTCCGTGGGAGAATCTGGCATCGTGCGGTATCGGACTTTGGCCGGATTTAGCCGTCAACGATGGCGAAGAGCATGGGACTCCATGGGAGAGCCTGACCAGGATTGGCTATGCGTCCCCGGGAGATCCACACTGCGGTGGTGACCTACTCAACTCAGAGACAGCTATATCAGACGTCATTTCCGCCTTTCAAACTAGATTTACGCCGCAAAACCGGTCCGGCATCCTCGATGATCAAACCCAGAGCGCAATCAGCGCTGTCGCGCGCGCATTCTCGTAAATCATTGAAGTTAATATATTTTTCGGATAAACACGTTTGGTCAGATGGCCGGACGGCCGCTGCCAGCTTCGGCTGGGGGAGGAAAGTCCGGGCTCCATGGAAACAGGGTGCCGGGTAACGCCCGGCGGGGGCGACCCTAGGGAAAGTGCCACAGAAAGCAAACCGCCCGCCTTAGCTTCGGCCAAGGCAGGTAAGGGTGAAAGGGTGCGGTAAGAGCGCACCGCGCGGCCGGTAACGGTCGCGGCACGGCAAACCCCACCCGGAGCAAGACCAAATAGGGGCAGCTGCGCCGTTTCGGCGGTGCAGGTGGGTTTCCAGCCTGCTGCCCGGGTCGGTCGCGTGAGACGTTCGGCAACGGACGCCCTAGATGAATGGCCGTCTCCCGGGTTTTCCCGGGGACAGAACCCGGCTTACAGGCCATCTGGCACTTTTTTCATGAAATGACGAAATTTCACTAATGGGACGCAACAACATCGACTTGACAAATAAGAACAAATAGTGAACATATAAACCCGCAACCTATCTCGTACCATTGACGCCCATATAATCCCATGGCATACCATGAAAGTTCGGGTTCTTAACGCGTGAAGTGCGTCTGGAGTCCGGCGATTGGTTTGGTGGTTTGAGGGGTGGTCCAGCGATGAAGTCTTTCATCGGGACCTTCATTAATAAGATAGATGCGAAGGGGCGCATTTCCGTCCCTGCGCCTTTTCGCGCCGTTTTACAGGCCAAAACGCTGAGCGGTGTGACCTGCTATCCAGCCCTGACCGGTCCATGCATTGAAGGCTGTGGCCTCGACCGGATCGAAGCGATGGTTGAAACCCTCCCAGACGAACCAATTCCCGGCGTCGAAGAAGATGCGATTGCCCATCTTATATTTGCGTCGGCCCGAGACCTGCCTTTTGACGGCGGCGGTCGCATTGTCTTACCTGCCGATTTTCTAAAGAAAGCTGGCCTAACCGACCAAGGCGCTTTTGTCGGAAAAGGCCGCACCTTTCAAATCTGGAACCCTTCAGCGCTCGAATCTGCCCAAGCAGAGATGTTCGACCGCGCCATGGCTGAGCGAGAAGCACAGGTCAGGGCAAGGAAGGAGGCCGATTGATGTCATCCGTGGCGCCCTCCCCCTCCGCCCCGATTACAGATCCAGATCATATTCCCGTCCTCCTCTCAGAAGTCCTCAACGGTTTAAGCCCGAAAGATGGCGGACTCTATGTAGACGGAACTTTTGGTGCCGGTGGTTACACGATGGCCCTCCTGCAGTCTGCGGATTGCAAAGTGTGGGCGATCGACCGTGACCCCGAGGCTTTGGAACGCGGTCAAGCGTTGGCAAAGTCATTTCCTGGCAGATTAAATTTTCTCCACGGCCGGTTTGGTGACCTAGCCGAGCTTCTTATTGAGAATGGTGTTCGAGCCGTTGACGGCATCGCACTCGATCTTGGCATCAGTTCAATGCAGATCGATGACCGTAGCCGCGGATTCTCGTTCTTACGTGACGGCCCGCTGGACATGCGGATGGAAAAAACTGGCATGAGTGCAGCCGATGCGGTGAACTCTTTGCCGGAGTCAGAGCTTGCCAACATCATCTACAAGTATGGCGAAGAAAGATTTTCCAGGCGTGTGGCACACGCCATCGTCATTGCACGCAAGTCACGCCCATTCTCACGCACGATCCACTTGGCCGATACGATCCGTGCCGAAGTCAAAAGGTCTCAGGATGGAATCGACCCGGCAACCCGGACGTTCCAGGCACTGCGCATTTATGTAAATGATGAACTCGGCGAGCTTGAGCGCGGACTAACGGGGGCTGAACAGGTTTTAGCGGAGCACGGTCGAATGGCCGTGGTTAGCTTCCACTCGCTTGAAGACCGGATCGTTAAGTCTTTTATTCGAGACCGTAGTGGTCGAGCGCCCAATCCATCACGCCATGTCCCAGCACCGAGCGCCGGCAAACCGTCTGCAACATTCAGCTTGGTCAATAATCGGGCGATCACACCAACAAAACGCGAAGTGCGTGACAATCCACGAGCCCGTTCCGCACGCCTCAGAATAGCTGAACGCACAGGCTTACCGGCGCTTTCCTCAATTCAAGGGGGGGCTGCATGAGATTGATGGATTTAATGTGGCTCGGGCTGGTCCTCGTCGTCGCGGTCGCTTTGTTCGTGCTCAAGTATGAAGTGCAAAACCTTGAAGACACGCTGGCTGAACGAAACGCTGATATCGATACGCACGCGCGTGCTATTCAAGTTTTGGAAGCCGAGTGGACTTTCTTGAACGATCCTGCTCGGCTGCGTCGGCTTGGCCTCGAGCATTTAGAATTAGCGCCCGTTGAACCGGCGCGAATCATCTCCATAGACGCGATCCCATTTCATGCCGCAGAGATCGATCCTGCTAACGCACCTAGCTCACAGCTAGGAGGTGGCCAGTGACAGCTTGGTCTAAGGCGAAACGTAAGATCGATTTTGTTTATCCTGGCGAAGACATCCAGGCTGCGCCCAAAGCGCGCGTGACCCTTGTCGGTGAAACCCAACGGGCTGTCGAAATCGGCAGGGCCCGTTTGATGGTTACGGCGGGGCTTTTCACGTTCGCATTTCTATCGATATCCATACGGCTGGTTGATCTCATGGTCCTCAACGGTGCCCTCGACACGGGGCCGGTCTACGGGGCAGCAGTAAGCCAAACCACGCCAACATTCCGGTCAGATATCGTTGATCGCCAGGGTCGCACAATCGCAACAACTCTTCCGACGGTTAACCTCTATGCCGAAGCGACAGAAATCATCGATGCGAAGGGCGCCGCTAAAGCGCTGATTAAGGTTCTACCAGAACTCGACCTCGTTGATCTGACACGGCGCTTAGAATCCAACCAGCGCTTCATCTATTTGCGGCGCCACCTCACACCAAGCAAACAAATCGCAGTCAACACACTAGGAATCCCCGGCCTGTATTTCGAAGAGTCAGAACGCCGCATCTATCCATACGGCGCCCTCTACTCCCACGTGGTCGGAGCAACAGACCCTGACAACAGAGGAAAAACCGGGCTGGAACTAACCTTCGACAAAGCCCTATCCCAACGCGTCGAATCGCTTGAACTTTCGTTAGATACCGGCGTCCAGAACGCGGTACGTGAAACTCTGCAAGCAGCGATGACTCGTTTCCACGCTGTGGGTGCCGCCGGTGTCGTGATGGATGCCCAGACCGGTGAAATCGTGTCGCTAGTCTCACTCCCCGACTTCGACCCCAAGGACAACGGACGCGCGGATGCTGACCGGCAGTTTAACCGTGCAACCCTTGGTCTCTATGAAATGGGATCAACTTTTAAGCTGTTTACGGCAGCCATGGCGCTCGAATTGGGCGTGATCAGTATGGATAGCGTGTATGACGCGCGCACCCCGCTGACTGTCGCCAGATACACCATCGACGATTATCACGCTGAAAAGCGTTGGCTTACCGTTCCAGAAATTATGATTCACTCGTCAAACATCGGTGCCGCCAAGATCGCGCTTGATGCAGGAACGCCGGCGCAGCAAACCTTCCTTCATCAACTCGGACTTTTATCACCGCTTGATCTGGAACTACGGGAAGTAGCGAGCCCGATGTATCCGGCGGTGTGGCGCGAAATTAATACGGTAACCATTTCTTATGGCCATGGAATCGCAGTAACGCCGGTCCATGTCGTTTCAGCAGTCAGCGCCATGGTAAACGGCGGTGTTCTCAATCGACCAACACTGCTCAGACGCGACACGGTTTATGAAGAAGACCGCACTCGGGTTATTTCGGAAGCGACATCGAAACAAGTACGCAGCTTGATGCGCCTGGTCGTCACAGAGGGCTCAGGCAAACAAGCTGAGGTTGCTGGCTATGTTGTCGGTGGTAAGACCGGCTCAGCTGAGAAACTCGATCGCGCCGGTGAATATAGCGAGGACCAAATACGAACGTCCTTTGTCGCCGCATTTCCAATGCATGCGCCGCGTTACGTTGTGCTGGTTCTTCTAGACGAACCGCAAGGCCTTAAAGAGACATTCAACTACACAACAGCAGGCTGGAATGCCGCGCCCACAGTTGGCCGCATTATCGCCGAAATTGCGCCCATGCTTGGCGTGTATCCAACAACAGAACAACCGATGGCACCCGAGTTGGGAACCCTCATCGAAGCGAGCGCTCGCATTTCCGACATGGCCCTTGCCCCAGCCGGTACCGGCTTTGGGGGTGATCGTGCGGCTGAGTGAATTATTGGAGGACAGCGGTACAGACATGTTACGCCTGACCGATCTAGATATAACCGGCATGACAGCGGACTCCCAGTCTGTGGAGCCTGGCTTTTTGTTCGCCGCGTTACCGGGCTCAAAGGTCGATGGCCGCGCTTTTATTGATGAAGCAGTGGAGCGCGGCGCGTCCACAGTTTTGGCGCCCGACGGGACATCTCTTGATCGAGACGACATACAACTCATTACCGATGCCAATCCGAGACGTTTGTTTGCTCAACTAGCAGCCAAGTACTTCGTGACCCAGCCGGAAATTGCCGTTGCCGTAACCGGCACCAATGGCAAAACCTCGGTCGCGCAGTTCGTTCGCCAAATCTGGCAGCATGCAGGTCATCAGGCCGCAGCCCTCGGAACTTTGGGCGTCGTCTCTGACGATCTTTCAGCATCCGGCAGCCTCACGACGCCCGACCCTGTCACACTCCACAAATTGTTGGCCGATCTCGCCGAGCGCGGCGTTGATCATCTGGCGTTAGAGGCTTCAAGTCATGGCCTCGACCAGTTCCGTCTTGATGGTGTGAAGATCAGCGCAGCCGCTTTCACCAACTTGAGTCGTGACCATCTCGACTATCACGGCACCATGGACGCATACCTGAACGCCAAGATCCGACTGTTCTCAGACGTGCTTATTCCGGGCGGTGTCGCCGTCCTAAATGCGGACACGCGTGAGTGCGCTAGCCTTAAATCGGCCTGTCACGCACGCGGTCATACAGCCATTACCTACGGATATGCGGGTGACGCCATCCGGCTCGTCAGCGCGACGGCAGCTGCACACGGGCAGGACCTTGATTTACTCCTTCACGGCAAGGTCGAGCACGTCACATTGCCTCTTGCCGGCTCTTTTCAGGCCATGAACGCCCTATGTGCCGCCGGCCTTGCTTTGGCAACCGGCGTTACGTCTGAACACGTGATCGAGGCATTGGCCGAGCTCGTCGGTGTGCCAGGACGTCTCGAGTGGATCGGATCGGCATACTGGTGGATGAAGCGCAATTTCTCAGCGCCGACCAGGTCTGGCAATTGTGCCGGGTTGCCGACCGGTTGGGCATTCCGGTC